>NZ_JBDLAK010000023.1:0-81607 GCF_039748055.1 Burkholderia sp. RS01
TCGCGTGTGCCGTGTCCGTAGAACTCGTATCGGTCGCGGTAGTGGTTGACGAGGTTGACGAAGTGGTTTTTGGGGAAGAAGAGGTGGTTGGCGAAGAAGCCGTCGCCGTAGTAGGCGGCTTGTTCGGCGATCTCGGGGCTGCGGACGGAGCCGTGCCATACGAAGGGCGGGATTCCTCCCAGTGGTCGGGGGGTGGAGGTGAAGGCGGTGAGGGGTGTGCGGAACTTTCCCTGCCAGTTGACGACGTCTTTGCGCCAGAGCTGGTGCAGGAGGGCGTAGTTTTCGATGGCGAGCGGGATGCCGTCGCTGATGTTTTTCCCGAACCAGGGGTAGACGGGGCCGGTGTTTCCGCGTCCCATCATGAGGTCGACGCGGCCGCCGGAGAGGTTCTGCAGGACGGCGAAGTCCTCGGCGATTTTGACCGGGTCGTTGGTGGTGATCAGGGTTGTTGAGGTGGAGAGGATGATGCGTTTGGTTCTGGCGGCGATGTAGCCGAGCAGTGTCGTCGGTGAGGAAGCCACGAAGGGTGGGTTGTGGTGTTCTCCGGTGGCGAAGACGTCGAAGCCGACTTCCTCGGCCTTCTCGGCGAGGGCCACCATCATCTCCAGGCGTTGCTGTTCGCTGGGGGTCTGACCGCTGATGGGGTCGGTTCTGATGTCACCGACGGTGAATATTCCGAACTGCATGATGGTGAAGCCTTTCCGGGGGAGTGAAATTGGTTCCGGGCTACCCCGGCGGGGATGTCGAGGGCGGTGGCGGGTGGCGCCGGCTCGGGTGTGCCCGGCCGGCGCCGCTGGACCACGGGGTGTTTGTTTCGGACGTGTGGTTACTGCTGGGGGAGCAGTTCGCTGAGGATGGGCAGGATGGCGGTGCCTTCGGGGCTGGCCCAGCTGACGGCGAGTTCGGCCAGGAGCTGGTTGGTGGAGGTGATGGTGGCTCCGGCGCGTTCCATCCGGCGGATGGCGATCTCGTCGGCACGTGTGGTGGGGGAGCCTCCTGCGTCGGCGACGACCTGGACGTCGTAGCCTTCGGCCAGTGCGGTGAGTGTGGGGTAGACGGTGCAGACGTCGTTGGTGACGCCGGCGATGATCAGCTTGCGCCGGCCGGAGGCCTTGACGGCTGCGGCGAAGTTCTCGTCATCGAGCGCGTTCACCACGCCCTGGCGCTGAATGCGGGAGGCGAACTCCTCGGGGGCGATATCCGCCAGTTCGGACAGCAGCGGACCCTGGGCGTATGCCTCCATGGAGGAGGTCAGCACCAGCGGGATCTCGAGGGCCTTGGCGGTCTTGGCCAGGGCGAGTGAGTTGGCTTTGAGCTCGTCGAACTCGATGGAACGGACCCATCCCATCGTGCCGACCTGGTGGTCGATCAGCAGCATGGCGGTGTTCTGGGCGGTAAAGGACTGCTCGGACATGGTGGTTTCTCCTACGTCGTGGGTTAGCGGGTGACGGTGCGGGTATCTTCCCGGTGGGAAACACCCTCTTCAACCGATTGGTTGGTCGGCCAATGATCTCTTCAACTATGGGCTTTGGGAAAGTATTCCCGCTGGGTAGGTGAATTTTCGGCGCTCCTCGTGTTCTTCCCTTAGATGGCCTAAAATCTTGTTGGTTGACCAAGCGTTGATCAACGGCAGTGCCGGAACCCCAACCCTCCTGGCTGCCCTCTGAAAGAAGGTCGTAGTTATGTCTGCACGTGGGAAAGTTCATACGGCCGACGAGGCGGTCCCCGCCATTGAAGGTGCCCCCATTAGTGAAGCCATTTTTCGCGTCGCCAGGGTTCACCGTCTTGTTGCCGGGGCTCTGTTGCGTGATACCGGGCTCTACACGGGTCAGGAAGTCCTGATGATGGCGTTGTGGGAGAAGGGGGAACAGCGTCAGACGGACCTGATCAAAACGCTGGGCCTCGATCCTTCGACCGTTACGAAAATGCTCCAGCGCCTGGAACAATCTGGTTTCGTCACGCGCAAACCCTCAACTGTTGATCGCCGCACCATCATGGTGAGCGCCACGCGCGCCGGGCAAGCCTTGCGGAACCAGGTGGAAGAGATCTGGCGGGGGCTGGAGGAGGTGACGACGGCGGGACTGGCCGAAGAAGACCGCGCCACGGCGATGCGGCTGCTGGAGCGGATCGAATCCAACCTGGCAGGCGAATCGGAGCACGCGGCAGCGAAAGACTGACCCTGACTAGAATCCTGATGTGGGCGTTATGCCCCTGGTCGGGTGCCGTGCCGGGCCGCGTAAGTCTCCGGCGTTAGTCCTTCGCTGGTCGCAATGTAAGTTTGCATCCCCGGGACGGCGTCGGTGTTCTGTGCACTGACCGCCAGCCACCCCCCAGTCTGTTGCCGGACTGTAGTGAAGCTGATGACTCCACGCCTGGTCCCTGCCGTTTCCCCAGCGGGCGTGATCTGCCCGGTCATTATCCAACTCGCGTGGACAACGGCAACGTCTGCCCCGAGTTGTCGAACCGTGACGCGCTCAAGTGCCATGACAGTGTGCGGGAACATGTGCTGGAAGCCATAAGCATGGTTGTCCCGGATCTGCCTGCGGTTTGTCCACCACAGGCCGACGACGTTGACGAAGTCGGCGTCCTCTTCGAAGAGCGCCGCCAACGCCACAGGATCGGCCGCGTTCCATGCCGCCGCGAAGTCCTCGGCGATGATACGGGGACTTGGGGTCATGCCGTAAGCCTATCGTCTATCGGCGCCCCGACGGGGGTAAGCTGCCAGGCCCCGCCAATGAGGCTGCATCAACACGGACTCCAGTGAGACGATCGACCACCTTCGTCCTCCGACGGGGAATCTTGGCGATTCGGACGATAGACCCCTGTGAAACTGCCTCACGGGGCTAATGGGATCAAGGTGCCCTCGAGGGATAATGGGCGAAAGAGTTAGCGGACAACGGTGTTCCGAATCGGGCCGCTCTCGTGACCGCCAAGCTGCTGTAAACCCAATCGCCAGCCCTGCGAAGTTGCGCTGAGATCAACAGCTGTTGTTCTCATAGGCCGGTTGTCACCTTTGTGCACTCATTATTTTGCTTGTGTTCCGCTCACCGGGACATTGCTTGACCTGCATGTACAACTGCATACACTTTGAGCTATCGATGCGTCATTCGAACCCGGTCAAAAGTCCGGCAATGTGTGGCCGCATATCGACACGCCTCACGCTGGTTCATTCCAGAGCACGCCACACCGTTTCAAAGGAGAAGCACCATGGCCCGTAATTTGCAGGAAACCCTCGACTCTATAGACAACCAGAACGCTTTCGGCTTCGTCGCTGGTCTCACTGACGACGTAGTCTTCACGTTCGGCAATCACCCGTCGGTTGTCGGCCACGATGCGGTGATCGCAGGAGTCGAGGCTTTCTGGTCGTCGATCGGCGGACTCCGCCACCGCATCCAGGACCTGTGGGAGGTTGAAGCCGATGTCACTGTTGTGTGGCTCCTCGTGGACTACACGCGCCTTGATGGCCAGGTCGTGACGGTGCCGTGCGTCGACATCCTGCGCTGGACCGGCGACCAGATCTCTGATTGGCGGATCGTGGTAGACGTCGCCCCGATCTACGCGCCGCTGAGTGCACTCGCCGCGTCCTGACCATTCAACACGCCGAGGAGGCAACCATGATCTTCGTCAGCCAGTCCCTTCCGGTCAACGAAAACGGCCAACCCGTGCTGAAACGTGCCGACGTTTGGGACGGCCTTGTCCTGAAAGCGAACAACGCGCTGCCGTTCGTCGCTGCTATGACCGACTGTGTTGTCACCGAACGGCACAGCGATACGGTCTTCGACCGCGACATAGTGCTGCGCGGCGAGCCCCACCGCGAACGAATCACACTGCTCGAGCCGCGCCGGGTCGTCTTCACGCGCATCGCGGGCCCGGTCCTGGGCACCATTGCCAACGAGATCGAGGGTGAGGACGACGATCTGCACCTGCGATTCAGCTTCGCGCTCGTAATCTCCGGAGTTGAGCCCGGCTCGGCCGAGGAGCAGCGTTACGCCGACAGTATGACCGATGACTATCTCAAGGCAGTTGCCTCGACACTCGGGGCAATGCGTAAGAACAAGACAGAAGGAGCAAGGGCATGACAGGACGATTCACAGGCCGTACCGCGGTTGTAACGGGCGCGGCCAGTGGCGTGGGCCGCGCGTACGCGCTTCGCCTCGCTAGCGAGGGGGCCAACATCGCGATCCTCGATCTGGCGGACGCCTCCGCCGTGCTCGACGAGGTCCGCGCCTTCGGCGTCGACGCCGTGGGCATTCGACTCGACCTGACCAACCACGAGGCTGTGCTCGCAAGCGTGTCGGAGGTCGAAGCCGCTGTCGGGACCGTTGACATCCTCGTCAACAACGCCGGCATCTACCCGAATGTTCCGCTCGCAGACATGTCGCTGGCGCAGTACCAGCAGACCATGACTATCAACGCGCAATCTGTGTTCTCCTGCATACAGGCATACTCGACGGGCATGAAGGAGCGCGGCTACGGGCGCATCGTCAATATGGTGAGCAATTCGGTGAACCTAGTCATGACCGGCTTCGCGCACTACTTTGCGTCCAAGATGGCGGTCATAGGTCTTACCCGTGGCGCCGCTACCGAGCTCGCCGAGTCTGGTATCACGGTTAACGCGATTGGCCCGAGCCTCGTGCGAACCCCCGGCACGGCATCTGGCCCTGCCGAGTTCTTTGAGATCGTGCCGCAGCTGCAGGCGATCAAGCGCGTGGAGGAGCCGGAGGATCTGGTCGGAGCCCTCGCCTTCCTGGTCAGCGACGACGCTGCGTTTATGACCGGCCAGACCATCTGGGTCGACGGTGGTCTCGTGCGCGGCGCATAGGGGACGAAAGGGCTGGCCGGCCGTTTCCGAAAATGCCTTCGGCGAAAGTCTCAACGCCAGATCATCGGCCTATTACGTGGGTTCAGGCCGTGGCGCGGAGATGGGACGGGCCTGCGGGCACTTCTGCGGGGCGGCCGGCCTTGAATCAAACCTGCAACGGCACTGAATCTCACCCAAAAGATCGAGCAGTTCCAGCACGGTCTTCAAGAGGGGATCCCGCCGTCCGGGAGAACGAGTGGCAGGGTACGCTGCGAACGATTCCTGAATGTCAGGGTCTTGTCGATGTTTCCATGGCTAAAGACTGCCGGGCTGGAGGCAAAACTTCTTGCCGGGTCCCCTTCAGTGGTTCATCCGTGCCGGCCTCCTATTACTGAATCGTCGGCGGCCGGCTCTCGGACAATGACCTACGAGGATCCTCGGCATGTATTTTTTTCGGACAGCACCGGCGTTAGGGCGGATTGGGGCCGCCGAACAGACCTGGATCCTCGCATTCATCGTTGGCCTTCGGCGCACACCCCGCAAGCGGAAGCACCAAACCATGCGACTGGGCCAGTTATTATCGAAGGCTGCCCCGGCACGTAGCTCCTACTGCCAAACCGGAAGGAACTTAATGTCATTCCTTGAGCTATGGCAGCTACGGGCCGAATTCGCCCGCAGGCTGTCCGTCATGTACGGAGAAGAAGTGCCCGCCTACAACACTCTTGTTGAGGTATCCACCGAGGTCAATGAAGACTTCCTCAGGCGCAAAGGCGCTGAAGCGGAGCGACTTGGCAGCATCGCCCGGGTCACCGCCGAACGCCACGGAGCCATCCGAGTTGGATCTGCCAAAGAAATGGCCCAGGTCGCCCATGTTTTCGCTGGCTTCGGAATGCACCCCGTGGGCTTCTATGACCTGCGGGACGCGTCCAAGTCATCAGTCCCCGTCGTCTCCACCGCATTCCGCCCGGTGGACCGCGACGAACTGGCCCGGAACCCGTTCCGAGTCTTCACCTCCATGCTCGCTGCCGACGACCCCCGTTTCTTCACCGAGGAACTTCAAGAACGCCTGCGCGAGTTCATCGGCGCCCGTACCCTGTTCCCCGATGAGCTTCTGGAGCTGGCCGACAAGTCCGCTTCCAATGCCGGCCTAGACGAGACTGACGGGACTCGGCTCCTTGATCTCTCTACTGCCGCCTTCAAACTTTCCGACGACCCCGTCGACAAAGCCTGGTACAGGAAGCTCGAAGCCGTCTCGGCGGTCGCCGCGGACATCGGCGGCGTGACCACCACCCACATCAACCACCTCACCCCCAGGGTCCTTGACATTGACGACCTCTACGCACGGATGGAGGCCAGCGGGATCACCATGATCGACGAGATCCAAGGGCCGCCGCGTTGGGATGGTCCGGACATTCTGCTGCGCCAGACCTCCTTCCGCGCCCTCGCCGAAGAACGGACCTTCCGCTTCGAAGACGGAACTGTGGCTCCTGGAGCATTGCGCGTTCGTTTCGGCGAAGTCGAACAGCGCGGCATCGCGCTCACCCCGGCCGGACGTGGCCTCTACGACCGGATGGCCGCGGAAACCGACCGCCGCCTGGCCGCAGGCGAGGGCCACGGCGTCCGCGTCGACGTTGCCCGGGGAGTCTGGGAGGAAAGCCTACCCCGTACCGAGAAAGAGCTGGCGCTGAAGAAGCTGGCCTACTTCACCTACGCGGTCGACGACGACGCCTTGGCGGCGCATTACGGCGGTTCCCTGCAGGGGCGCACGGTGTCTCTGGACGTGCTGATTGAAAACGGCGTCGCACTCCTTGAACCAATCGTCTATGAGGACTTCCTGCCACGGTCCGCCGCCGGGATTTTCCAGTCCAACCTCACTGACGAGGGAACCCGCGACGACGCCCAGACCGGCACGGACGTCGACATTTCGATGATGTCGCAAATCGTCGGACGGACCGTGGCAGACCCGAACGAGCTCTACCAGCGTCAACAGGCCGATTCCGTTCGAGCCCTCGGTGAAGTCCTGGGGTCTGACGTCACCAGCTGAGCGGGCACGCCGGTTCGTGCTCGCCCCAGAAGCCTCAACTCGACTGGGGTCCCGGTGCCGGTTAATCGCCGCACGCTGCCAGCCAGCACGCTGCTGGCAGCGCGTGGGTTGGCAGCGTGCGGCGGTCAGACGCTTCAGTGCACGAGCAGCGATTCGAGTGGTTCACCCGCGGCGATCCGTGCCAGCAGTTCCGGCTCCGCCGCGTCCGATGCCAGTGCCCGCTCCAGGACAGCTGTCGCCTCTTCCTGGGTCAGCACGATCACGCCATTGTCGTCGCCCAGCACCCAGTCGCCGGGATGGACCTCGACGCCGCCGCACATCACGGGGACGTTGACGGCGGAACCGTCGTGGTGAATCCGTTTGGTGGTCAGGCATGACGTGCCGCGGGAGAACACCGGAAGGCCGGTGGCCCGGAGCTCCGGGAGGTCCGTGGCGACGCCGTCGACCACTACGCCGGCGGCGCCCTGTGCCGTTGCCGCGGCTGCCGTGACAGCTCCGACGGGGGCATGCCGGTGGTCACCGGACATGTCCACCACCAGCACCGCGCCGGGGTACAGCGCCAGCAGGGCACGGTTCATGGCGAAGGCGTCGTTCCCGGCGATCCGCACTGTCACTGCCGGTCCGGCGACCTTGGCGCCGTCGAGCAGGGACTGGATGGCCGGGTCCAGGAAGCCGTCCTCCAGGAAATGGCCGATGGTGGGATAGCTGACGTCCGCGATCCTGTCCGCCAGCGTGTCACTGGCGTCCTGGACGCCGACGACGCTCACGGGGCCACCGCCACGGCGGCCCCGGACGGGACCACCGCCACGCATTCGATTTCCAGCGCAACGCCCCACAGGCTGACGCAGACCGATGTCCGGGCAGGCTTGGCGGCGCCGAAGAACTCCACATACACGCGGTTGTACTCCTCGAGCTGGCCGGGGTCGGTGAGGTACGTGTTCACTTTGACCACGTGTTCCAGGCCCGACCCGGCGGCCTTCAGCACCGACTCCAGGTTCCGGATGGTCTGGCGCACCTGCTCCGTGAAGGATTCCGGCTGGTCGTCCAGGCGGCTGATCGCGGGGATCTGGCCGGCGGTGAATACGAACCCGTTGGCCACCACCGCCTGGGAGAAGGGCCCGACGGCGGCCGCCCCGCCGGGGATTTCGGCGATCCGGCGTACGGTGCCGCCGTCGGCTGCTGACGTCAGGGGCGCGGCAGTCACTTAGCGGCCACCGCCTGGCCGGCCTCAGCGGGTGCCATGTCCACGGCGTCGATGTTGCCGTGCCTGGTTTCCGTCAGGACAAACAATGCCCCCAGGGAGACAAGGGCGGCGGCCATGATGTACCAGGCGATGGACGAGCTCTGGTGCGTCACGCCGAGCAGCCAGGTGGTGATGAAGGGTGTTGCGGCGCTGCCGAGAAGGCCGGAAAGCATGTAGGCAACCGACAGGCCCGAGTAGCGGACCTTGGAGCCGAACAGTTCGGCAAGGAACGTGGCGATGGGCCCGTAGTTGGCGGCGAAGGCCGTCATCATGGCCAGGTAGGCGACGAACAGGAGCGGCACGGACTTGGTGTCCATGAGCCAGAACATCGGGAAGGCCAGGGCTGCCTCGGCGATCACGCCGGCGTAGATGATCGGCTTGCGGCCGTACCTGTCGGAGAGCTGGCCGAAGAAGGGGATCAGGACAAAGCACAGGGCACAGGCGGCCAGCACGACCCACAGCATGAGGGCCTCGGAGTGCCCCAGTTCCTTCTTGCCGTAGGAGACGCCGGAGGCAACGAGCAGGGTGAACGTACTGCCGGTGGACAGCGTGGCAACGCCGCCCAGGATGACCTGCTTCCAGTACTTGGCCATCAGGGCCGCGAAGGGCAGCTTGGCCTTGGCGCCGGCATCCTTGACTGCCTGGAAGGACGGGGTCTCCTCGATGTGGAGCCGGATGTAGATGCCCACGGCCACAAGCAGTGCGGAAGCCATGAACGGGATGCGCCAGCCCCAGCTGAGGAGGGCTTCGGTGCTGACACTCGAGGCGACGATCAGGAAGGCCACGTTGGCGATCAGGGTTCCGGCGGGTACGCCCACCTGGACCAGCGAACCGTAGAAGCCGCGCCGGGTAGGAGGCGCGTGTTCAACCGTCATCAGCACGGCTCCGCCCCATTCACCGCCGAGGGCCAGGCCCTGGATGACGCGGAGGAAGAGCAGCAGCAGGGGCGCCATGATGCCGATGCTGTTGTAGTCCGGCAGCAGGCCGATGGCGAAGGTGGCCGCGCCCATGGTCAGCAGCGAGATGAGGAGCATGGACTTGCGGCCCAGCCGGTCACCGAAGTGGCCGAAGATGATGGCGCCCACCATGCGGGCGATGTAGGCCGACGCGAACGTGCCGAACGCGAGCATGGTGCCCACGATGGGGTCGAAACTGGGGAAGAAGATCTTGTTGAAGACCAGCGCGGAAGCTGTTCCGAAAACGAAGAGGTCGTACCACTCGACGGTGGTTCCGATCACGCTGGCGAGAGCGATTTTGCGCATTTTTGCGAGGTCCAGCCGTGCCGTAGCAGCGGCGGCGGTGGTGTTTACCATGTTAGCCATCAGTTCTCCAGATGGGGTGCGGGGACGATTGTCCGATGCAGGTTGCTTCCCACTATCCTGTGTCAGCCATCACAGTTCAATGGCAAAAAATCCACCAAAAATCCGCCAAAATTGTGTGTTCACACAATGCTGAAGAAAAGTCCTGCCGCGCCCCGCGCAGGTCGGGCTTGGGCCCGGGTCATGCCCACGCAACCACCAGCCGGGCTGCCTGGGAGGGGACCGTGAGGTCGATCCCGGTCAGGTCCTGGAAGCGGTTCAGTCGGTTGAGGATGGTGTTCCGGTGGCAGAAAAGGGCCTGTGCCGTGGTGGTGATATTCCCTGTGGACAGGAAATGGCGAACCGTTTCCTCCAGGCGTTCGCGTTCTCCGCCACGGCACGGCGAGAGTGCGGAGTCCAGGTCGGCCCACAGATCCAGGCCGGCGTCCTGGAGCTGCTGCTTGGCGAGCCTGGCCCAGGCGCCGGCGGCAGTCAGGGGGCCCTTGTCCGAGGGGTGCAGGAGCAGGGCCAGCCGCTCGGCGGTCCGGGCGGCGGACGGGAGGGCGCGCAGGCCGGCAAAGCCTTCCACATAGCCGCAGGGGATCCCGGCGATGCCGGCCGGGAGATGGCCAGGTCGTGCCCCTCCGCGGGATTCACGGCCGAGTGCCCAGAAAACATAGGCGCTGCCGCCGAATTCGTGCACAAAGAGCCGCTGCGAGGACTGCGGGCCCTGGGCTGCGATGGCGCGCAGTTGTGACGCAGCCTCCCCGCTGGCCGCAACTATGGAGAACCGCGCGTCAGGATCGGTAACAAGCGCTGCTGCCGCCTGGCTGATGGTGTCTGCAGAGAGTTCGGACTTGCTGAAAAGCCGTGCGATGAATTCACGGCGGATATTTGATGCCTCCTGTGCCATGCGCACCCGTTCCGCCGAGTAGCTCGAGTGCGTATGGGTAGCGAATTCATCGACAACGCGCCACACCCTGTCCACGCGGGACGTGAGGAGCATTGCGTCTTCGGGATCAGCGATCAGCAGCAGGTCATCCCACAGAATGCTGAAATCCAGACGCACGGCCGAGATCAGCGCCTCGGGGGAGATCCCGGCACGCGCCCTCTTGGTGCCAAGTTCCGAGGAGAACCGCATCAGCGAATCATGGTCGCCATTGAGGCCCGACTGCTGCAACTCCTTGTCTCGGAGCCCGTCCACGAGGCGGCGGAACGTCTCGCGGGCCGTATCCCGGAGTTCTTCGAGGCCCACCCTGTTGCCGGCATACTCGGGAATCTCCTGAACCCGGGCCATGAAGAGGTCCACGAGTTCGTCGAGGCGCCCGTGCAGCCGCTCCACCAGTTCTCCCCAGCGGGAGGCGTTGTCCTGACTGTTGTGCATTCTCACATTCTAGGGCCAAAATCCCGTGGTGTATTGCTAGTTATTTTGGGTGAACCTACTGGAAGAATGGAGTGAGGCCCACGGGTGAGCCACATCACGCGGCCGGCGGCGACAGGAGCCGCGCGTTCGCAGTATCCGGGTCTGAATTTGTCGTCCCGCTGGTCGTGTCGGTCCTGCCACGCTCTCAGAGATGGTTTTGCCCGCCTCAGTATCGAAGAAGAAGGTATAAGCATTGAGTACAACAACCACCGCGGGGCACCTCATCGTTGCCCAGCTTGAACGGGCTGGCATCCAGCGCGTCTACGGAGTCCCCGGCGAAAGCTTCCTGGATGTCCTGGACGGCCTGCACGGTTCCTCCATTGAAACCGTGGTGTCCCGGCACGAAGGCGGCGCGGGCTTTATGGCCCTCGCCGAGGGCCGGCTCACTGAGCTGCCCGGGGTGGCCATGGTGACCCGCGGGCCCGGTGCGGCCAATGCCTTCATTGCCATCCACACCGCCCACCAGGACGCCACCCCCTTGATCCTTTTTGTGGGGCTGATTCCGGTGGCGGACCGCGGCCGGGAATCCTTCCAGGAGTTCGACATCAACGCCTGGTTCGGCAGCACCGCCAAGAAGGTGGTGACGCTCGACGACGCCGCTTCCGCCGCCCGCGTGGTGGACGACGCGATCTTCACCGCACTGAGCGGCCGGCCCGGACCGGTGGTGATCGGGCTCCCCGAGGACGTCCTGGTCCACGCCATTGAGTCCGGGACGGTGGAACCCCGCGCCGTTGCACGGACCGAACCGACACCCTCGGACCTCGCCGCGCTGGAGCAGCGCCTGGCGGCAGCACGCAAGCCGCTGATCGTGGTGGGCGGTGAAGGCTGGAACCAGGCTTCTTCCGAAGCGTTGGCCGGCTGGGCTACCCGGCACGGCGTGCCCGTCCTTGCCGACTTCCGCGCTTACGACGCCGTTCCCCACAATAGCGACGCCTACGCCGGCTACCTCGGCTACGCCCGAAGCGACGACAACGCCCGCCGGCTCGACGAAGCAGACCTGCTGGTCTTCGTGGGTTGCGTCCGCGCCGACGTTCTCTCGGATGGCTATAAGCGCGGCCTGGATGCCGTCACCGTGGTGGTCAACCTCGATGCCGACCTCCTGGGCCACTTCGGTCGGTTGGATCAGCACATTCCCGCCCATGTGGCATCGTTCTCGCACGCCCTCGCTGCCACTGCATCCGCTGTACAGCCCGCAGCCGGCTGGCTGGCCGAGGCCCGCGCCGATTACGAAAAGTTCTCCTCCGCCCAGCCGGACGGCGGGACGGGGGTGGACCTCGCCGTCGTGATGGAAATCCTGAAGCAGGAAATGGACGACGACGCCGTCATCACCTACGGGGCCGGGAACCACACGCTGTGGCCGGCCCGCTACCTGAAGCACAACAGTGCCAACTCCCTCGCGGCACCGCGCAACGGCGCCATGGGCATGGGCATCCCCGCCGCCGTGGCCGCTTCGCTGGCCTTCCCGGGCCGGCAGGTCATCTCCGTTGCCGGCGACGGCTGTTTCCTGATGAACGGCCAGGAACTGGCCACAGCCATGGGGCACGGCGGCAGGTTCATCGTCCTGGTGGTGGACAACGGCATCTTCGCCACTATTCGCGAACACCAGGAAGGCCACTACCCGGGCCGTCCGTCCGGAACGCACATGACCAATCCGGACTTCGCCGCCCTGGCCCGCTCCTATGGCGGCTACGGGGAACGCGTGGACAGGGCCGAGGACTTCGCCGCAGCTTTCCGCCGCGCCGCCGATTCGGGGCTCCCGGCCGTGCTGCACCTGCCGCAGGACCCCGCCACCCGTTCACCCAAGACCGCCAGTAACTGACCGGAGCATTCCATGATCACGCTGAACAACATCATCAACGGCCAGTCCGTTTCGGCTCCGGGCTCCCTGCCGTTCTTCGACCCAGCAACGGGACTCCAGATCGGCACCGCCCCGGACAGCAACGCCGCCACCGCGGACCTCGCCTTCCGGGCCGCGCAGCAGGCGTTCAAGGCCTACAAGCGCACGACGCCGGGCGAACGCCAGGCGCTGCTGCTGCAGCTCGCTGACCTCATCGAAACCAACGCGGACCGCCTGCTGGAGGCCGAGGTTGCGTGCACGGGCAAGCCCCGGGCCGCGACCCGTGAACTGGAGATCCTGCGCGGCGCGGACCAGCTGCGGTTCTTCGCCGGCGCCTGCCGGGTGGTGTCCGGGACGGCTTCCACGGAGTACGTCCAGGGCTTCACCTCCACCATCCGGCGCGAGCCGCTGGGCGTGGTCGCGCAGATCACCCCGTGGAACTACCCGTTCATGATGGCCATCTGGAAGATCGGCCCTGCCCTGGCCGCCGGCAACACCCTGGTCCTCAAGCCCGCCGACACCACACCGTGGTCCACGGTGCTCCTGGGCGAACTGGCCCAGGAGGTGTTCCCGGCCGGGGTCGTCAATATCGTCTGCGGCGGCCGTGACACCGGTGCCGCCATGGTCGATCACGAGATCCCCGAAATGGTCTCCATCACCGGCTCCACCCGTGCCGGCGCACAGGTCATGTCCGCCGCGGCTAAGTCGCTCAAGGACGTCCACCTGGAACTCGGCGGCAAGGCGCCGGCGATCGTCTTCGCCGACGTGGACATCGCCCAGACAGCCCAGGAAATCGCGCTGAGCGCGTTCTTCAACGCCGGCCAGGACTGCACCGCAGTGACCCGTGTACTGGTGGAGCAGTCCATCCACGCCGAGTTCGCGGCGGCACTCGGGTCCGCGGCGGCCGCGCTCACCGTGGGCGGGGACGACGCGGACCTCGGCCCGCTGAACAGCGCCGCGCAGCTTGAGCGGGTGGAGGGCTTCATGTCCCGGCTGCCGGCCAACGCTACGGTCCTCGCCGGCGGCAAGCGCACCGGCACGGGCTACTACTTCGAGCCCACGGTGATCGACGGCGTCTTCCAGAGCGATGAGGTGGTGTGCGACGAGATCTTCGGTCCCGTGCTGACCGTGCAGTCGTTCGCCACGGAGGAGGAGGCCATTGAGCTGGCCAACGGCACCAAGTACGCGCTGGCCTCCAGCGTCTGGTCCGAGAACCACGGAGTGGTCACCAGGGTGTCCATGGAGCTGGATTTCGGGGCCGTGTGGATCAACTGCCACCAGGTGATCCCGGCCGAGGCCCCGCACGGCGGCTTCAAGCACTCCGGCACCGGCAAGGACCTCTCCGTCTACGGACTCGAGGACTACACCCGGATCAAATCCGTCACCACCTCACACCGCTAGACAAGGCACCCCACCATGAAACTTGACCTGCTGCTGCGCAACGCGGACATCATCACGATGTCTGCTGACCGTCCGCGGGCCAATGCGCTGGGGGTGTGGCAGGGGCGCATCGTGGGCCTCGACGGCGACGTGGACGGGCTGGCCGCGGCTGAAGTCCGGGACATGGGCGGCGCCACGGTGACGCCGGGCTTCATCGACGCGCACTGCCACGCCGCGTGGTTTGGACTCGGCCTTGCGGAACTGGACGTTTCCGGTGCCCGGGGGCTGGACCAGCTGTACGCACTGGTGGAGGCGGAAGCGGCCCCCGGGTCCGCGCCGGCCGGGCGTGAATCGGCCCGGTCGGGGCAGGCGGAATCCTGGCTCCTGGCCTCGGGCTTCAACCAGCACCACCACGGCGGGGCCTTTCCCGACATCGCGGTGCTGGACCGGATCACGGGGGACCGGCCGCTGCTCATCCGGCACAACTCCGGGCATATGGCGGTGGTCAACACCGCCGCTTTGAAGCTGGCAGGTGCCCACTCGCCGTCGTTCCCGGACCCCGACGGCGGCGTGATCGTCCGCGACGCCGGCGGCAGTCCCACAGGCCTGGTCCAGGAAACAGCGCAGCAGCTGATCCAGGGGCTCATCCTGCCGTACTCCCTCGAGGCCCTCGAGGACGCATTGGACGGTGCCACCCGTCATTACGCCTCGGAAGGGATCACCAGCTTCACCGAAGCGGGGATCGGGGGAGGCTGGATCGGGCACAGCCCCGTAGAGTTCGCCGCCTACCAGCGTGCCCTGGCGGCGGGCAGGCTGCACGCACGTGCGCAGGTGATGCCTGTGCTGGACGTTCTCCATCCACTGGAAGGGTTCGCTCCCGGCGCTTCCGGCCCTGCCGGGCCGATCGGCCTGGACCTTGGCGTCGCCAGCGGCTTCGGCGACGACATGCTTTCCCTCGGCCCCGCGAAAGTTTTCCTCGACGGTTCGCTGCTGGGGGAGACAGCGGCGGTCAGCGAGGAGTTCTGCAGCCACGGCCGGCAGGACAACACCGGCAACCGCGGATATTTCCAGGCAGATCCGCGCCAGTTGAGGGCCAGGATCGAGGCCGCTTACGCCGCGGGGTGGGCCATCGCCGCGCACGCCATCGGCGACCGCGCGGTGGACGTTGCAATCGACGCCCTGGCCGGCTGCACGGCCAAATACGGGCGCAGGGCACTGCCGAACCGGATCGAACACGCGTCCATGGTCAGGCCCGAACAGCTGGCAGCCCTGGCCGCGGCCGGCATCGCGGTAACGCCGCAGGCAAGCTTCTTCCGGGACGGCGGCGACGGCATGACGGAATCACTGGGCACCGCTCGGCTCGGCTGGGCCTACCGGGCAGCGACGTTCCTCGCGGCCGGCGTGACGGTGGCCGGAAGTTCGGACCGGCCGGTGGCCGACGGCGACGTGCTCAAGGGAATGCAGGCCTTCGTGGAGCGCAAAATGGCCTCCGGCGGAGTATTCGGCAACCCGGACGAACGGCTCAGCCCGCACCAGGCCCTCGCTGCCTACACCACCGGTGCGGCCGCAGCCACCGGCGCAGGCGCCGTGAAAGGATCACTGGCCCCCGGCAAACTGGCGGACTTCACCGTCCTTTCCGGATCGCCCCTGACCGCCGCCAACATCACCGACCTCAACGTCCTGGCCACCGCCGTCGGCGGTTCTTTCACCTACCAGGCGGACGCACCCGCCGCCAGCCAGCCACCCGCTTCACCAACCACCGACCACCAACTTTCCGACCACCACCGACCACCAACTTTCCGACCACCACCGACCACCAACTTTCCGACCACCACCGTTCATAGGGGAACACCATGACCAGCACACCCACCTTCACCGCCCCCGACGCCGCCTTCGTTGAAGATTTCCGCACCATGAGCCGGTTCGGTGCCACCGACAACGGCGGCGTGGACCGCCAGGCGGCAACCCCCGCCGACGGGGAGCAACGCCGCTGGCTGACAGGCCTGCTGGAAGCCCAAGGATTCACCGTGAAGTTCGACCGCGCCGGCAACCAGTGGGGCCTCTTCGAGGCCGTACCGGGCGCACCGTTTGTGGTGGTCGGCTCGCACATGGATTCACAGCCGACGGCGGGCCGCTACGACGGTGCGTTCGGTGTCCTCGCCGCCGCCCACGCAGCATTCCGGCTGGTGGAGAAATGGGCCGGCGGCGCCGCCACGCCAAAGTTCAACGTCGCCGTCGTGAACTGGTTCAACGAGGAAGGCTCCCGTTTCAAGCCGTCCATGATGGGGTCCTCCGTCTACACCGGCAAGCTTGCCCTGGAAACGGCCCTGGACACCAGGGACACCCAGGGAATTACTGTCCGTGAAGCGCTGGACGGGATCGGCTGCCGCGGCGACTACGAAGGGCCCGTGGCCGCCTACTGCGCCGAAATCCACATTGAACAGGGCCGCAGCATGGAGCGCGAGGGCATCACCATCGGCCTGGTACAGTCCAGCTGGGCCGCCAACAAGTACGAGTTTGTGGTCCACGGCGAACAGGCCCACACCGGCTCCACCGTGATCGCGGACCGCAAGGACGCCCTCCTCGGCGCCGCCATGCTGGTGGTGGCCGCCCGCGAACTGGCTGACAGGTTTCCCGGCGTGCTGCACACCTCGGTGGGCGAACTGACCGTGTACCCCAACTCGCCGGTGGTGGTCCCGTCCAGGGTGAACCTCCTGCTGGACCTGCGCAGCGCGGACGAGTCCGTCCTGGCCGAGGCTGACGCCCTGCTCCACGAACGGATCCCGGCTATTGAACGGGCAGCGAACATCACTGTCGAACGGAACCACTCGCACTCCTGGCCGGTCACGCCCTACCAGACCCAAGGAGTGGAACTCGCAGCCAAGGTCGCCGCGGACCTGGGACTGTCCAGCAAGCAGGTCATGACCCTCGCCGGGCACGACTCCATCAACATGAAGGACCTCGTCCCCACCGTGATGCTGTTCGTCCCCAGCGTGGACGGAATCTCCCACAACGAGCACGAATACACCACCGACGAGGACATCGTCGCCGGTCTCGCCATGCTCACCGAAGTGGTCAGCCGTCTCTGCAATGGGGTGCTGGAGGACTAGAGGAGAAGCCCCGGGCGGGGAGCTCGGGGGCTCGCTAGGTGGGGACGACGAATTTGCGGCCACCGACTACACTTCGTATTCAACACAGAAGTACAGGTCGTCACAGAGGCCATCGACAGGCTGCGGACCACCGGAGAACCAGCCCACCGATCATGGTCGCCGGAGTCATTGGACGATATGCCGGCTGGATCGCGCCCTCCACGCGGGCACGGCGGCGGGCGCCCACGCCATTCTCACCGCTGAACAACCGGTATCGGCAGCCAAGATGGCCATCTGGGTCCAGGATGCCCAGCGGGGGGTCGGCCCCCTCGCCGTCTTGCCGGAGGGATTCATCGAACAGGGCCAGAAAGCTGCGCACTCAGAGCACTGGCGCGATACATTCGGACGCCCATGCCTGAGCGGAATCGGCGAAAAGGTCGCCCCCGAGATTGAAGCACCGACCGGAATCGAAAGCCGCGCCACCTTGCTTGGCCACATACAACGTGGGGGAGTGCCCATGCGGACCTTCGTTCACGAAGAAGGGCGGTTACCACACGAACTTGCAGCGGATCTCGGGCGCTACCGGCGCCGCGTGTTCGTCGAACAACTCGGTTGGGAGCTCCCGTCGGCGAACGAAAGCTTCGAGCGCGACCAGTTCGATCGCGACGATACCGTGTACGTGTTCGCGCGAAATGCCGGCGGCGACGTGTGCGGATGTGCGCGCCTGCTGCCCACGACGCGCCCGTATCTGCTGCAGTCGCTGTTCGCCGACCTGATCGCCGCAGACATGCCGCTGCCGCAATCGGCGGCCGTCTGGGAGCTGTCCAGGTTCGCGGCGACCGACGACGAAGGCGGGTCGGGCAATGCCGAGTGGGCCGTGCGGCCGATGCTCGCGGCCGTGGTCGAATGCGCGGCGCAGCTCGGCGCGCGGCAGCTGATCGGCGTGACGTTCGCGAGCATGGAGCGGCTGTTCCGCCGGATCGGCATACACGCGCACCGCGCAGGCCCGCCGAAGCAGGTGGACGGACGTCTGGTGGTCGCATGCTGGATCGATATTGATCCGCAAACGTTTGCGGCATTAGGAATCAAGCCGGGGCAGGCAGCCCGGCAAGCCATCGCCGCCTGATCAGCGTTCGACCGCGTTCTGGCTACGAGGCTGGGCAAGGCCGCAGTCGACTCCGTGGCGCACAACCGCTGGGGCACCATCGTCGCCCGCAAGGGCACGGCCATCGAGTCAATCGACATTGACAGGGCGCTAGGGAGCCTGAAGACCTTGCCCCAGGAATGATCGGATGAAGCCATCTTCCTCTTCGGGTGAGGACGTAGTCATTCTCATTTCAGGTGAAAGGAAGCGATGAAACGGGTTGGACGGATGCGATTGGGGAGCCTGGAGTTCAGCCAAATGGACAGTCACTGGCAGAACGATCATCGAAAGAGCTTGATTGCCTCTCGTGCAACGCTCCCTCCGTCTACCGGGCTGGTGCCAAGCGGAAGCTAACCTTCAGCCGATCAGCTACCCCTTCTGCGCCAGCTTGACGTTCATTTCGTGCTTTCGTGTCCTAAGGGCGGGAAGACCGCTCCCGCAATCTGGCTGCTTGTCCGATCTCTAGCGGGAGGCAGACCGGCTTCTGAACCTGAAAGCACCAAGCCTTGCGGCCTTCCGACACGCACAGGATGCTTACGGCTGCTCGAGGAGTGCCCGGCGGACGGATATGGCCAATTCGACGGAGTTAGGCAAATCGGAGTGGATGCAGATGGTGTCCGGCCGGACTTGGATCACCGCGCCCTCGGCGGTGATGGTCCTGTGCTCAACAACCTGGCGTGTGCGGCTGGCAGCCCGCTCCAAGTCGAGCTGGTGTCCGGCACGGTTCGCCACCGCGGTTCCGTCCGCCCGGTGGTCAAGGTGGACATAAAGTTCGGCTACGAACCGCACTCCAAGCCGTGCCGCCGCTGACTCGTGGCACGTTGAATCCACATCGTGTCCGCGACGTGATCGGGACGAAGCCCACGATGGTTCCCGGCTGGGCGCGGCGCCTGTCTGCACGTGGAGACGGGGCAGGTGCCGGCTTAAGGAATGGCCGGCGCCTGCCCACTGTCCGTTCGGCTATTTGAGGACGCTTTCGATGAATGCTTTTGTGCGCTCGTGCCGGGGTGCGCTGATGACCTGCGCGGGGTCGCCTTGCTCAACGACGACGCCTCCGTCCATGAAGACGACTTGGTCTCCGGCCCCGCGGGCGAACCCTATTTCGTGCGTTACGACGATCATGGTCATGCCTTGGGATGCGAGGGAGCGCATGACGTCGAGGACATCTCCGACAAGTTCCGGATCCAGCGCGGAAGTGGGCTCGTCGAAGAGCATCAGCTTTGGATCCATGGCCAGTGCTCGCGCGATGGCCACCCGTTGCTGCTGGCCGCCGGAGAGCTGAGCGGGGTAGTGGCCGGCCCAGTCGGCCAGTCCCACTCTGTCGAGAAGCTCCATGGCCCGCTTCAGGGCGTCTGCTTTGGGCAGCCCCTTGACCCCGGTGGGGGCTTCGGTGATGTTTTCGATGGCGGTCTTGTGGGGGAAGAGGTTGAACTTCTGGAAAACCATGCCGATGTTGCGGCGTTGCCGGGCGATTTCCTTCGGGTGCATTTCGTAGATCTTCTCGCCTTGCTGCCGGTACCCGATCAGGTCCTCGTCAACGTAGATCCGGCCGCCGTCGATGCTTTCCAGATGGTTGATGCAGCGGAGAAGGGTCGACTTTCCGGAGCCGGAGGGACCCAGCAGGCACGTCACTTCGCCTGCGTTGACGTCTAGGGTGATGTCTTTGAGCACTTCGTTTTTGCCGAAGCTCTTGCGTACGTTCTCGATTCGCACGAGCGGCCTGATGGCCTGCTGTGTCGTGGACAGGACTGTCTCTCGTATCAAGGCTTCACCTGCGAGGTCTCGGTGGTTCGGGTCCGGTTCGCCAGGATGGCGCGGAACCGCTGGAGCGGGGTGGGCGGCAGGCTGCGCGATGCGCCGCGGCCGAAGCGGCGTTCCAGGTAGTACTGCGGGACGGAGAGGACGCTGGTCATGAACAGGTACCAGATGCTTACCACCGCGAGCAGCTCGACCTGCTTGAGGTTCTGGGAGGAAATAAGGGATGCCTGGGTGTAGAGCTCCAGGACCGCTATGACTGAGAGTAGCGAGGTGTTCTTGAGCATGGAGATGAGTTCGTTGCCCATAGGCGGGATGATGACGCGCATCGCCTGCGGGAGGAGGATCCGGCTGAAAGTGTAGAGGGGGGACATCCCCAGCGAATAGGCTGCTTCGCGTTGGCCTTCGTCAACGGAGAGCATGCCGGCTCGGACGATTTCGGACGAGTAGGCGGCCTCGTTCAGCGTCAGTGCCAGGAATCCGGCCACGAACGCCGTGATGAGTGAATTGGTGTCCACGGACCAGAAGACGACGTCGGTCTGGGGAATTCCGACGGACAGCCTGCTGTAGAGAAGGCCCAGGTAGCCCCACAGGACAATCTGCACCAACAGCGGCGTGCCGCGGAACAACCAGACGTAGAGCCACGACAGGGTGGACAGCACAGGGTTGGTCGAGAGCCGCATTGCCGCGATGAGGATTGCAAGCAGGGTCGAAACGACCATGGAGAGCACGGTCAGCACGAGCGTCAGCCACACTCCGGCCAGGATGTGGGTGTCGAACAGATAGCGCCCGATGGCCGGGTACTCGATGTTCTTGTTGGTCAGCAGGGACTCAACAAACAAGGCGACGACGGCCAGCAGTACCGCTGCGCTGATCCACCGCCAAGGCCGCCGCAAGGGGATCGCCTTGACGTCTGCGGCAATGGAGACTGTCGGTGCGGTCCCGGCAGTAATCGGGGAGGTCATCGCGGCTCTACTTTCCTTGGTTGACTGCGGCCGAGTTCACCGCGTAGGACGTCAACGAGTACCTGTCCAGGATCTTCTTGTAGGTTCCGTCGTCGATCAGGGCCTGAAATGCTGCCCGCAGTGCCTCGGTGAATTCGGGATCCGTGTTGAGGTTGCCCATGCCGCTGAACACCGGCAGGTAGCCGGCCGGGAACTCGGAGTCGCGGACCAGCTCGAAGGCCTTGCCGTCTCCGGCGGTCTTGACCACGTACTCGGCCGCAGGCGCATCCACGACATAAGCCTGGCTCTTGCCTGCGCGCAGGGCCGTCTGGGCGTCAAGATCCGTGGGCAGTTCCAGTACCTGGACGCCGTCAGTGCCCTTTTGCTTGCATTTGGATTCGAGTCCGCGCAGGAGTTCACCCTGGACAGTGGCCTTCTGCACTGACACCGTCTTTCCGCACACATCGAGGAGGGCCTTGACGCCGTCCGGGTTGCCGCTCTTGACCAGGATGATGAAGCCTCCGTGTGTGTAATCCACGAAGTTGAGGGTCTTCTGCCGCTCCGGGGTGTCATTCATAGCGCTGAGGATCACATCGAACTTCTTCGACAACAGGGAGGGGATGATGGTGGAAAACGCCTGCTGGTTGAAGGAGACAGGGATGCCGAGCTTCTGGCCAAGGGCCTGGGAGAGGTCATAGTCAAAGCCGGTTGGCTTGCTGTCCGTGTCATACATTGTGTAGGGCGGGTAGGGGATGTTGCCGGCCGCTTTGATCTCGCCCTTGTCCCGGATGCTCTTGGGCAGCAGGGCCGCTACCTTGTCGTCTTTGGTCGTCTCGATCGGAGGGTTGGGGGCTACGGCGCTGGACGCGCTTTCAGAAGACTTTGGTGCTTCGGCTGCGGGGCTATTAGAGCAGGCGGAAGTCAGCAGTGCGCTGGCGACTGCCACTAGGGACATTGCGGTGGTGAACTTTTTCATGATGATTCCTTCTTGCTAAATACGCGCGTTGGAGCCACACCACGGCAGTGGGGCATGGCTCAGGTGGGTAAAGGTGGGTGGTTCTCGTGTCGGGCCCCCTTATAGGGGCCGTGTCGCCGTTCTCTGCTGCGACGACGACGGCGGCGCCGCCTTGCCGATCAGATCCAAGGTTGCGTAGGCCACACCCCAGGACACGGTCACGCCGGAACCGCCATGGCCGTAGCTATGTATGACCATGCGTTCCTGTTCGTCCCGCAGATCCAGGCGAATGAGGTGCCGGCCGGGGCGCAGTCCAACGATGCTGCCCAGAAACGTCCCCTCTGCGAGGCCAGGGGATAACTTCAGGGCGGAGTCCAGGATCCTCTGTTCCGTTGCCCTGTCCGGCAGCAGGTTCGTGGCTCCGATCTCGGCGGTTCCGCCGCAGATAACCTCATCGACGCGGGGGATGACATATGTGGAGCCGGCCGGGTTGGCGTCGTCGATGATCCAGTGCTTTATCGACGCGTTCCCTATGCGGGCAACCTGTCCCCTTACGGGGTAGAGGCCGTCGTCATTATGCAGCCCGTGGCTTTGCAGCCCCGTTGCCAGGACGATCACGGTGTCCAGGTAGGCCACATCAGCGAGGGAGTGCACCGCACGCCATTCCCACTTCACTCCCAACAATGTGCACTGCTCCTGCAGCCAAGCCAGGTACATGGACATGGTGGCTATCGGCACGGTGCAGACTGTCCCGCCGGTGGCCCCCTCCGGTACCTCGTCCGCACGGGCGGGTCGGTTGCCGGCAACGGTCCCCGTCCATGGGAGGGGTGCGGTTCCTGCACGGTGGACGACGATGCCTTCACGCATATGCACGCCCGCTTCCGGCACGGTGGCCGCGAGCTCGGCAAGTTCTTCGAACGTGGTGGCTGCCCAGGGTCCGATCCAGGACGCCGGTTCTGCATGGTACGGGGCCCAGATCGCGGCCGCCACCGAGGAAACCGTCTCTTCAGGGCGGTTCGCCGCCACGACCGTGACCTTATGGCCCGCCCGGGCTGCCACAAGGGCTGTGGTCAGACCGATGACGCCGGCACCCACCACAACCACCGGTGGACGTAGGGTGCTCATCCCTTTATTCTTAGGGCCGTTGCCTCGATTTCGAACCTGAAGGGTCCGACGAGGCCGGCCACGATAGTGGTCCGTGCCGGTTTGTTTCCCGGAAACCAGTTGCCGTATTCGTCGTTGAATTCAGCAAGCTGGCTGGCATCGGTTAAGACACAAAATGTTCGGATGACATCAGCCATGGAACATTCACCTGCCCGGAGGACTTCCTGGAGGTTGCGACAGGCTTGCCGGACCTCATCCCTGAAGGACTCGGGAACCGTGCCTACGACTGGCTCCAGTCCCACCTGCCCGGATGTCAGAACGAAGTGGTCAGTAGCGACAGCCTGGGAGAGCACGGGCAACCCCGGGGCGTCGGGTGTGTGAACAATACTTGAGTACAGCAATGAGACTCCTAAGTCGGGACAGGGTATAGGCCACGAAGTGGCTAACGGCGTCAACTAGGTTCAGAAACGGCGAATCGGGGGGACCGTTTGTGAGCGAGGCCACACGTCAACGACTTCGTATGATCTTTCCAAGTTGCATGCGGCACGCCAATGACACGCACGCCAATTGAGCCCGGCAAAATATGTATGAAAAGCCATCTGAATCAGTCGGGTTGTCACAGCAGCGACTCAGTAGCGAAGCGGATAAGCCCCGAAAGTGAGATGACAAATCTAGGAGAACGCCGCAACCGGTCCCTCGCGTCGATGCTTTGGCGGGCATGGGGTCGAAACCGGAAGAGTTGCCTGCATGCCTTGCCCGGTGCCAGTTGTGTGTGACGGTGCCAGAAGGCCGGGCTAGGTTTGTGGGTATGTATCCACGAGAGCCTTGCGCGGTCGGCTGCCAGGCATTAGTTCACCAGAGATCGATCGCTTACGGACGTTAGGTTTGCCGCGGAATCTATCTCAAGTCCGATCTGGCCCATTGATGTGCGGGCTGGAACTTCTGGTTGACGACCCCTAAGTACGCCGCAGGCGGCCGGCAAGGTTGTTGGCTAATTGTTGTGATGAATGCGTCCTGTGAGCCTGATGCCGCCCTCGAATCTTCTCAGCAGACAGCGGTCTGCCGTCTGGAGCGGTCGACTGGCCGAGGCGCTCGCAGCATCGACATTGGGTGTGCACAATGTGCACACCCTAGGCTTCGGATCGGGTCGTGTGATGTCTCGGGACATGGGTGACGGATCTGTATCAGGACATTGGTGACATTTCGTGTTTCAGGACATTGGTGACGGTTGCGGGTTTGTTTCACGGTGCGTCCGGGGGGCTTGCCGTTTCCGACTGTTTTGGTCCCGGCCGGCGGGTAGGGGTAGGACGTGATGTGGGTGCCCTGGTCATCGAAGAACTGGATTGTCTCGGTGTCCCAGAGCGCGTGGATGGCCTGCCGGGCGTAGGGTCTGCCGATCATGTAGACCACGCTGTTGATCGTGACTCTGCCGTTGGGGTAGGCGGTGCGGGTGGCCTGTCCGGTGCCGCGGGTGCCGTCCTGCGTGGGGGCCGGAGCGGGTTTGGGGTGTGGTGGTTCGGCGGCCGGTGTGGCGTTCCATGCTTGTTGCGGGGTGATCCGCCCGGGCAGGCCCTGGTGCGGGCGTTCGGTGTTGTAGAGCTCATCGAACGCGTCGACCTGCTCTTGGAGCTGTTCAAGGGTCGCTGCGAGGGGTTGTTTGTCCAGGAACCGGAACAGGGTCTGATGGAAGCGTTCGTTCTTGCCCTGCGTGGTCGGTTTGTACGGTTTTCCGGTGACCGCTTCGATCCCCAGGGAGGTGACGTACGTGAGGAGCCGGCCTTGATGGCCTCGCCGTGAAGGGTTCAACGCGGCCCCGTTGTCCGTGAGCAGTTTCTGCGGCACCCCGTGCGCGGTGATGCCCTTCTTCACCACCGCGATCGCAGCCTCGGATGTTTCCCCGGCCGCGACGTGGGAGGCGACCGCGAAACGGGAGTGGTCATCGATGAGCTGGAAGATCACGCATTTACGGCCACCGGTGAGGACGTACTCGGTCGCGTCCAGCTGCCACAGACAGTTCGGGGCGGGGTAAACGAACCGGCGGTACGCGGCCCGGGGCTTCTTCCGCGGCTCCAGTCTCGCGACACCGTTCTGACGGAAGATCCTGGCCAGCGACGGGACCGAGGGCACCGGTTCAAGGGCCATGGACTTCATCTTCTCGAACACGCTGATCGGTCCGTGGTCCAGGCCCGAGCGCTCCAACGCCGCCCGCACCCGCAGTGCCTGCTCCTTGGCCTCGTCACTGATCCTGGACGGGCTCGTGCGCGGCCGGCGGGACCGCGGTTCCAACGCCGCGGCCGGGCCTTCGGCCCGGGCCCGGCCCAACAACACGTAGAACGTCTTACGGGAGATCCCATGCTCGGTACAGAACGATGTCACGGCACCACGTGGCGGATCATCCGGCCACTGCGAGATCGCTAAACGGACACGAGGATCAACAGGCTCAACTCCACTCATCCACCCATCAGAACGGCAGAAGTGTCACCACCAAGAACCTCGGAAGCGTCACCGATGTCCTGATACAGAACTGTCACCCATGTCCAGAGACATAACACTTCGGATCGGGCCGTACTGGGGGCGGATCGGGCCGGTTTCCGCATGTTTTCGGGAGTTCCCAGTGACGCTCCTATGGTTGTCAATTCGTTTTTTGAGCCGCTTGCTCCTCGAACCATTTCCGGTAGCTTGCTGCGAGGTCGTCGTTGCGGAGGATGCCTCGTTCGAGGCGGGAGATAATGGAGGGCCATTGGCTGAGTTCGCCGGCGACGGCGTTGACGGTTAACCCTAGGCTTTTGCGTTTCTGGCGTAGGTCGCCCCGGAACCTCGAGCGTCCCGGGGTTTCTTTGCGTCCAGGGCCGGCCGCCCCTCCGACTTCTCTGTGTACGGCGCCTCCCGCTTTCGATCAGTGGTGAGCGCCTTCCGGATCCCCGCACACATTGGCTGTACCGGCAGGGAGCCGGGAACGCCGACACCGGAGGACCGAAGGCCATGGACCAGCCGCTCACCATCAACGACAGCGATCCGATCACCTACTCCGAGGCCACCCGGGCGCCGGAACCCCGCAGACTCTCTTCGGCCAGGACCACTTCAACGGCCCCAAGCTGGAAATGTTCGACAAGACCTACCGCGGCAAGGACCTCTTCACCACCTACAGTGTCGGCGGCTGGGAAGCCGGAAACTTCCACCGGGTCGTCTGCCAGGGCCCACTCGTCGAAGGCCCTCACGCTTGGATGAGCGCGAACGCCACGGTCATCACAGCCCACAAGCAGGAACGCCGCGAACGCATCCGCGTCACCGAGGCCGACACTCTGATCCTGCGGGGCACCGAGTACTCGATCAGCAAAGACCGTTACGGCTACATCAAGCTGACCCCGGCCACCGTCGCAGCCGACGCCTAGACACCGAAAAGCCCCGGAGCGATTCCCTGCTCCGGGGCTTCGTCGTGCCCTACCTGGCTCAGCTGTGGATCGCGGCTACACCCTTAGATGCAGCCTGGATGCTGGTCCAGCCCCGCCGGCATGCCGCCGTGGTGCGGAGGTCGAGCACAACACCCTTGTTCTGCAGGATGGCCACCAGGGTCGCATTGACGATGTCCTCGCGGAGCTCGTTCAGCCAAGGCCCGCGGATGTTCGGCATGACCGGAACACGAGCCCGGATCGTCAGGAAATGCCCGCCGGCCAGGGCCGCCGCGAAGCAGATGGCGCCGACGACAAGAAGCTTCACGATGTTGTCCTGGTCGGTGGCCACGATGTACGCCGGCGGGGCGATCAGGGCGAGCATCAGCCCCAGACGCATGGCCAGGATGGCACGGGCGCTGCCGGAAGCCTTGCGGCGTCCAACGAGCCCCGCCAGCTGCTTGTCGCGGACGGCCTGCGCCTTCAGGCGCCACTGCCGCTGGGTCCCCAGATGCAGCTTGACCAGGGCGCGGGCCGCGGCCAGCTCCTCCGGGTTCTCCTTCCGCAGGGCAGCCACGACCGGATCCGGACTGTCCGCCCAGGAACTGGCCAGCCGGCGGTCGATGGCGGCGGCCATGTCGTCCAGGCACAGGAGTGCGGCGCCTTCGGCTGTCTCCTCGACGCGGACGGCCCCGGCGGGCGGTGCTTGCTCGGTGGGCGGTGCCTCCGTGCGGTGCCCGTAGCGCGGTGAGCCGTCAGCAAGATGGTATTCGTTGCTCATTGTTCCCCCAATGTGGTTGCCCGGGCGCTAATCCTTCGATTTGTGCACACTGGGCTGGGCGGCGGATTGGGCCGACCTGAACCCATTGTGCGGTACGACGACCCACGGGATGTGAGCCGACGGTTTCATTACGGCTACGCAGGATTGGTCCGCAGCTCCTGCGCCACCGTGGCGACGTAGCGTATGTGGTTCCAGCCGCGGAGGGCAGCCTTCGAGCTGGCCTGGTCAACCCCGGGATGCCCTTGTTCTGCTGCACAGACACCAGCGTGGCATTCACGCAGTCGGCCCAGAGCGTTTTGGCGTCCTCCCGATCGATTCATGTGCCTCTGCAAGGCGGGCGGCCAGGAGATTTTCGGCGGTCCGGATGACTGTGAGGAACGGCTCTGCGTCCGTCGCGGTCCGGTCTTCGCTGGTATTCGTTGGTATTCGTTGGCGAAGGTGATCTTCTCGAGGAATTCCTCGAAGTTGGCGTTGTTGGCCACGTTCATCCCATCGAAGGCGAAGTGGTGGTCTTGGAGACGATGGCGTAGACACCGCCGGGTGAGCTTTCAGGCGCCGATGCCGCCGTGAAGTCGGATTCAAGTGTGATGACGCTTCCTTCAACGTGATAGGGATACTTTTCACCGGATATGTGTGCGGCGTGCGGCGGCCGTGTCTTCACAGGATGAGGCTTCCCGGAAACAAAGGGACGGGCGGGGGAGGCGGTGCTAATGTGACGACGACGCGCCGACGCGTCCCTTACTTTCCATGGGGGAAAATTGAGCAACGACCCGAACGTCCCTCCGCACCAGCCTGAACCGCAGCCGGGACAATTTCCGCCGCCCTACCAAGGTCAGGGTCAGCCCTTCCCGCCGCAGTACTCGCCGCCGCAGCATGGGCAGTACCCACAGCAGGGACAGTTCCCACAGCCGCACCTGGGCCAGCCGTACCCACCGCAGGGGCCGGGACCGCAGCCAAAGCACGGGCGCCCACAGCGTGATCCGAACCAGCCGAAAAGCCGCTACGGCGTCTGGTTCTGGATTGTCACCGGTCTCCTAGCTGCCATCGTGCTGACTAACGCATTCACCGGTCACGGAGAATCCATCCTGATCATCCTCGGTATCGCCGCTGCCCTCACCGGCCTGTATGCCCTGATCTTCAAGAAGCCGTCCTGGGCCAGCCTGCCGGGCCGGAACGTAGCAATCGCCGTCGCCATCGCGGGAGGTGCTGCCATCCTCATCGGCGGTATTGCCGCCGGCGCCAGCTCGGGCCGGACCAACACCGCTGCGGCACCAAAGCCGGTCACCAGCGCGACCCTCGAAGCTGACGCGGCGGCCAAGCTGAAGACTCGGGAAGATGCCCTGGTCAAGGCAGAGGCGGACTCGGCCGCGAAGCTTGCAGCCCGGGAAACCGCCGTCAAGAAGGCCGAAGACGCGGTGAAGGCACGTGAAACAGCGGTCGGCGGGGCCGAGGCGGCTGCCGCTGCGAACACCATCAAGGAAGGCACGTGGACGGTCGGCAAGGATATTGCTCCCGGAACGTACCGGACGACCAAGGAACTTACGACCAGCTGCTACTGGGCCATCACCGTGACCGGCTCCAACGGCGGCGACATCATCGAAAACGACAACGTCAAGGGCGGATTCCCCCAGGTGATCCTCAGCGAGGGACAGACCTTTGAGTCCTCGCGCTGCGGGACTTGGTCCAAGCAGTAGCCGGCGGAGGTCATGCCCTGCCGTACACAAAAAGCGGTCTCGGGTGGTGGAGCTGCTCCGGCATGGGTTCCAATGGAGCCCCCATATCGACTCTCCGAAGGGGGAGATGACTTCTGGTCTTCGTTGCCAGGGTGGCGCCGCTACGACAATAAGGAAGACCCCGGCAACCAGCTGCTGTTCGTCAGCATGCCCACCGTCGGCCAGTGATCTGGCTTTCCTCCGTCACATGATGGCGGCTACGTTGAGTGCCCCTATCATCTGACTTATGCGTAAACACTTGGTCGCCCTTGGGGTGGCGGCAATCTTCCTGGCTAGCTGCTCGGCACCTTCAACCCAACCGGCAGCAACAACGGCAGCACCGGCCGCCACTTCAGCATCGGCCTCACCGACACCTACTCCGACTCCCACCCAGGCCGCCGACGCGACCGCGGTCGCTACGGAGCTCAGGGCCAAGGTCACGAGCATCACCGGTGTCACGACTGTCACCGAAGCCCTGGACAGCAACAAGCTTCTGGGCCGGCCCAACCAGTACACGTCGCTGGCATGGATCACCGACGCCGGCGGTAAGCCCGGTGAGACGGGAACCGACGGCGGCGCAGTAGTGGAGGTCTTCGCCAACGAAGCAGACGCGACGGCTCGCTCCGAGTACATTCTGGGCATCTTGAAGAAGGCCGGCCCCGCCTTCGGAACCGAATGGCACCACCAGAAAGGCAACGTGCTCCTGCGCGTCAACGGGGTCCTGAGCCCCAGCGTGAACGACCAGTACAAGGCAGCGTTCGGCTCCTGATTCTCCCTGCCACTTAACGGAAGCCCTGCACAAGCACGTGTGGGGCTTCCTCATTTCACGTCCACTGCCGACGCACGGCGGCCGCTCACGCCTGTCCACGAAGTTTCCGAGCCGGGCACATGTAATCTGACACCAAAACGACTTCTCATTGGGGGAACATTGACCGAGAACATCCCGCCGATCCCGTCGGCGCCGCAGCCCGACGGATTCCCGTCGCACGCTCCTACCGGCGCTGTCCCTGGAAACGAGCCGCCGCAGCCATATGCCCCGGCACAGCAGCCGCCGTACGGACCGCCGCAGCCTTACGCGCCGTACGCCCCCCAGCCCCAATACGTTCAGCCGCAGTACGCAACCTATCCGCCACAGCAGTACGGGCCGCCGGGACAGTGGTCGCCATACGGCCCGCCGAAAGCGAAGTCCTCGGGCTTCCGGGTCGCGTCCGGCATCATCGGGATCGTACTGGGCACCTTCCTTCTCATCCCTGCCATCGCCGGCTTCGGTGACGGCAGTACGGTCTTCATGGCGCTGTCCGTCCTGGTCGCCGCCCTGGGCAACATCACGGCAGGAATCGTGCTTCTGGCCAACCAGCGCGGACGCTCTCAGGGCCCCATAATCACGTCACTGACCTTCGCCGGACTCGCGTTGCTGCTGGGCTGCATCGGCATGGCCGTGACCTACTATGGGGCGACGCTCCTAGTGTCCACCTTGCTCCTCGCCTCCCCGGTCCTCATCATCCTGGGCATCGGTCTCTCGCGAGAGAAGCGCGGCGTCTGAGCCTGACTTGACCGGCGAAAAGGCCCCGCGCCGCTGTGAACTGTGCAGGGCCTGTCGCGGGTTACTGATGGACGTCCATCAGGAACGGCCGCCGAGCCGGATGCTCGGTTCCGCGTGAACGGTGGAGGCGAAGCTGCCCCTATTCGAGGCCGCCGTGGAACGGAAACGGTTCGAGCCCGTTGTACAGGTCCGGATGGTTCATCGCCGCCGTCAGCACCGCACGGCAACTTCAGGGTGGGCCAGACCATCCCGACCGGTCCTTTTGCCGTCGTCGACGATCGGGTAGGACAGGTCGAGGCGGAGCAGGATCTCGTTGAGGCGGACGCCCCACGCAGCCAGTTTCCGTCCAGGTCCATGAGGATGAACGGCTTATCCGGACTTTCTCTCATATGTCTCATGTGTGGGGAACATACGTCGACCCTCCTCTGGCCGGGCATACACTGACCCATTGGGGGGTCTTTCTGCTTGCTCTGATGGGGCGGGCGTCCCCGCCTTAAATCCACTGAGCGCAGGAGAACAATTGCGTTATCGGCGGCGACCGCGTAGAAATCGGCCGTATTCGCCAGAAGTTCCCAGCGTTCCCGGTTCTCTCCCTGGCCGTTCTCCAGCAGGTCATCCTCGTCTCGGTAGTCGGATTCGTCGATGAGGAGTTCGTACTGTGCTCGGGGTGCAGGACGGGGCCGCCGTGGGCCCAGTGTTTCATTTCCTCGTGACGGCGAAGCGGACGAGCTGCACATGGTGTTCGCGCTGATGCCGGGGGAGATGGGAGAGCGTAGCTTGGGAGCTTCGGACGGCATCGGCCCTGGGCCTGGGGAGCTTCACGGTTCGTCTAGTACACCGGGCAGGAATCGCGGAGCAAGTCCGATCAGCAGTACCGACTTGCCCGAGACGACGGCGTGGTCGACGTTGGCTTTGAACCCGGGGATCGGGATCCGCAGGTCGTGCAGGACGGCGGCATTCTTGCCGAAACTGTTCAGCAGGACCTCGGTTTTCTGCTCACCTTTGGCGCCGATCTTGGCGACGGACTCGTTCATTGCCCAGGATGTGTCCTGCAGCCCAGTGGGCGCGCGGCCGTAGATGCCGTTCATCGGGACCACAACTTCCGGACGACGGTCCAGATGTGGAGGAGGGCCAGAATGGCACCGAGGACTTTGCCTCCCGGGCCGTACATCCAGTCGTCAATTTCCTTCCTGTCTTTGACGGTGCTGTCCAGGACACGGTCTTTGAATTTCTTTTCGCTCATGCCCTGAAACATGCGTAGGTAGCCGGATCACGGGTGCTCGCGAATCGGCCATCCAGGTGGTGGCGGCAGCACCGAAATAAGCGCCCCGCAGCTTCTGTGCTGGCGCCAGCGCTGGTCTACCGGTTCATGAAGTCAGCGAAATGTGCCAGCGGCCCGGGGTCGAGACGTCGACGTGCGCGAGTGACGGCGACGTAGGCCAGGCGCTTCTCTTCGGCCAGCTGATCTTTGTCGCCGGAGATAGCGGCCCGGGCAAGGATGACAGCGAAGTCGTCGGCGATCCGCACCGTGTCCCATTCGAGGCCCTTCGCCTTATGGGCGGTGGATACGACGACGCCGTCTCTTGACCAAAGGGAGGCTGCCGTGATGGCGTTGTCCAGCGCGGGAATGCCGTACTCGTCGATGAGCCTGGTCCAGGTGGCCAGTTCGTGTGCGTTGGAATCGTGGCGGACGTGTTCTTTGACTTCGTCCCACGAGCTGAACGCTCTGAGCATCGAATGGCTGGCCCTGCGTCCTTCTTTCAGGTCGGCGGCTGCCCGCAGCAGTGCCAGGATGGATTGGTGATCGGCCCTCAGGGTTACCTTGTGGCCGAGTCGTTGAAGGCTCATCAGGTGATCAACGGCTACGGAGTTGGTGCGTGTCAGCACCGCATCGGGATGCTCACAGGGGCCGACAGCTGTGGCTTGCATCGGATCGGCCTGCACCAGATGGCGTGCTTTCAATGCACGGAGCCAGCCATTGGCGATGACCGCTGCACCCTCGCCGAAACGCCAGGACGTGGTTAGCGGCAGAGTGTGCGTCGTCAGGATGGTTGCCAGTGCGTCCTTGCCGCCGGCGAAACCGTAGATGGACTGGTTGGGGTCCCCGACGAAGACCTTCTTCAGATGCCGCTGCGTCTGAATGATTGCCGCGATGGCGGGGCTCAGGTCCTGGGCTTCATCGACGAAGAGGATCTCACCTTTGGCTCCCAGGACCGGATCATCCAGCAGCCACCTCTTCAGATAGTGGTCGTGCAGGATGGGCATGTCGCTGACGCCTTCGTCCAGGATGTTAGCCCAGTGCTCTTCGGCCATCAGTAGGACCAGTGGCACAAGGGCGGCACGAAGGCTTGCGGTTGCCTTGCCGGTGCTGACGTGGCGGGGGAGGAGTTTCCGGTTGGGGCTGTGGCAGAACTTGATGACGGTGTCGACGGCCATCTTGGTGACTTCGTAGGGCGTCACTGAGTGGGCTACTTCCAGGCTGCTGAACGCTTCGATGAATCCGGGCTCCAGTCCGCCGAGGCGGCCGGCGGTCACGCGGATGGGTTCAATGCCCAGGCGCAGCCTGCTGAGCCAGGCAGCTTTGCCTTCCCCGATGAGGCCGGCGTGGGCGAAAGCGTGGATGGTCGTCGCGGACACGTTGCTGGCGAATTTTGCTTGGGCTTCAACCGCGGTTGCCTTATTGAATGTGAGGTAGGTGATTTTTGATTTCGTAGAGTTGGCGAGCAGCTGCAGGGTGGTGGTCTTGCCTGTTCCCGCGCCGGCCAGGATCTTGATGTCGCCCTGGCCGAAAAACGCCCCCAGGATGGTCTCCTGCTCCTCGCTGGGCTTCCATCGTGGACGATGCCCCTGCCGGACCGCGGCGAGCCTGGTCGGCATCGAGCTGCCCGACGGAATGATCTTTTTCGACGACGACGACGACGGGCGGAGCGTGGGCGCACCCGAAGCGACCAGTTGCAGAAGCTTGAATGCCAGGTGCGCACCGACCCTGGCATCCGGCAGGGCGCGGTGGGATGAGCTCTCTCTGATGCCGAAGTGTTGAGCGAGGGTGGCCAGCTTGTGGTTCGATCCGGTGCTGACGAACCTGCGGGCAGCGGAGTAGGTGCAGAAGCCGACGTTGTCCCCGGGCTCCATCAGCGCCCGTTCAAGCTCGGACCCAAGGAACCTGTTTTCGAACGGGAGGTTGTGTGCGACGACGACTCGGTCGCCGACGAAATCGACGAGCTGACGGAGGACGGCGCCGATGGGTGCTGCCGATTCCACCTCGCGCTGGCTGATGCCGTGGATGAACTCGGCACCGTGCATGTAGCCGGTGCCCGGGAAGGCGAGGCTGGAGAATTCGCGGGTCAGGTTCCCGCTGCTGTTGAACCGGACGGCGCCGATCTCAATAACGCGGCTACGGGTGCTGACCCCGGTCGTTTCAAGATCCACGCAGACGAATTCTCGTTTGCCCTGAAGCATGGCAGCAACCTCTTCAATGAGCATGCTCTTGCAAAACACCTGGCCCCCAGTTCCTCAGTGTCTCCAGAGTAGTCCGAGGCACCGAGCTTGAACGGGATCCTGCGTCAATCTTGTGGTGGGCGCCGGGTTGACGGGGAGGTCGCCAGGCCCGCGGTGCACGTCATCAAGGTTAACCGTACGGTGCCTGCAAAGTCGAGTACACGACACTCATGACACCCATAGTGACAGGATGCAACAGTTGGCATTCCATGATCGGACGGGGATTAAGATGAAAAGACTGCTTTGGCCAACGCGCGCACTGTCGATTGGGGCTATCTCGGTCCTGATACCTTTCATGGCCGGCTGCTCCGGAACCGTCGCGTCCGGGCCGGCGACCGTCGCGGCAACGGCGGAATCGACAACTACTCCAACGACGACGCCCACGACTTCGCGTGCCGCCAGCCCATCCTCGCAAGCCCCTGTTGCTTCCAAGGCTGACACCCGCAATGCCGCCTGGCTCGAGCATGTCCGCAATCGTGCGGTGAGCGGGACCGTCCAGGGACAGACAGACGAGGAGATCGTCGCAAGCGCAAAGAAGATGTGCGACCAGATGCGGGGCGGAGAGCTGTTCGAAGAGGTGGCTTACAACTTGGTTGTCACTGGCCTGCCAAAGCCCTATCAAACTGACATGCAGCTCATCTTCGGCACGGGGACCGTTCAGTTCTGCCCTGAGTTCCTCATAGATTCGGGCTCAGGCGACGACGCCGCAGCTCTCAAGAGGTTGCGCGAGGTCGCCCCGAGCATCGCCCACAACGCCGACTCTGCCATCCTGGATCAGGCCCGCACCGCGTGCCCGTCCGTTTCCGAAGGCCCGGCCGGCGCGGCCGCGACTGTTGCGGAGGCACGCCGAGCCTGGGGCCACGACCAGGGCTACAAATTCATCTACATATCGGTCCTGAACTTTTGTTCCGGCTCCATCAACAATGTCATCGCGAACAAGTAGTCCACCGGGCCGAGCACAACACGGATGCCGGCTCCCGCGCAAGGTACGTCGCCTCGGTCTCCTAGCTGAAGCCGGGCCGTCGCCGCTTTGACCTCTTGGGGAATAGATTGCTGTCCATAGCATCAGTCAGCCCGGAGGGGACCCGTGCCAAAGATCGTCCAGACCGTCCGCAAGCCCACGCCAGCCCCGGACGCCCCGGCACACCCGATCGGGAGCATGCGTCCCGGCAAGCACCTGACCTCCAAGCTTGAGGAGCAGGTCCGGGCAAAGCTGACCGCCGCGGGGGTCGAGCTCGTGGGGGAGCGGCATGGGATCCAGTGCGGGTTCGACGAGGTCCGGAACAAGTACCCGTCCACACGAGGGCAGACTGAGCTTCTTTCGATGTCATCGCTGCCGCTGCGCTTCTTCTCGCCGGCGCCCGCATCGCGAAGCGCAGCGAGGAACTTGCCCAACCGCCACGATCGCCGGACTTCTTCGCACTCTGACAGCGTTCTCTTCCCTGGCAGCAGCCCCACGACTCGCTGGACGTGCGCCGACGCAAGCGGGGGGAACCTCCGACAGGATCCCAAGTCGCTGATTCCTGCCGGAAACTTGAGCAAGAGCTGCGCTTTCCGCGCAGATGCTCTGTTTGGATGAGTGCTAACGGCTCATCCCGGTTTTCTTGCAGGCATGACAGCGGAACGCAGCCAGGCATTTTCTCAACATCGACCTTGTCACCGCCACACTCACAGGGGGAATCATGAACGACCAAAACGTCCCGCCCATCCCTCCGCCCTTCCCCGTCCAACCGCCGCAAGCGAATGGTCAGGGCACCCCGGCCTACGGGAAGCCTCCGTACCAGCAGGACTACCCCGGACAGTACCCGCAGGGTTACACCGCACAGCAAAGCTATGGGCAGAGTTACGCCGGACAGCACGGCTATGGCCAGGCGCCGACGTATCAGCAGCCCGACCCCGGGCAGCCGGCCTTCGGCCACGCTCCGTACCCACTTCATGCGTACCAGCAGTCGGGTCCGGAACTCCCGAAGGCGTCTGGCTACCGGCTTGCGTCAGGAATCGTGGGTATCTGCCTGGGTGTCTGGCTGTTCTTCTCCTTCCTCATCGGCGTCTCTCTGGGGCAGAGTGCGATACTCATACTGACCTTGATCGGCTGCTTCGGTTCGATAGCGTCAGGCATCGTCCTCCTGGTGAAGCAGCGCGACCGAGGGCGGGGAGCGCCCATCACCATGATCAGCGTCGCCGCGGTCGCGCTCCTCCTATCCTTTGCGTCCTTTGGGCAGTTCGTCTTTACTTTCATGTTTGCACTGCCGATATTCATCGTCATGGGCATCGGTCTTGCTCGCGAGGGGCGCGCCCAGCTGAACTGACACCACGTGCGGGTGCGGGAAGATTGCGCTGCCGTCCCTGGGCATGGAGGGCGCCCGGTTCAGCGAGGTCAGTGATCTCCACAGCGCGGCAGCAGCAGCTGGTCGTGATTGGTCCGAGGCTCATTCGGGGCGGCACTCAGGTGCCGCCACCGCTGCCCCCAAGCCGTCACAATGGCTCAGTTTCGACTGTCACCGACACCCGCAACATGTACCCGTCCGCCGCAGTTCGCCTGGTTTCTACAGGTGACTGCGGGTGGTACTGCTTTATCTGACGTGCCAAGCGGACATGGTCGTGCATTCGGCCCACAGGGGCCGGGGACTTCGCCAGGACCATGACCGCCACGGGCTGTGTTCCGGCTGGACCGAGAACGTCGTGGTCCATACAGGGGCACACAATTGGATGTTCGAGTCGATGGGCGCGGTCATAGTGTTGCCACCACAATGTGCTTCTTTGTTGGGCCGGCTTCGGGCCCTTGCATAGTCCGTCACTTGCAGGCGGAGTCGACCACAACATGGGCGAGCTAACTCGTCCGTGGTCCCACTACAGCAAGCGCAAAGAGGAACCGCACTCCCTTCGTGCGGGGGCGGTCGGTAGTTTACAGGACTTGGAACGTGAATTTTGGTGTGTGGACAATGTCCACACTTTGGGTCTCGGACTGGGTCGTACAGAGGTCGGATCGGGCCGGATTCCCCGTGTTTCCGGGATCGGTGCAGTCACTGGCATGGCGGTCACCGGCGTCGTCCTTGGCGGCGGCGGTCGCCGCTCGAGCTGACGGGAACGGGGCCGGGAGCCAGGTGCGCTCGCGATGAGGCTCTTGTGCGGAAAGGCCGGCGCTGCTCACCGGCGCTGAAAGGCTTGGCCCGTGGTTCGGTTAGGAATATCATGACGGAGCCGGTCATCAGGCCTGCGTGACCAAAACTGGGGAGCACAAGATGACCACCGGAGTAAAGCACAAGCGATTGACCGAAGTTTCCGTCGCCGTCGTTGGGGACGAGGAGCGTCACTACTACGCAGACTGCCGCTGCACCATCGGTGAAGACCACAAAGATGCAGAGATCCTGATCAGCCAGTTCGACCCCAATGACGATGAAGACGTCGAAGGTGGCGAGGCGCTGAGCGTCCATGACGCGGCAGACATCTGGCGCTCCAAAGGCATGGACGAGGACTACACGTTCGGGTACAGCGAGGACGAACTCCGCCGGGCCGCCGACGAGGACTGAGTGCGCCGCATGGTCTAGTCGGTGACCGCCAGGCGGCGGTGGAAGAAGTCTTGCTGCCAGCCCATCCGTTCACCGATGACCACCTCGTTGCCGTCGACATCCTTAGCCCCCATGGCCAGGGGCAGGGCGTGAGGGTGAAGACGTACCGGCGCTTCCTGGGCTGCGGCGTACACCCAGGTATAGTCCAGGAACAGCCGGGCGGTGTCTGTGCCGCCCGTCGTTCTGACCGCCAGCGCTTCACCGTTCTGCGTGCAGTGGTCTCGTTGGCCCTGTGATCTGCGTGTGGTCGATTTGCGCGCACGACGCTTGGCGTCGGGGATGTCGCGCCAGCAATGCGGAGCAGCAGGGCACTTGGGTCGACGAGTCAGTCCGGTGAATGAAAGCGGCCTGTAGACGGATCCGGCTGGGAGGCTTTCCAGACGCAGAGTTGTTCGTCCAAGGCGTTGCGCAGAACGACTTCGAAAACGTGCGGGGCCTCGTCGACGGCTCATGGAGCACCCGATCCGTACGGTCGCGTGATCGCCTCGAGGATATGCCCGTCAGGATCCGCGAAGTAGACGCCACGTCCGCCGTCGTTGTGGTTGATCTGCTGCGGGCGGGACCGCCCCTTTGGGCCTGGATCCTTGCGAAGAGTCCGTCGAAGTCCTCACCACATGGCTTGGGGTTCCGGCAGTCCGAGCACGTTGGCCAGGAACTTCGCCGAACGGCGCTTGCCTGTTGCGTAGACAATAGTGTGGTTGAAAGTGACCGTCATGGTGACCTCCTCGGTGTGGTTGTTTGAGCCCATCTGACGTCCAGCACACTCAAATTTCAAGAGCGCCCGCTAACGTGCATGGAACCTGCATAGACCAGCCTCAGCTGGCGTGCCGAGGTTGAGGAATCCGGTCTCCGTGCACTCCCTTCTACGAGTACCATGTCTCATTAATCGCCGTCGTGAGCGCAAAAGAATGGGGAAATCAGAAATGTACCGAGCTGGAGGATACGAGTTCAACTCAAAGGATGCACTTCTAGCGGAACTTAGCCAGGGACTCAAGGACCAAGCCGGGAATGAGCGCCTGGATGACAATCGGCTGGAGGCCATTCTGAACCACCTTGCCGGGTTGCACCCGAATGCGGGGACAAAGTTCGATTCCGGCATTGATCATTGGATCGTCATGCCGAACAACGACCTTGGACGAAACACCATGGGGTATCGGGCAGTTCTGATGAAGGGTGGCGAACCTGAGAAGTTCGGTTACTCAAAGATTGTGAAGCCAAAGGACAAGTCTTACTTTGTCGCTGAGGCACTCACCGAAGAGGCCATAGAAATCACACGGAAGTTCAGGCGCGACAGATTCGCCGCTGGCCCGGTGCATTGTGCCGATACGTCGGAACTGATCGCGGACATCAAACAGGCGGAAGCAGTTCATCGCCGCCCTGTGCGCGGTCTTCTCCATGAACAGTTCTTGCACAGTCAAGGTCTCACATACGACGATGTCGAAGTACTTCCGGCGAAGCCTGCAGGCCGGAAGCTCGTTGACCGAGGGCTGGCCGACCGTTGGCGGGACTACCAGTTGGCCCGTCTAGATGGCATGGACATCGTGAAAAGTAGGCGGGTCTAGGACGCATCGGGGGAGCGATGAATCAGGACACGCAGCTGCGGCCCATCTGGTTCGGCAGGGAGCACGGTAGCACGTTGTGGCGTGTAGTCTATCGGAAAGTGTCAAAATCCGGGTGTGGACAATGTCCACACTTTGGGCTTCGGATAGGGTCGTATATTGGTCGGATCGGGCCGGATTCCGCATGTTTCCGCGACCTCCCAGTGTTGGCAAGGGCGGGAATGCAGTTCGAGTCCCACCTCGGGCACGTTTTCCCATGTCAGGGGCCCTTTTGGGCCTCTGACATGGTTGACGGAAACACCTGGTCCAAGATGGCTCGGACCGCTGTGCCCTCGCCAGCCATATGCGGTTGTCGTTGGCCCTCTTCTGTGGTGGCCGGACACTTCCTTCCCTTGACTTGGGCGGCCTTTCTGCCGTGTTGTTACTTCATTGCGGAACCCGTGCGGGGCGACATGACTGGATCGGCGTTGGGGGATTGCTCCGCGCCGGTTTGTTGTTGGTTCCTGGGGTCATGACTGTTCATGGCATTCTTCGCGGGTCGCAGCTTGACGAACGATCCTCTTCCTGCTCTTTTTCAGTGGGCTTGATCTGCTGGTACTCGCAGACTGGGGTGGGGTCGCACTGGAGTTTCGTTTTGGCCACGCAAGCTACTCCGGCTGGGTTGATACCAAGTCGGCCGATTCCGCCGTTGTTTGGGTGGTTGACGACGGTGGGTACGGCGTCTCAATGATCACCGGGAGGGTCATCGAAATCGCCGTTCTTCCCTAGTCTGTCGTTATCGGCCAGGCCGGCCGGATGAGTTACCCGATCCCCGGGCACTGGCCTGCATAATGCCGACCGAGCTGCTCACGGCGCAGCTGGGACTTTGTGGCGCGGGAGCGCCTAGCCGGATGACGTCGGCGTTTTAGGCAGCGACGGATGCGGCCTGGTCGGCAGAGTTCAGGTGTTCTTTGAGTTCAGCGATGAAGGCTTTGAGGTTGGCCGAGCGGCAGTCCCGGCGCCACATTAGCCAGGTTTCCGCCGTGCCAAGAGTGCCTTGTATTTTGTGTGCATGGACACGGCTTGCCCCAGGCAACGTTTCGAGAAGAGATTTGGGGATCATGCAGATGCCGCCGCCGGCGGCGACGCAGGCGAGCATGCTGTAGTAGGAGGAGATCTCAACGATTCGTCCGGGGACGATTCCTTGAGCATCTAGCCAGTCCTCAAAACGCTGGCGGTAGGAGCAGATGGTGCCGAACATGAATGCGGTCGGGTGGGACGCCTTGAAGTCGTCGTTGATCTCCGTCACCGTCTGCGGAGTGAGGATCACGAGGTCCTCAGTGAACGCCTTGACGCCGGTCAGTGAGGGAACGGCTGGCTTTCCGTCGGAGAATGCTGCCGTGAGTTGTCCGTTAAGGAGATGGTCGAACAGCACGCCCGAGGATGCTGCTTCGAGTTCAACGTCGACGACCGGGTAGTGGAGGTGAAAGCTTGCAAGTATCGGCGGAATCCGAACTGCTGCAGTGCTTTCGAGGGCGCCGAGACGGAATTTGCCTCGAGGTTCACCCTGCGCCGTGAAGGCTTTGGCGTCGTTGCACATGTCGATGATCTTTTGGGCATGCTCGCGGAAGAGTTCGCCGTCGGCCGAGAGGGAGCTTTGCCGCTTGTCGCGCACGAGGAGCTTGACGCCAAGTTCGCGCTCCAGCTGCTGGATACGCGTTGAGACATTCGAGGGCGCACGAAGCAGCTTGGTGGCCGCCTTGGTGATGCTGCCCGTCTCCGCTACGGCGAGAAAGATTTCCAGCTGCGCGATCTCCATGGTTCTCTATTCTCCAAATGTGAAGTGATGTAACTAAAACATCACGTTTACAGAAGAATGACAGCCAAGCGGGTGCTTTTCAACCCTTGCAGTGCAAGCGCAGGGAAGGCGCCGTGAACCCAGGCTGATCGTTCTCTTTTGGAGAAGTGAAACTTCGGAAACTTCTTATTTATCAAAGTGTCCTTTCCTTCTAGAGTCGTTGTTAGCCCCATCACACGAACTTGAAGGAACACACCATGGGCACCATCGAAGTTGCCGTCGCTAAGTCGACGAACCCGGCCACCGGCGAAGACATCGCGACCTACCCCTACCTGAGTGAGCAGGCCGTCTCGGACGTCGTCCGGTCAGCCGCCGAGGGTTTCGCCAGCTGGAGGGACACGTCCCCGGCCCGGCGCGCTGAGGTTTTCCGCCAGCTGGCGGAACTGCTGCGCCGGGACACAGCGAAGCTGGCTAGCGTGATCACCGCCGAAATGGGCAAGCCGGTCACCCAGGCCCAGGCCGAGGTCATCAAGTGCGCCAACATGCTTGACTGGTATGCCGAGCATGGCCCGGCCATGCTGGAGGACACGGCGACGACCATCGGTCCGGAAGCCTACGTCTCCTACCTGCCCACCGGCACTGTGTTGGCAGTCATGCCGTGGAACTTCCCGGTTTGGCAGGTCTTCCGGGGAGCGGCGCCGATCATCCTGGGCGGCAACGGCTACCTCCTCAAGCCCGCCTCAAACGTCGTGGGCTCCGGGCTCGCACTGCAGGCCCTGTGGGAGGAAGCGGGCCTTCCGAAAGGCACCTTCGCCGTCGTGAACTGCGACCGCCACCAGGTGCCCGCCATTATCCACGACCCGGCCATTACCGGCGTGGCCGTTACCGGCGGCACCGCCGCCGGGCAGAGCGTAGCCGCCGAAGCCGGCCGGGCCCTGAAAAAGGTCATCCTCGAACTCGGCGGATCGGACCCCTTCATCGTCCTTGCCGACGCTGACTTGGACAAAGCCGTTGACGCGGCAGCCAAGGGACGTATGGTGAACGCCGGACAGGTATGCATCTCGGCCAAGCGCATCATCGTCGAACGGTCCGTCTACGCGGAATTCACCGCCAAACTCACCAGCCGCGTTGAAAGCTTCAAAGTCGGTGACCCCACCGACCCGGAAACCTTCGTTGGCCCAATGGCCAAAGAGGACGCAATGCTCGATGTCGATGACCAGGTCAAACGCTCCGTCGCGGAAGGAGCCGAGCTCCTCACCGGCGGCCATCGCCTGCCCGGCCCCGGATCGTTCTACGCCCCCACCGTTTTGGCCGGCGTCACCGAGTCCATGACGGCTTTCAAGGAGGAAATCTTCGGCCCGGTCGCCACGGTGATCGCAGCCGAGGACGCTGAGGATGCCTTGGCCAAGGCCAACAACTCGGAGTTCGGCCTCAGCGCAGCGATCTGGACCGGCAACAACGCCAAAGCCCGGGAGATGGCCCGCAGGATCGACGCCGGCGGCGTTTTCATTAACGGCCTCTCCGTCTCTGACCCGCGGATCCCCATCGGCGGCGTGAAGAAGAGCGGCTTCGGCCGGGAGCTGTCCTACCTGGGCGTGCACGAGTTCACGAACATCCAGGCGGTCTGGGACCAGACCCCGCTCAACCCGGCCGAAGAAGCAGCAAAAGGAGTAGCACAATGAGCACGACGACCATCAACCAGGAACTGTTCGACAAGGGCCTGGCCACTCGCCGGGAAGTCCTCGGCGACGCCTATGTCCAGCGCAGCCTCGATGGCGCCGACGAGTTCTCCATGCCGATGCAGGAACTCGTCACACAGTACTGCTGGGGTGACGTGTGGAACCGGTCGGGCTTGGAACGCGCCCAGCGCAGCCTGATCAACCTCGCCATGATCAGCGCCTTGAACCGGCCCCACGAGCTGAAGGTCCACGTCCGCGGCGCGATCCGCAATGGAGTTACCAAGGAACAAATCAAGGAGGTCTTCCTCCAGGTTGCAATCTACTGCGGCGCCCCCGCCGCTTTGGAAAGCTTCCGCCTGGCCCGCGAGGTCTTCAAGGAATTGGAGGCCGAAGCATGAGCACCATCGGATTCATCGGTCTCGGGAACATGGGCTTCCCTATGGCCTCACGCCTTGCCGACGCCGGCCACCGCCTGATCGTCAGCGACCGTGATCCGGGCGCCGTGCAGCGTTTCCAGGACGAGCAACCGGACGCCAGAACTGCCGCAGACACGGCCGCCTGGCAGGAAGCCGATGTCATCATCACGATGCTTCCCAACTCCGACATCGTCGAAGGAGTGCTCACAAACGGCGTCGCCGCGGCCGCGTCCCTGAACACACTGTTCATCGACATGTCCTCCTCCGAACCTGTCCGCTCCCGGGATCTGGCCAAGCGGCTGGAAGGGCAGGGAATGCGGTACCTGGACGCACCGGTCTCCGGCGGCGTCCGCGGAGCGCAGAACGGCCAGCTCGCCATCATGGTCGGCGGCCGCTGGCACGATCTGGACCAGGCCAGGGACATCTTCGACGTCCTCGGCAAGTCCGTCATCCACGTCGGCAAGGCCGGTTCCGGACATGCGGCCAAGGCCCTGAACAACCTCGTCTCCGCCGCGTCGGTCGTCGCCACCGTCGAGGCCCTCCGCGTCGGGGAACGCTTCGGCATCGATCCGGCGACCATGACCGAGGTCCTGAACGCCTCCTCCGGACGGAGCAACACCTCCGAAAACAAAGTCGCCCAGTTCATGCTCAGCGGAACCTTCGGATCCGGTTTCCCGATCGGACTCATGACCAAAGACATCAAGATCGCCACGGCCCTGGCCGATTCCCTGGGCATCGAGGCGCCGTTCAGCCACGACTGCGAAACCATCTGGCAGTCCACCCTCGACGCCGGCCACGGCGCCGAGGACCACACGAGGATGTACGAATACCTCTCCATCCCCACCACCCCGGCTTTCAACGATGAAAGGCAAATCCATGCATGACTTCGCACAGGTGTTGCAGACCGCGACCAAGGACTTCGAGTTCAACCGCGAGATGCGCTACTACACCGGCAAACTCCACGTCGCCATCGGCGACAACGCCTGGCTGGCCACCTACGACGACGGGAAACTCCTCACGGTCGGACCCTCTGACACCGACCCTGACGACGCGGCCATTTGGATCAGGGGCACCGACGAGCAGTGGAAGGACATGACCGCCCAGTACCCGCGGCCGTTCTTCCAGTCCCTGCAGAGCTCCTCCGCCAAGCACGGTGTCCTCCTCAGCAACACCCACCAGCTCTACGCCTACCTGCCGGCGCTGAACCGGCTCATGCAAATCTTCCGCCAGCTCAACGTCGAAGGAGCGTAAGTCATGGCAAAGTTTGAACCCATCAAGGGCGGTTACGTCTACCTCACCGTCGAGGGCATCGAATACCGGGTCTACTACGAAGAGGCCGGGCAGGGCATCCCCCTCATCGTCGGCCACACAGCCGGCTCCGACGGACGCCAGTACCGCCACCTGCTCAACGACACCGGGGTCACCTCCCGGTACCGGGTCATCGCCTTCGACCTGCCCTTCCATGGCAAATCCTTGCCCCCGCACGGGGAGAAGTGGTGGACCACCGAATACAACATGACCAAGTCACGCATGATGGCTTTCCCCAACGCGCTCTCCGAAGCCCTGGAGCTGGACCGCCCCGTCTACATGGGCAGCTCCATGGGCGGGCACCTCGCCATCGACCTGGCCTCGAACTTCAACGACCGCTACCGTGCCACCATCTCCGTCGAAGGGGCACTGCGCTCCGCGGCCGAGTATGTGGAAGTCGGCATGGACGGCATCCGCCGCGAATTCGACAACCCCAACGTCTCCCGCAACTCCATCGGAGCGGCCATGCTCCTTAACATCTCCCCGTACTCACCGGAGGAGAACGTCCGGGAGATCCAGTGGGAATACCAGTCCGGCGGCCCCGGCGTCTTCGCCGGCGACCTGTACTACTACTACTACGATCACAACGTGTCCCCGGAAGAGGCCGCCGCCATCGACACGAGCAAATGCATGCTCTACTTCCTCACCGGCGAATACGACCCCAACACTTCCCCGGCCGACACGAAGGAAGCAGCGAACCTGGTCAAGGGCTCAAAGTTCTGGGAAATGCCTAAGCTCGGCCACTTCCCGGTCACCGAGAACTACGACGAGTTCCGCAAGTTCCTCCTCCCCATCCTCGAAGAGATCGAGGGTAAGTCCGCCTAAGGACTAACCATCGGCGGGCCAGGCACCGGCCCGCCGGACACGGCGCCACCTCTCCCGGCGCACACCGCACTGCAGGGCCCTGCTGCCGCCAAGTCCTTAGGCAGTCACGCCCAAAACACATGTAATCCCCGTCACATTCCTCCGCACCCATGAATGGAGCTGGATCATGTCCACAACAAACAGCACGGCTTGGCGGCCGGCGCACGTCACCAACCGGCAGATCAAATTCGCGACCATCCTGGCCTTCCTGGCCTGGGCGTTCGCCGTCTATGACTTCATCCTCTTCGGCACACTGCTGCCCGAACTCGGCAAAGACCTCGGCCTGAACGAAGCCGAACAAGCCACCATGGTCACCTGGATGTCCGTCGGCGCCGTCGGCGTGGGCCTCATCGCAGGGCCCGTCGTCGACAAGTTCGGCCGCAAGGCCGGGCTCGCCTTCACCACCGCAGGAGCAGGCATCGCCTCTGCACTCACCGCGCTCGGCGGAATCGTCCCCGTCGCCGTCCTCGTCGCCATCCGGTCACTCAGCGGCCTTGGCCTGTCCGAACAAGGCGTCAACGGCGCCTACCTCAGCGAGCTCTACGGCGCATCAGATGACCCCCGGATCAAAAAGCGCCAGGGCTTCATCTACTCCCTCGTCCAAGGGGGCTGGCCGATCGGCGCCATCCTCGCCGCCGCCCTGACCGCCGTCCTGCTCCCCACCATCGGCTGGGCCGGCTGCTTCGTCTTCGCCGCCGTCCCGTCCCTGATCGTTGCGGCCCTTGCCCGCAAACTACGCGAATCGCCGCAGTTCGAATCCATCCAGAAAATCCGGCAACTCCAAAAAGCCGGCAAGCATGACGACGCGGAAAACCTCTCCGCCGCACTCGGGATCGAAGAGCACGAAACCCGCAGCACCCTCGCGGACGTCTTCCGCGGCCGGAGCCTGCGCACCACCCTGGCCTTGGGGCTCGGCCACATCCTGAACTACTTTCCCGTCCAGGTCTTCAGCGTGCTCGGCACCACCGTCCTGGTCAGCGTCCACAACGTGTCCTTCACCAATTCCCTGGCCATCCTCCTGATGTCCAACGTGATCGCCTACCTCGGATACCTCACACACGGATACTTCGGCGACAAGTTCGGCCGCCGCAACGTCATCGCCTTCGGCTGGATCACCGGCGGTATCGTCTTCACCGCCATGATCTTCGGTCCCAGCGACTTCTGGACCGTCGTCGCGCTCTACAGCCTCGGAACGTTCTTCCTCATCGGACCCTACTCTTGCGTGCTGTTCTTCGTCGGCGAAAGCTACGACACCCGCATCCGCGGACGGGGTGCAACATTCGTCGCAGCCGTCGGCCCCGTCGGCGCGATTCTCTCCAGCGCACTGGCCGCCACCATGCTCTCCGGCGGCGGCAACTGGGCGACCGCGGCGTTCCTTTTCGGAGCGATACCGTGCGTCCTGTCCGGAATCGCAGTCCTCTTCTCCCGCAAGCACCAGCACGTCGCCGACCCCGTTCACATCCCGGCCGTCGCCGGGGGAGCCCCGGCCGACGAGTCCGCCCATTAAGAACCCACGATCAGGCAGTTGCCGGGGCACCCATGAGCCCCCGGCAACTGCCTTTAGGAAAGAGACTCCCGTGGCCTGAAACCGCTTACGGCCGCACAGCTGTGGTGACCAGCCTCGGGGAACTCGAGCATGCCGACTACCCGCTCCACGCCCCGGAACCGGGGGCCATCCTAATGAATATGACCCGGACGGCTCAGGCCTACTATTGACGCTCACTCAGGAAGGTCATCACCCCACGTGGCGATGCCCGGCATCGCCACCACCGCCCTGATCACCTTCATCTTTGGCTGGAGCGAAGGCATCCGAGCCTGGCCCCGGACGCTAGAACGTCTGGCCGGCCGAGCCGAGCTGCTTCGTGGCTTCAACAACGCGGGCTGCCAGGCCGGCCTCGGCCGAGGCGCCCCAGACGCGGGGATCGTACAGCTTCTTGTTGCCGACCTCGCCGTCAATCTTCAGCACGCCGTCGTAATTCTTGAGCATGTGGTCGGCCACCGGACGCGTGAACGCGTACTGGGTGTCGGTGTCGATGTTCATCTTGATGGTGCCGTAGGAGACGGCGTCGGCGATTTCCTGGTCGGAAGAGCCGGAGCCGCCGTGGAAGACGAGGTCGAACGGGTTTTCCTTGCCGATCTTGGCGCCGACTTCGGCCTGGATCTGCTTGAGCAGTTCAGGGCGTAGCTTCACGCCGCCCGGCTTGTACACGCCGTGCACGTTGCCGAAGGTCAGAGCGGTCAGGTAACGGCCGTTCTCACCGGCACCCAATGCCTCGATGGTCGCGAGTGCGTCATCGACGGTGGTGTACAACTTCTCGTTGATCTCGTTTTCGACGCCGTCTTCCTCGCCGCCGACGGTGCCGATCTCGACCTCGAGGGCGATTCTGGCAGCAGCGGCGCGCTCCAGCAGCTCGCGGCCGATGCGCAGGTTCTCCGAGAGGGTCTCGTGCGAACCGTCCCACATGTGGGAGTTGAAGATCGGGTCCTTGCCGGCCTTGACGGCTTCCTCGGAAGCGGCGAGAAGCGGCAGCACGAAGCTGTCCAGCTTGTCCTTGGGGCAGTGGTCCGTGTGCAGGGCGATGTTGACGGCGTAGTTCTTGGCCACCTCGCGGGCAAACGCGGCGAAGCCCAGGGAACCGGCAACCATGTCCTTGGTGGAGGCGCCGGACCAGTAGGCAGCACCGCCGGTGGAAACCTGGACGATGCCGTCGGACTCGGCCTCGGCGAAGCCGCGGAGCGCGGCGTTCAGGGTCTGGGAGGAGGTGACGTTGACGGCGGGGAAGGCGAAGCCGCCTGCCTTTGCGCGGTCGATCATCTCGGAGTAGATCTCTGGGGTGGCAATGGGCATGGTGCCTCCTCGACAGGCGGCCATGAGCATGCCGCGTCCAATATGGGTGCGTGGACGACCTTCCGGTGTCTTGTCGCCCTTCAATCGTAGGGCCGCGTTAGACTGAAACCAAGTTTACGCAAGTAATTACAGGTAAGTGCAACTGTCCGGGAGCCTGGCTTTCGTAGGCGGCTGGGACTTGGCCCGGGACCCCGGAGGGGATGGCAGGATGGGACTTGCCGTTAAACTCCTGAGAGGACTGAGCATTCGCATGACTATCCAAGAGGACGCAGGGCGGGCCGCCTATGCCGACCAGCGCCACCAGGAGATCCTGCTCAAACTGCGCACCGAGCGCAGAGTCGATTCCACCCAGTTGGCCGCTGAATTCGGGGTCACGCGGGAGACCATCCGAATGGACCTGATCCAGCTGGAGCGGCACGGCCAGCTGAAGAGGATCCACGGGGGTGCCATCCCGGTGGATACGGCATCGTTTGAGCCGGCCGTATCGACCCGCACGGAGTACTCGGCTGAGAAGGCCCGGATTGTCCGCGCCGCCCTGGACCATCTGCCCGATCACGGATCCGTGCTCATCGATGCTGGTTCCACGACCGAGAAGCTGGCCGAGATATTCCCCGGGGATAGGGAGCTGTCGGTGTATACCAACACCCTTCCCATCGCCATGTCGCTGGTCTCTCGCCCATTGCTGACGGTCTACGTGATCGGGGGAAGGCTGCGCAGCCGGACTCTGGCGGACGTCGATGACTGGGCGCTGCGTGCCCTCAGCGAAGTAAATGTTGATCTGGCGTTTCTTGGCACCAACGGCATCACCGCCGAACGCGGCATGACGACACCGGACCCGTCGGAGGCATTGGTGAAGAGGGCGATGCTCACCGCGGCGCGGCGCCGGATTCTGCTGGCCGATCACAGCAAAGTGGGGGTCGTCAGCACGGCACAGCACGCAACGATTGCCGATATCGACCTCTTGATCACTGACACCGGACTGGACCCGGCGGACAAGAGTGCTTTGGAGTCCGCCGGCCTGCAGATCGAATGCGCCTAAACGGAGTCCTGACCCCCAGGCACTCGTCTGACCCGATAGCCGATGGTGCTGGCCGCGGAGAGGGGACCCGAACGCGGCGAGAGCAGCCCCCGTCCTGACGGGCGGGGGCTGCCCCTTTGCGCTGTGAATTGATGGAACCCGGCTAGGCGTCCGTGAGGACGTGCTCACCGAAGAGCGCCACGATGGCTTCTGCCGAGTCGGCTTCCAGGAGATCGGCGCGGACATCAGCCTTCATCAGCGTCTTGGCGACACGGGACAGCAGCTTCAGGTGGGTGGTGCCGGCCTCGCCCTCGGGAATGAGCAGGGCAATGGCCAGCCGGATGGGCTTGGAGTCGAGGCTGTCCCAGTCGACTCCGGCGTTGAGCCTGATGATCACCAACGCAGGGCCGGTGATTGCCGGTGACTTGGTATGAGGGATGGCGATGCCGTCCATGAGTCCGGTGGTGCCTTGGGATTCGCGGGTGCGCAGTCCCGCAGCGACCGCTGAGGGATCAGTGGTGATTCCCAATTCGGCGGCCTTTTCGGCGATAAGGGCGAATACGGCCTGCTGGGAATCTGCGCTGGCTCGGAGGACGACGTTGCGGGTGGCGAGGATGTCGGTCATACGAGGGCTTCCTTGTCGGTTGTGGTCTGCTGGCTGGCGTTCGGGGTTTTGGTGGTGCGGCGCTGCATGGCCGCACCGTAGAGGATTCCGCCGATGATGGAACCGGCCAGGATGGCTCCGACCCAGTGGAGGCCGTTGGTCACAACGGGCAGAACAAGGAATCCGCCGTGGGGAGCGGGGACCTGGACCTGGAAGAGGAAGGTCAGGATGGCTGAGATGGATGAGGAGAGCATCAGGATGGGAATGACCAGGAACGGGTTGCGGGCTGCGAAGGGGATGGCACCTTCGGTGATGTGTGTGGAGCCCAGGGCGAAGTTGACGTAGGCGGCGTCGCGGGTCTTCTCGTCGAAGGCCTTGCGGAAGAAGAGAGCTGCGAATCCTGTCACCAGCGGAGGGGTGATGCAGGCGGCCGACACGGCGGCCATGAAGTAGAAGTTTCCGCTGCCCAGCAGTGCGACCCCGGTGACGTAGGCGGCTTTGTTGACCGGGCCACCCATGTCGAAGGCGCACATGATGCCGATGATAAGCCCGAGGATGATGGGGTTGGTGCCCTGGAATCCGGAGAGGAAGTCCTGCAGGGAGGTGTTGATGCCCTTCATCGGCGCGGCCAGCACGTAGGTGATGGACCCGAAGATGAGGATGCCCACGACGGGGAGGATGAAGATGGCCTTCAGCCCGCCCAGGGCCTTGGGCAGCCTGTCCAGAAGTTTCGCCAGCAGGAGCATGCCGTAGCCGGACAGGAACCCGGTGATGATGCCGCCCAGGAAGCCGGTGCCTCCATTGGATGCGACCAGTCCCGTGACGAGGCCGACGACCAGCGCGGGCCGTTTGCCGATGGAATCGGCGATGAAGGCCGAGAGTACCGGCACCATCAGTCCCATGGCGGTGCCGCCGATGGCCATGAGCATGGCGGCGAAGTCGTTGTACTGCTCGGGGTGCTTTGTGTCTGCGGAGTAGATCCCCCAGAGGAAGGACAGTGCGACCAGCACGCCACCTCCGACGACGAACGGAAGCATATAGGACACGCCGTTCATCAGGTGCTTGTAGAGGTCCCGGGCCTGGAACCTCCCCCCGGCTTTGACGCTGATGTCGCCGAACAAGCCGTGGTCATCGACTGATGCGGCAGCCTCGTCGGGGAGGTGCGCCGCGGCGTTTCCACCGCGGACCGGGGCAGTTCCGGCGATGATTTCTTGGATGAGCTCGTCGGGGCGGCTGATGCCTGCTTTGACGCCGACGTCGACCACAGGCTTGCCGTTGAAGCGGGAGGCGTTGACGTCTTTGTCTGCGGCAATGATGACGCCGTCCGCTGCCGCGATTTCGGCGGCGCTCAGGGTGTTTTCGATGCCGATCTGGCCGTGGGTTTCGACCTTGATGCTGACGCCGAGCCGCTCCGCGGCCTGTTCCAGAGCCTCCTGGGCCATGAAGGTATGCGCGATGCCCGTGGGGCACCCCGTCGCGGCGACGATGGAGATGTTTGGCATTTTGGTGTTTCCTTACTTTGCTGCTGGGGCTGTGGTCGCCTCGGCGGCGGGGGCGATGGCAGGCTCGGACAGCGCGTATCCCGGGTCGAAGGCACCTGTGACGGTGACACGCTCGGCAATGCGCCGGTCGACGTCAAAGAGTGTTGTCTCGTGGCCGACGGCGGACGAGGCATAGGTCAGGGCGCTGGCCAGGCACGCGGCCCGGTCCAGGCCCTGCTCCAGGCCTGCGAGGTATCCGGCCAATGAGGCGTCGCCGGCGCCGACGGTGTTTATGACCGTGATGTCAGTCGCCACGCCAAGGAGGGCCCCGTCGGCGTCGACGAGCATCATTCCGTCACCGCCAAGGCTGGCCAGGACTGCTCCGGCACCGCGTCGACGGAGCTCCTGGGCTGCGTTGGCAACATCGCCCAGGGTCTCGATCCGGCGCCCGGTTTCTTCGGCCAGTTCGTGCACGTTGGGCTTGATGAGGTCGGGCTTTTCGGGGATGGCACGGTGCAGTGCATCGCCTGAGGCGTCGACTATGACTATTGCCCCCTCGCTGCGTCCCACTTCGATCAGCCCGGGGTGGAACCATTCCGGTGTTCCTGGTGGAAGGCTGCCGCAGATGGCAAGCATTATGGGGCCCTTTTGAGGAGACCGGGCGGCCGCGCGAAGCGCCTCCTGGCAGGCGTGACGCAGGGATTCCATCACCTCGGGTTCCAGCGGTTCGCCGGATTCGTTGATTTTTGTGCCTGTCCGCCCGGGCACGATGAGGGTGATGTTGGTGCGTACTTCACGGTGAGACTCGACCGGAATGATCGGAACACCCTGGGCGCGGAGGTCCTCGACCATGAACCGTCCGGTTTCCCCGCCGGCCGGGAGTATGGCGGCGGTCGGAAGGCCGTTGCGGTGGAGGGCGACGGAGACGTTGATGCCTTTGCCGCTGGCTTCACGGGACTTGGAGGTCACGCGGTTGACGGCCGCGAATTCAAAGGAATCGACGTTGACGGTCCAGTCGATGGCGGGACTGGGGGTGACCGTGATAATCACAGCTGCTCCACTTCGAGGGGGTTGGTATCTGGGTTGCGGTCCGGTTGGTGGCTCTACCCGTGTCCGCGTTCGGGGATTTGAATTCTCAAGAATGTGGCCGACCAGCCTTTGGCCCGCTGTGGGAGTCCGGAAGTTTCCGGCCGCGTTATTGGCGGTCGGGAACGTTTCCTGGCATCGGTCCACTAAGGCGTTGAACTGATCTGTGCTTACCTGCATATACTTGCGCTTTCTTGTTTTTGTGTCAACATGTTGTGAAAGCACAAAACCCATCCACCCTGATTTAGGAGTCCACCCATGCCATTGGTTCCCACAGACGAACTCGTTGCCCAAGCACTCCGGGAACGCCGAGCCGTCGCGGCCTTTAACGTGATTACGCTCGAGCACGCCGAGGGCATCGCGGTGGGCGCGGAACGGGCGGGCCTGCCCGTCATCATGCAGCTGAGCGAAAACGCGGTGAAATACCACGGATCGCCGTACGCGATTGCTGCTGCCAGCACGGCAGTGGCCAGACATTCCAGCGCGGACATTTCACTGCATCTGGACCACATCACCGATACGGCACTGATGAAGCTCGCACCCGAGCTCGGAGCCAGCTCCGTGATGTACGACGGCGCAGCCTTCCCCTACGCGGAAAACGTCGCCCGCACCCGGGACGCAGTGCAGTGGGGCCGGAAGTACGGAATCTGGATCGAAGCCGAACTGGGCGAGATCGGCGGCAAAGATGGGGCCCATGCCCCCGGCGTCCGGACGGATCCGCAGGAAGCGAAACAATTTACTGCCGCCACGGGCGTGGCGGCTCTGGCAGTGGCAGTCGGATCATCGCATGCGATGACCTCAAAATCTGCGGCCTTGGACCACGAGCTGATCAAAGCCCTCAAGGCAGCCCTGGATGTGCCGTTGGTCCTGCATGGTTCCTCGGGTGTGCCCGACTCCGAAATGGCCCTGGCCGCCCAGGAAGGCATGGTGAAAATCAACATCGGCACCGCTTTGAACATCGCCTACACCGGCGCGACCCGCGGTTTTCTGGACGCGCACCACTCGACCGTGGACCCGCGCAAATACTTCGCGCCCTCGCGCGAAGCGGTGGCCGACACGGTAGCCCATGCGTTGCTGGTCCTCGCCGGAGCAGCCAGCGCAGCCGGTCGCTGATCGACTGAAGGCCGACGGCGGCGCCGCAAGGGCCGTCGCCCACTCACTCGCCCATACGGCCGGCAGGATTGACATGGCACTATTCCCGTTGGCCGTTCGGCACGCCTCTCTGACTCTGGGCGGGGCACACGCATCTGCGGTGCGCGTGCCCGGCTGCGGTCGGAAAGCCGCCACCCAGAAATCAACAACTACAAGGAGACACCCATGGCACAACGCACTGCCGTCATCGGCAGCACTTCAGGACTGCACGCACGTCCGGCATCACTGATCGCCGAGCTGACAGGCGCCCACCCCTTCGACATCAATATTTACCTGGAAGGTGCCGACAAGGTCGACGTGTGCGATGCCAAAAGCATCCTGTCCCTCATGAGCCTTGGTGCAGAGCACGGCGACAAGGTTGTCCTGCAGGCCGAAGGCGAAGGAGCCGACGACGTCCTTGAAGCCCTGGCGCGTGAACTCGAAAAGGACCACGACGTGGCCGCGGACTGATCCCAGCGCACACGCATGAGGGGCCTGGAGCGGTTTTGCCGGCTGCCGGCTGCCGGCTGCCGGCCACGGTTGCGCGCGGACGCGAACTAGGTCACCAAGTGCCCGCTTCTGCCCGACCTGCCCCCAATGACTGCCCGTTTGCCAAATCAGTAGTGAGCACGACCACATAGCTGTGATGATTAAACCACTGAAACATGCAGTTTCGGGCACAACCTCAAACAGACGGGCAGAGCAAATGTATCCGGTGGAACGCCAACGGTGGATCATCGAAAATGCCCGTTCCGAGGGCAGGATCGAGGTGCCCGACGTAGCGACCCAGCTCGGCGTGGCCGTCGAAACTGTACGGCGTGACCTGAACCTGTTGGAGAAGCGTGGACTCGTGCGCAGAGTCCACGGCGGAGCAATTCCAGTGGAAAAGCTCGGCTTCGAAAACCCGCTCACCGCCCGGGGGGCAGTACACCCGAACGAGAAGCTGAGGATCGCGCAGGCGGCCTTGGAATTCCTGGACAGCGCGGAGTCGATCTTCATTGACGAAGGAACCAGCGCTGCGGCTTTCGCCGACGCGCTGGAGCCAACACGGCCGATGACGGTCGTAACAAGCTCCTTGCCCGTCGCCTGCAAACTGGCGGCAAACCCCCTGCTGACCGTGCTGATCCTCGGAGGCCGGGTCCGCGGCAACACCCTCGGCGCTGTGGACCATTGGGCGACGGGAATGTTGTCCCACCTCGTGCTCGACCTCGCTGTCCTGGGCACAAACGGCGCCACAGGCAAACACGGGCTAACCTGCCCGGATTCGGCCGTAGCTGCGGTCAAAGCAGCGGCCATCGCGTCCAGCAGACGCAAAATCGTCCTCGCCGATAACACCAAGTTCGGCGTGGACTCCAGCATCAAGTTCGCCGATCTGCACGAACTCGATGCAATCATCACTGAACGTGGAGTGGCCGACAGCCTCCTCCAGCCGTTCAGACGAGTCGGAGTGGAAGTCATCCTGGCCTAAGCCGGGACCCGCCTCACCAAGACTTACCCACATCAGAAACAAACAGAACACACACTGCAACAACCCCTGCCCTGCCACTGCATTGCCTTCATCACCCCTCACAACCAAGGAAGTCACTGTGAAAGTACAGAGAAGTATTCGCAAACTCGCCATACCCGCTGCCGTCGTCACCGCCGCAGCTCTGGCACTAACCGGATGCTCAGGAGCCGGCGGCGGAAACGCGGCCGGAGACCAGAACAGCATCAACGTCCTGATGGTCAACAACCCCCAGATGGAAGACCTGCAGAAGCTGACTGCGGACAACTTCACCAAGGAATCCGGCATCAAGGTCAACTACACGGTGCTCCCGGAGAACGATGTCCGTGCCAAGATCAGCCAGGAGTTCTCCAGCCAGGCCGGCCAGTACGATGTTGCTTCGCTGTCCAACTACGAAATCCCCTTCTATTCGGCGAACAAGTGGCTGGCGCCGCTGGATGACACCGTGGCCAAGAACGCTGAGTTCAACCAGGCGGACATCCTGCCGGCCTACACCGCCTCTTTGACAGGCAAGGACGGCAAGCTCTACGGCGAACCGTTCTACGGGGAGTCCTCCTTCCTCATGTACCGCAAGGACATCTTCGAAGCCAAGGGCCTGACCATGCCGGAGAAGCCCACCTGGGATCAGGTGGCCGATCTGGCCGCCAAGGTTGACGGCGCGGCTCCGGGCATGAAGGGCATCTGCCTGCGCGGCCAGCCCGGCTGGGGCCAGGTCTTCGCCCCTCTGACCACCGTGGTCAACACCTTCGGCGGGACCTGGTTCGACAAGGACTGGAACGCGAAGGTCAATGCCCCAGAATTCACCGAGGCGACCGAGTTCTACACCAAGCTGGTGCGGGAGCACGGTGAAGCCGGCGCCGCCCAGGCGGGGTTCACCGAATGCCTGAACAACATGACCCAGAGCAAGACCGCCATGTGGTACGACGCCACCTCCGCCGGCGGATCCTTGGAAGCAGCCTCCTCGCCGGTCAAGGGCAAGATCGGCTACGTTCAGGCTCCCGTGAAGGAGACCAAGTCTTCGGGCTGGCTGTGGACCTGGTCCTGGGGCGTGCAGGCTGCCTCCAAGAAACAGGACGCTGCCGGGAAATTCATCGCCTGGGCCAGCTCCAAGAAGTATGAGGAACTCGTGGCCGCCAAGCTCGGCTGGGCCAAGGTTCCCTCCGGCAAGCGGACCTCAACCTACGCCAATGCGGACTTCCAGAAGGCCGCTCCGTTCTTCGGAGCGGAAAAAACGGCCATTGAAAACACCGATCCGAACAACCCGGGTCTGCAGCCGCGGCCTGCCATCGGCGTCCAGTTCGTTGGTATTCCTGAATTCGCAGACTTGGGGACCACGGTCTCCCAGGGTGTCAGCTCCGCCATCGCAGGGCAGGGCACCGTCGCCGAGGCGCTGGCCAAGGGCCAGGAAGCCGCACAGAAAATCGGCGATAAGTACAAAGCCAAGTAGCAACCCCACGAATCGGTGCTGTGGCCCGCCCACGGGCCACACCACCGCAGGAGAACCCCATGACTACTGCAATAGCGCGCGTCCCGCGTTCCGGGCACAGCGCACCCAAACCCTCCAAGCACGCCAGATCCCGTGAACGCGCCCTGGCCTGGGCCCGGCGTGCGCCGTTGCTGCCGGCCCTGATCTTCCTCATCATCGTCACCCAGCTTCCGTTCGTGGTGACGCTGATCATTTCGTTCCTGAACTGGAACAGCCTCCGCCCCGACCAGACCGGCTTCGCCGGCTTGGAGAACTACATCCAGGTCCTCACCAACGCCGACCTGCGCCAGGCCATCTTCACCACCATCTTCCTCACCGTCTCCGTGGTCCTGGCCAGCCTGGTCATCGGCCTCGGACTGGCCCTGCTGCTGGACAAGAAATTCATCGGCCGGGGACTGGCCCGGACCCTGCTGATCGCGCCGTTCCTCGTGGTCCCCGTGGCCGCGGCGCTGATCTGGAAGCATGCCCTCCTGAACCCCACTTACGGGCTGATCAACGGCACCCTGACCTGGATCTGGTCCCTCTTCGGCAGCGATACCCCGCCGCAGCCGGACCTCCTCTCCCAGGCACCTCTGTTCTCCGTGGCGGTGTCGTTGGTGTGGCAGTGGACGCCGTTCATGATGCTCATCCTGCTCGCGGGCCTGCAGTCCCGGCCCATGGACACCGTCGAAGCGGCTCAAATGGACGGCGCAACGCCGTGGGACATCTTCCGCCACCTCACACTGCCGCACCTGCGCCAGTACCTGGAACTGGGCGGACTGCTCGGAGCCATCTACATCGTGCAGAACTTCGACGCCGTCTTCACCCTCACCTCAGGTGGGCTGGGCACCGCCAACCTGCCCTACGCCATCTACCAGACGTTCTACTTCGCCAACGAATACGGCCTGGCATCAGCCGCCGGCGTCGTCGTCGTCATCGGCACCATCGTCGTGGCGACCTTCGCCCTCCGCACCGTTTTCTCGCTCTTCAAGAAGGAGGCAGCACGATGAGCACCCTCACCCCTGCCGCACCCCAGAACTCCGTCCCCGGCCCGACCGCCCTCAACAGCGGATCACGGCGCAGTAGATTCGGAAAGTTCGGCGGCAAGTCCCGGATGGACCCCACCCGGAACAACACCGCCGCCGGCATCGCGGCCTGGCTGCTGGCACTGCTGTTCGCCACACCGGTCCTGTGGATGATCCTGACCTCGTTCCACTCCGAAAACGATGCAGCCACCAACCCGCCCTCCCTCGCGGCGAACCTGACCCTGGACGCCTACAAGGAGTTCTTCGGCGCCAGCTCCGGGGTCAGCCCCTGGCCGCCGCTGATCAACTCCGCCACCGCCTCGATCCTCTCCACCGTCCTGGTCCTGGTCCTGGCTATTCCGGCCGCCTACGCGCTGTCGATCCGGCCGGTGAAGAAGTGGACGGACGTCATGTTCTTCTTCCTCTCCACCAAGATGATGCCCGTCGTGGCCGCGATCCTGCCCCTCTACCTGTTCGCCAAGACCACCGGCGCCCTGGACAACATCTGGTTCCTGATCCTCATGTACACCTCGATGAACCTGCCCATCGCAGTCTGGATGATGAGGTCCTTCCTTGCCGAAGTGCCGGTGGAAATGCTCGAAGCAGCCCAGATCGACGGCGCAAACCTGCTGCTGACCCTGCGCAAGGTCATTGCCCCGGTGGCGATGCCCGGCATCGCGGCCACCGCGTTGATCTGCTTCATCTTCAGCTGGAACGAACTGCTGCTGGCCCGGGTCCTCACCGGGGTGGTGGCCGGCACCGCTCCGGTCTTCCTGACCGGCTTCGTCTCCAGCCAGGGCCTGTTCCTCGCGAAAGTCTGCGCCGCCGCCGTCGTCATTTCCCTCCCGGTGCTCTTCGCCGGCTTCGCTGCCCAGGACAAGCTCGTCCAAGGCCTCTCGCTCGGGGCCGTCAAGTGAGAGCAGCAGTCATCTCCGCCCCCGGACGGATCGACCTGGAAACGGTCCCCGATCCCATTCCGGGCCCGTGGGAAGTCGTGGTGCAGGTAGCGGCAGCCGGGATCTGCGGAACTGACCTTCACATCATGGCAGGCGGATTTGCCCCGTCCCTCCCCGTCATCCCCGGCCACGAATTCGCAGGCACGATTGTGGCCACGGGCAAGAACGTCAGAGATGTCCGGATCGGGGAGCGTGTGGCAGCAGATCCCAACATGCCCTGCCATGAATGCAGATACTGCCGCATCGGCCGCAGCAACCTGTGCGAGCAGTGGGCCGCGATCGGCATCAGCGCCGCCGGCGCCATGGCCCAATACACCGCGGTCCCGGCAGCGAACTGCGTCGTCCTGCCCGAGTACGTCCGGCTGGAGGACGCCGCACTGATCGAGCCCCTGTCCTGCGCCGTCCGCGGATATGACGTGCTCCGGGCCCGGCTCGGCTCGCACATCCTCATTTACGGCGCCGGAACCATGGGCCTGATGATGCTGCAGCTGGCCAAGGCCACCGGCGCCGCGAGCGTCGACGTCGTCGACATCAACCAGAACCGGCGCTCCACCGCCGTGATTATCGGGTGCACGAATGCCGCGGCATCAGCCGACGAATTTTCCCGCTCCGGCTGGGACATCGTCATCGACGCCACCGGCAACGCCGCAGCCATTCAGGACGGACTGGGAAGGGTCGCCAAAGGCGGAACGTTCCTGCAGTTCGGTGTGGCCGGCGAGGACGTGCGCGTCACCATCGACCCCCACCGCGTTTACCACCAGGAGATCACGATCACCGGTTCGATGGCGGTCCTGCACAGCTTCGACCGGGCCGCCGAGCTCTTCGCAACAGGTGTCCTGCCCGCAGACATCCTCATCAGCCACCGCCTCCCGCTCTCCCGAACCGCCGAGGCCTTCGAGAAGTTTAAGTCCGGCGCCGGCCGGAAAATCCAAGTATTGCCAACCCTTACAGAGAAAGACTGAACCTGCCATGAGTGAGTCCTTCCGCGCCCTGATCATCGGCGATAAGTACATCCCCACCGACAGCTACGCCGAATACCTCAGCGGCAGCGATCTGGCTGTCGATTACGTCGAATGGGAGGGCACCAAGGGCGAGCAACACGCCCTCCAGCAAATCACGGAGTTCAAGGGGGTGAACGCCGTCGAGGCCCCGGCAGCGCTCCTGGAAGCCGTGCACGATGCTGAAGCCATCGGTCTGCACTTCGCCCCCATCACCGCCGAGCTCCTCGGCAAAGCGCCCAACCTCAAGCTCATCGCCGTTGCCCGCACAGGCTTGGAAAACGTTGATATCGAGGAAGCCACGCGGCGCGGTATCGGCGTCGTTCCCGCGCTCGGACGCAACGCAGGCGCTGTCGCCGAGCTCGCGATCGGACTCATGCTCTCCGAAGCCCGCAACATCGCCCGCGCCGACGCCAGCGTCAAGAGCGGCGGCTGGCGCAAGGATTTCCCCGGCGCCCGCATCGAAATCGCAGGACGCACCGTCGGGATGGTGGGATTCGGGCACGTCGGCCGCGTCACGAGCGAACGCCTCTCCGGCTTCAAGCCCGACATTCTTACTTTCGACCCCTACGCCAGCGATGAACTCCTCCGCGAATCCGGGGTACGCCGCGTCGACACACTGGACGACGTCTTCCGCCAGAGCGACTTCATACTCGTCCAGGCCCGCCTCACCCCCGAAACCGAACGCTTCATCGGCGAACGCCAGTTCCGCCTCATGAAGCCTGACGCCTACTTCATCAACGGATCCCGCAGCCGCCTCGTCGACTACGACGCCCTCTACAACGTGCTGAGGGAAGGCGCCATCTCCGGCGCTGCACTGGACGTCTTCGATGAGGAACCCCTACCGGAAACCAGCCGGTGGCGTACCCTCGACAACGTGACGATCACCACTCACTACGGCGGAGACACAGAAGACACCAACCGCACCTCGGCGCGTCTTGTCACAGAAGCCATCACAGAGTTCGCCCAGACCGGGAAAATCGCCCGCGCGATCAACGCCAAGGACCTTGGATGGGCCTAACAGGCCAGGCCGATTACCTGCTCGGAATCGATGCAGGCCAGACGTTCACCAAGGCCGTCCTCTTTACACTGGACGGCCAGGAAACGGCGGCCGCCTCCACCTCCATTCCGACCACGTCTCCCCGCCCCAGCTGGCAGGAACGCGACATGGACCTCACGTGGGAGCGGACAGCATCGGCCATTCGCCGGTGCCTGAACTCCGCCGGGGTCAACCCATCGCAGATCCTCGCGGTGGGACTGTCCGGGCACGGCGACGGCCTTTACCTCGTGGACGCCGCCGGGAAACCCGTGCGGCCCGCAATCCTGGCGACCGACTCCCGGGCCTTCGCCGAAGCCAATCGTCTTGCCGAAGGCGACGCGGGGCGAAAAGCTCTTGCCGTCACCGGCCAGGTGCCCGCGCCGTACAGCCCAGCGGCACTCCTTGCCTGGCTCCAGAGCAAGGAGCCGGCAGCGCTGGTTCGCGCCAGATGGCTACTTCACTGCAAGGATTGGTTGAGGTTTCGTCTCACCAGCGAAATCGCCACCGATCCAACGGAGGCCAGCCACTCTTTCACGGATGCTGCGACCCAGACTTGGTCGGACGAGGTTCTGGCGCTGTATGGACTGGAAAATCTCAAACACCTCTTGCCGCCAATCGTCTCCAGCTCGTCCGTGGCGGGGACGGTCAGTGACATAGCCGCCGACCGGACCGGTCTTGCTGCCGGGACGCCAGTTATCACCGGCGCCCATGACGTCGATGCTGCCGCGCTCGGCATCGGCGCGGGAACGCCCGGGGCGATGAGCATCATCATGGGAACATTCAGCATTAATCAGATTGTCGCGGACCAACCGGTCAGCGATCCCCGCTGGCAGGCCCGGACCTTCGTCACGCCGGGGCAATACCTTCACATGTCAACGTCCCCTAGCAGCGCCTCGAACTTCGAGTGGGCCACGAAGGTCCTGGGAGACGGGGGCCCGCCGGACTATGCGGCTGTTGTCCGATCTGCCCGACTCGACGATCCCGCCTCGTTCGATGATTCCCCATTGTTCCTGCCCTACCTTTACGGTGCGCCACAAGGTGCCGGGGACCCGGGAGGCACGTTCTCGCGGATACGGGGCAGTCACGGCCGTGCCGATCTCTACAGGGCGGTGCTCGAAGGTATTGTGTTCAACCACCGGTGGCACGTAGACGCACTGAGGGAACGCCTCCGGATTAAAGGTGCTGTGCGGCTGTGCGGTGGCGGAGCTAAGAACCCGGTCTGGTCCCAACTGATGGCGAACGCCCTTCAGCTGCCCATCGAAGTCACGGACGCCGAAGAGGCAGGTGCCCGCGGCGCGGCGATTATGGCCGGCATCGGTATCGGCATCTACCAAGATGTCGAGGACGCCGCGACGAAAGCAGTCCGGCTCGTGCGGACACATCACCCCGATCAGGAATGGCAGGCACTCCTCGACAGCAGGTACGGTCGGTTCCTGCGGCTGATGGCAGCCGCCCGGGACGCGGCCGCCGACCTGTAACTGGCTTTGCGTTCGCTTTGCACCGGGTCCCGAGCACCTGCCGGGCTTAGCCCCTTCCGCGCGTCGGGTTTGTGTAGTGTCAGCCGTCGCCAGTCTTTGCAAGTGGGGGAGTGGCGGCATCCGGAATGTTCGTTTGGCTCGGGCCGAAAGAGCCGACGGCGCCCTGGCAGCTAGCAATCGCAGGGACGCACTACGCCGTGGCGGCAGGCCTTGCGGTGAGGCTTTGGGCCAGTTGTGTAAAGTCGTCGACGCTGATGTCCCAGTCTGATGCGGGCTCGAGGTCCGTCGTTTGCTTCGGGCCGTGTTCGGTTGCTCGCCGGACGAATGCCGTCGCCAGTCCGGCCTCGCGGGCGGCTCGGAGATCGTAGTTGTGGGCCGCGGCAAGCATGACTTCCCCCGGGTGGAGCCGCAGCACGGCCGCAACCCCGGTGTAAGCAGCCGGATCAGGTTTGTAGGTTTGAAACAGGTCCAGACCGATAACGACATCCCATGGGAGCCGGGCGTGTTTGGCCATGTTCACGAGCAGGGCCGTGTTGGCGTTAGACAACGGTCCCACGATGTAGCGTGCCTTCAGCCGCTCTAGTCCTTCCACGCTGTCCGGCCATGCCGGCAAAGATTCCCAGGCCCGGTTGAGTTCCTCTAGATCATCATCGGGGAAGTCTGATGGTGGGAAGCCGAGCGCGGCCAGCGCGGTTTTCAGGTTTTCAAGATGCAGCTGGTCCAGTGGGACGTACCTGCGGTCCCCCGAACGGATTGGAGCCATCGACGGGTAATAGTCCGCCCGCCATTTATCTGCCAGGTCGAAGGGCTCGAACGTGATTCCGTGCCTGTTTGCGAACTTCTTGGCTTCCCGCGCGACGCCGGCACGCCAGTCGACGACTGTACCGAAAGTGTCAAACAAGACAGCTTTGACGTTGCGGCCAGTGGAAGGCGAAACAAAAGTTGAATCATCCATGTTCTGTCGTTCAAGTCCTCAGCAAGTGGGGTCGTCCATCGACGGTTTGTCTTGGTTGGGGCCCATCCACCCCCTTCCTTGCGGGCCAGGCGACACGGACTTTCCTGGGGGCTGATGGGCTTGGTGAGGCTGGGTGGCGAGCTCCAAACGGGCGAGTCATGACTGAATCGTCGGCGGCGTTGTTGAAGGTCTCGAAGCCGGTGGCGTCCCAGCGCAGGCCTTGTAGGGCGGCGTGGTCGCCGTCCCGGGTCTACGGCAGCGCGGCCTTGTTCCCCGCGCCTCCGGTTACTGCCACTTTGTCCATTTTGGCCTTTCGTGATTGGGAGGAGACGAACTAGAACCCAGCAACCCTATGCGGGCGATAGGGTGCCTCCAGCTCCTGGATTTCCTCATCGTCGAGGGTGAGGCTGAGTGCTTGAATCGCGTCGTCAAGATGCTGCGGCTTGTTGGCTCCGATGAGCGGGGCAGTAACCCAGGGCCTGCTGATAAGCCAGGCCAGGGCAACCTGGGCCTGAGGGATTCCTCGGGCGCCCGCCACTCTCCCCACAGCATCGACGATTTCCTTGTCCCCGTCCTCGTAAAGCTCGATGGCAAACTGGTCGACGCCGCTGCGTGCGGTTTCCGTGCCCCATTCGCGGGACAGACGCCCCCGGGCCAGCGGGCTCCAGGGAATGACCCCAACGCCTTGGTCCACGCAGAGTGGGTGCATCTCCCGTTCTTCTTCCCGGTTGAGCAGGTTGTAGTGGTCGTGCATAGAGACGAACCGAGTCCAGTGGTTTGCTTTGGCGGTGTGCTGGAGCTTAGAGAACTGCCAGGCGAACATTGACGAGGCCCCAAGGTAGCGGACTTTGCCGGACTTGACCAGGTCGTGGAGAGCTTCGAGGGTCTCCTCTATCGGGGTGCCGGGGTCGAATCGGTGGATCTGGTAGAGGTCGATGTAGTCCGTGCCAAGGCGCCGGAGGCTGTCCTCAACCGCGGTGAAGATCGCCTTGCGTGACAGGCCACGCATGTTCGGACCGGTGCCAAACGCGCCGTGGACCTTCGTTGCTATGACTTGTTCCTCCCGGCGGCCGAAGTCTTGAAGCGCCCGCCCCAGAATTTCTTCGCTGGTTCCGTCTGAATATGAGTTGGCAGTGTCGAAAAAGTTGATGCCGGCGTCGAGTGCTTGTTTGATAATGGGACGGCTCGCGGACTCGTCCAGCGTCCATTTGTGAGCCCCTAGCCCGGGCTCCCCAAAGCTCATGCATCCGAGGGCAAGCTGGGACACTTCCAAGCCCGTTGCTCCTAGGCGAACGTATCTCATTGTTTCCTTCTCATTGATCGGGGCATCCATGGTTCAAGGCACCCTCCCGCCGCAAGTCATGGCCGTCTCGCCGGCGCTCAGAACGGCTTATGCGTTCGGTAGTGGATCCGGCGGACTACCGGCGCGCCCGGTGTGTGTTCGCCCTTGGGCTTTCGGTCCGTTGATGTGGATGGCACTTGCTCAAGCACCCAAGGATCCGCAGCACTTCTAGATCAGCGGGATTGCCTGCGTGATATGGCTAGAACGACAGACCATGTCGAACGAGCAAGAGGTCCCGCTAATCCACTGGTTGCTCATCGGCTTTGGGGGCATGCCCTGGCCGAGGGGGGTGCTCAAGGCCGGTGACATGCTGGCGGCCACGGCCCGCGTCTCTTAGCAGGAAGTGACACCTTCATAGTCCTTAATCAGGGTGACTTTTTCGGCGGAGGCGGAGGTCTCGTCAAAGGTGTAGGTGAGCCATTCGCGGGCGAGCCGGCGGGCGAGTTCCATGCCGACGACGCGCTGGCCGAAGGTGAGGACCTGGGCGTTGTTACTCAGCACGGAGCGTTCCACGGAGAAGCTGTCGTGGGCGGTGACGGCGCGGACGCCGGGGACCTTGTTCGCGGCGATGGCCACGCCGAGGCCGGTGCCGCAGACCAGCAGGGCGCGGTCGGCCTTGCCGGCAGCGATGAGTTCGGCGGCGGTGATGGCCACGGACGGGTACGGGGTGTGGCTGGTGGCATCCACCCCGACGTCGGTGACGGACTCGACCAGCTCGGAGGCCTCCAGGTCAGCCTTCAGGGCTTCCTTGTATTCGAAACCGGCGTCGTCGGCTCCGATGACCAGGCGCAGTTTGGTGCTCATGATTTCTCCTTGTATCTATTGGTCGTTGTGAGCGGGGTCCCGGAGGACCTTCCGGTTCCCGTTCTTGGTATTGGATGCAGTTGGGTCGATCCCTCGGTGCGTCAGGTCTTAGTGAGCATCCGGCCCGCTGTCTCAGGGGCTGTCCAATCATTGGAGGTACCTGAAGACAGACCAGCGTGCGCATAGGAGTTTGCAGCCTTGGACGTGGCGTGCCCCGAAGGCAGGCCGGGCGCTGCGGCCGGATCTTCGGAAGAATGCTTTTCCGCCACACGCCATGCAGACCAGGTGTCGGCGCCGAAAGTTGATGTCGGACCGTCCAAGGGAGTTGAATTCATTCACTTCCCATTCCTTGTTGTCGGCCTGACAGAGAACCAGCTTCACAATGGTTTCTCCTTCAATTTGCTCACCGGCGTAGCTCGGCAGCGTGCCGCTAGCCGAAGAAGTCCTTGAAGGCTTTGGCGAGGGTTTCGGGCTGTTCTTCGGGCACCCAGTGGCCGCATTCGTCGATGATGAGTTCGTCGACTGTTTCGGCCATCATGCGCAGGGATTTGCCGACTTCGGGACCGCGGCCCCACCCGTTGGCGCCTCCGACCGCTAGGGAGGGCACGGTGATCTTGGCGCCTCGGGCCTCATTGTCCTTTACGTCCTGGCCGACCATCCGGTAGTAGGCGAAGCCTGCCCGGAGGGCCCCGGGGGTGGTGTTGGTGCGGAGGTATTCTGTGACTGCATCGGGGGCGATGCAGTCGGGGCGGTATCCGTAGTTGGTGAAGAACCAGCCGAAGTAGTGGTGCTCACGGCCCTCGATGAGTGCTTCGGGCAGGTCCGGTGTTTGCAGGAAAGTGTGGTGCCAGCGCCTGCCGGCCTGGCCGATGTTCGCCTGACCGTCCCCTGGGATGGCGACGTCGACGACGGCCAGGTGCGTGACGGCGTCCTGGTGGTCGGCCGCCAAGGCGAAGGCAACGGTGCCGCCCCAGTCGTGGCCGGCAACGGCGAAGCGTTCGATGCCCAGGTGCTCGGTGACCAGTTCCCAAATATCGGCGGCGATGGTTTTCTTGTCGTAGCCGGACCAGGGACGGGTGCTGTCGCCGAGGCCCCGGAGGTCGGGGGCGATGATGTAGTAGTCGTCCTTCAGCAGCTCAATGACTTCGCGCCAGCAGTACCAGCTTTGCGGGTAGCCGTGAAGCAGAACCAGCGGCTTTCCCTGGCCGGCGGTGACGTAGTGCATCTTGAGGTCGCTGAGCTGGGCGTAATGATGTTCAACGGTGGGCATGATCGAGTGCTCCTGATGTGGGGTCGGAAGTTGTCCGTTTAGATGGTGGGTGCAGGTGCCGGCTCGGAGCCCGCGGCCGTTGCCGCGAGGGCAAGGCGCTTCCTGCGATTGACGGCGACGAGTGCGGCCAGGACGGCCGCAGCCAGCAGGACGTAGCCGAGGGTGTAGAAGCCCTGGGACACGGCCCCGCCGCCCGTGAGCAGGCCAACGAGTATGGGTCCGATGATGCCGCCGAAATTACCGACCGACAGGATGAAGCTGGAGGCATAACCGGTCTGATTGCGCGGCACCCCTTCAAGCGCCCATGGCCACCAAGGGCCGAACGCGGAGTGCAGGCCGACGCAGGCGATGCTGAGGAAAACAATGTCTACCGCCAGGTTGCCGGGGATGAAATGCTGGCCCAGCAACGCCAGACCGCTGATTCCAACCGGGATCGCGACAAAGGGCGTCCGCCGGCCGTCGTGCTTGTCCGACTGCCGCGAGGCGAAGTACATACCAACGGCGGCGAACACGAACGGGATGGTCGTGAGCCAGCCCACCGCCTGGATGCCTTCCTTCGACGCCTCTGTCAAAATGGTGGGCAACCACTGGTTGAAACCATAGAGGCCGGTCAGCCAGAGCAGGTAGGTGATGCTGATGAGCCAGATGCGCGGGTTCAGGTACACATCCCGCCAGGCCCCACCCTGCTCCTTTTCACCTGATGCACGGTTATCAAGAATGAACGTGCGCTCGGCATCGGTGAGACGGGCATCCTTCGCCGGGTCGTCCTTGATGAGGAACAGGACAGCGAACGCGATAATAACGGGCGGCACGCCCTGAACGATGAACATGGCACGGTAGTCCCAGTTGCTGATCAGCCAGCCACCCATCGGAGCCATGATAATGGCGGAAATCGGAATTGCCAGGAGCGCCAGACCTGATGCGCGGCCGCGTTCCCACGACGGGAACCACTTGACCAGGAAAATAGTGATCGCGGGGAAAACAAGGCCCTCGCCGAGGCCCAGCACGATGCGCACAATAATGAGTTGCGTGAAGTCATGCGTCAGGCCCGTGGCCGCGGAAGCCAGGCCGAAAACGATCAGTGCCAGGACCATGGAGCGTTTGGCTCCCAGCCGGCTAACGGCCAGGCCGGCGAAGGCGAGGCTCACGACGTAGCCCCAGAAGAAGGCCGAGAGCAGGACCCCCATCTGGGAGGCATCCAGGCCGAGTTCCTTGGACATCGCGGGGGCCGCGATGGACATGTTGGTGCGGTCGATGTACGCAACGAGGTATGAGATCAGCAGCAGTCCGCCGACACGCCACCATCGGGCGTTGGGCACGCTAGGGTGCGAATCCTGCTTCGCAGGGGTTGTAGTAGACATCTTCGTCCTCGATTCTTAAGTCAATGCTGAGCGGCGGATGAGCCGCTGTCGAGATGTTGTTCCGGACCGATAGAGGGTTGGTCGGGATCAGCTGTTGAAGGCCCGGATGACGGCGGAGTCATCGAGCCGCCCAAATCCTGCCGCTGACACGTCGTGGAACTTCGAGTTGGCTGCTTCAAGTAGCGGGATGTGGGCGCCGACGCGGGCTGCGGCCTCTTTTACCAGAGTTGAGTCCTTAACGAAGATGTCAACTGCGCTGAGGACGGGCGGTTCGTCGGTGCTGAGCATGCGGGGTCCGCGGTCGTTGAGCATGAATGAAGATGCTGCGCCGGCGCCTACTGTTTCCAGCACTGCTTTCGGGTCGAGGCCGAGCTGTTTGGCGAAGTTCAGGGCTTCTCCTGCGACGGCAAGGTGGACTGAGCACAGGAGCTGGTTGACGAGTTTGACTGCCTGGCCGTCGCCTACCCTGTTGCCGCTGCGGGAGATGTTGGTGCCCAGGTGCTGGAGGACGGGTCTGACTTTTTCGATGTCTTCATCAGCACCGGACGTAAGGATGGTCAGCTCGCCTGTGATGGCTCGCACGACCCCGCCGGTGACCGGCGCATCAACGACCCTGACGTTGTGGTTCTTCAGTCTCTCGGCCACCGATGTCACTGAGTCGATTCCGACGGAACTCATGATGATAGCGGTTGAACCGATTTTGAGGCCTTCTGCAGCACCGTCCGGACCGAAGAGTGCCTGATCGAGTTGCTCCGGGGTGGCGACCATGATGATCACTGTTTCGGACGCTGCGGCTGCTTTTGCTGCTGACTCGGCAGCGGTTGCCCCGAGTCGGACCAGTTCCCGGACACGGTCGGTGGCAAGGTCGAAGACGGTGACGTTGCAGTGGGGGATGAGGCGTTTGGCCATGGGAAGCCCGATGGCGCCAACGCCGATGAAGGAGACGTTCATTGGGTCACCTCGGGTGTGAGGACGATTCGGGTGTGGTTGCTCATGATGCCTTCCCTAGGTCAGCTGTGGGTGAGGATGGGGTGTCCGACCGGGGCGCCGGCGGAGGCGGCCAGGCTTTCCAGGACCAGGGTGATGGAAGTGGCCCCCGGGTCCTGGTGGCCGATCGTGCGGTCACCCAGGCGGCTGGCCCTGCCGATGCGCGCGATAAGTTCCTTGGTCTTTTCCGTGCCTGCGGCGGCTGCCTCCGCGGCGGCGCGCAGGACAGTGGCGGATGTCGCACCGGTCACTCTGGCCGCGACCGCCGCGGCCTCAGCCGCGGGGACGATGGCATCGACCATGGTCTTGTCCCCAACCACGGCCTTGCCCCTGCGCTGGATGGCGTTGGCCGCTGCGCTGATGGCTGCAGCGGTCTTTTCGGGGCTGCTCAGCGCTGAATCGGCGGTGCGCACCGCCAGACTTGATGAGAGGAATGCCGAGCCGAAGAGTGGGCCCATGGCGCCGCCGACGGCGTTCAGGACGGTGTTTCCGACCAGCTCCAGCAGTTCAACCGGGTCGGTGCTGTCGGACGTTGACAGCGCCTTTTCAACTGCGGCGAAGCTGCGGGCCATTGAAGTGCCGTGATCGCCGTCTCCCAGCGCTGCGTCCAGGTCGCAGAGATAGTCGCGGGCGGTCTGGACCTGCCTGCTGGCGTGGAGCAGGGCTTCTTTGAGGTCCAAGGACATGATGTCTCCTAGTGTTGTGGCTTGGTTTGGGTGAAGTGCGGGGTATGGGCAGGTTCCCTGAGCAGTTCAGAGGTTCTGTCGTCGAGCCTCATGAGTGTGATCGAGAAACCGTGCATTCCAAGTGCGGTGAAGTATTCGCCGACGAAGTTCACGTCGATGGCGATCCCGCGTTCCCGCAGGCGGAGTGCGGCCCTGCGGTAGGCGATGTACAGCTCCAGCAGCGGGGTGCCGCCGAGGCCGTTGATGACGACCGCGGCGCGGTCGCCCTCACGGAGCTGAAGGTCTTGGTTGATCTCCTCGATCAGCCGGTCAACGATCTCGTCGACCGGTACGAGGGGTTCGGTGGAGCGTCCGCGTTCGCCGTGGTGTCCGACGCCGACCTCCATCTGGCCCTCGTCAAGGCTGAAGGTGGGTTTGGTGCTGCCCGGTAGTGTGCATCCGTCCAGGGATACTCCCATGGTGCGGGTTGCCGCGTTCACGTCCAGTGCGAGCTGCTTGAGCTCGGCCAGGGATGCCCCTTGGCGGGCCGCAGCGCCGACTGTTTTCCAGATCAGGAATTGGCCGCTGACTCCGCGGCGCTGGTCCGGGCGGACGTTTCCTCCGGCGCCCAGATCGTCGGTGGCGACCGCCATTTCGACGTCGATTCCTTCGTCCCGGGCCATGTCGGCTGCCATTTCGAAGTTCATGACGTCACCGGAGTAGTTGCCCAGCAGGAGCATCACGCCCTGTCCAGTGTTGACGGTGCGGATTGCTTCCAGGACGCTGCCGACGGGCGGGGATGCGAAGACATCCCCGCACACGACTGCGTCGAACATTCCTTCTCCGATGTAGCCGATGAAGGCCGGTTTGTGGCCGGAGCCTCCACCGGTCACCACGGCGGCGCGGCCTGTCGGGGGAGTGGAGGATGTCACGACGCGGCTGGCCCCGCGGCGGTCCAGCTCCGGGTGCGCCAGAAGGAAGCCTTCGAGCATTTCGGTGACGGCATCGTCGGGGTCGTTGAGAAATCGGCTCATTTCATTGCCTTTGCTGGGGAGCGGAATACATGGTCGAGCCGTTGGAGGGCGTCGGCGACCTCGTCTTCTTTGGTGGCGAACGGGCTGTCGTGGGTTTCGAGTTCCAGGACGTAGCGGCCGGAGTAGCCCTCCCGTTGTGAGGCCTCGTAAAATTCTGCGAAGTCCACGTCCCCGGATCCGAGGACTTTACGGATGTCGCCGGGTTCGGCGTCGCGCAGATGGACGTGCACGACACGCGTCGCGAACTCCGCGTACGAGGCAGCCGGGTCTTCACCGGCGGCACGGATGTGGGAAACGTCGTACACCAGACCCACTGCCGGGTCCAGCAGGGCAAGCAGATCCCGCACCCGCTCGAGGGTGTTGATGAGACGGTAGTGATGGGGCGCCTCAACGGCGATCTGAACGCCATACCGCGCAGAGATGGCAGCCCCAGCATTGATGCCGGATGCCACTGCCTCCAGCTGCTGGCGGTAGGGGATGCCTTCGCGCTCCCGGGCACCGCACGGCAGCAAGAGAAGCGGGGCCCGGACCTCTGCGCAGAATACCGCCAGCGCCTCAATGCGGTCCAGAATTTCCAAGGCAGAGGTATCTTCGTTAAACGAGCCGGGGTCTGCGTTCACGCTCAAGACGTTCAGTCCGGATTCATTCACGATCCGGCCGGCATCCCTCATGTTCTCGGCTGAGCCGAAAAGCGGGACATGTTCGCATAAACCCTGCAGAGCTCCCAGATCAATCGCATCAAATCCCTGTTCCCGGATCTGCCGGAGGGCCTGCGGCAGTTCCTCATTACGGAAACAGATCGTGGAGCATGCAAGGGCGGCAGGCCCTGGGGTTCCGACAGCTGTATTCACGTCTATCGCTCACTTCCTTGTGTGTGTAACGGGTGTTCGCCTGCGTCATCGCCATCGACTCGCGCCGACGGCGAATCATCCGCCGGATTTCCACCGGGTGCGTCCTGGTCTTCGTCAAACGTGCGCTTGCAGCCCTCGAGCCGCGCTCACGCTGCTTCTTCCTGGTCAGTGCGGGCACTGATGGCGTAATTGGCCAGGGTCCCGGCGGCCTCCGCTGCGAGGAAGTCCTTGTACGAGAGCATCCCGTAGAAGTCCGTGTACCTCAGTGGTGAGGGAGTGCTGGTGCTGCGGGGCATTTCGGGGTCCTTCGCTGGCTGTGTTGCTTACATCACATGCTACTTTGTAGGACAAATATTTGTCAACAGAAATATGTATAGCAATTATTTGTTGGACAAAGTCTTGACGCGGCGTGATGTCTGTCACTACGCTCGATAGCAGAGCACCCAGTGCGACAACGACGACGCCCCTTGAGGAGCAACCCCGTGAAACACAGCAATACGAGGTCAGCCGCGCCTTTGGCCGGGACTGACCAGCCGGAAAGGTCGCCGGCACCCGGTGCGCGCAAGGAACCTGATGCGCCTAGGGAACTACTGGTGCAGGTATCTGATCTTCGAAAGACCTACGGTGCCGTGCAGGCGCTGAGGGGCGTCGACTTCGAGCTCGCGCCCGGCGAAGTTCATGCCCTTCTCGGTGAGAACGGCGCGGGCAAGTCCACCTTGATCAAGGTCCTCGCCGGTGTGGAAATCGGTGAAACCGGGACCCTGAAGATCTTCGGGGAAGAAAAGTCCTTTCGCTCGCCCGCCGAATCCAGGGGGGCAGGACTGGCGGTCGTCTACCAGGAACTGAGCCTCGTCCCGTCTTTGACCGTGGCAGCGAACATTTTCCTGGGCCGCGAGCCCCGGACCGTCTTCGGGGCGGTAAGACAGTCTGAAATTATGAGCCGGACCAAGGCGTTTCTCGCCGAGTACGGATTTCCGCTCGATCCCAAAGCTGTCGTCGGGGACCTGCCCTTCGCCTACCGTCAGATGACCGAAATCGCCAAGGCGCTCATGAGCAACGTGCGTGTACTTGTCCTGGATGAGCCGACGTCAGCGCTGAGCGAGGGGGAGGAAGAGGTCCTCTTCGACGCCGTGCGCAAGGTGACCGCCCGCGGGGTAGGCGTCATTTATGTGACCCACCGGCTCGGCGAGGTCTTCAAGCTCTCCCAGCGGGTCACGGTCTTCCGTGACGGCCTGCGGGTGGGGACCTACCCGACGTCGGAAATGGACATGAAATCACTGGTCAGCGCCATCATCGGTCCTAGGTCCATGGCTGCCGAAGTCGCGGACGCTCTCCAGGGTCATGGACCAAAGCAGGACAATGCACAACGATCTGCCCGGTCCGCACCGCCCGCGCTGGTCATGAGCGGTGTCGGGGACCAGCGGCTGCGCGAGGTGAACCTGGAGGTCCACGGCGGGGAGATCATGGGTCTTGCCGGCGTCATTGGCAGCGGGCGGACGGAAATTTTGGAGACCGTCTTTGGTCTGCGCCGGCCCCGCCAGGGCCAGCTCCAGATCCATGGGAAGCCCTACAGGCCGGCCAGCCCCATTGATGCGATACGGGCCGGGGTTGGTCTCGTGCCCGAAGACCGCCACGGGCAGGGCCTTGTCCTTGGCGACTCGATCGAGCGCAATATCGCTCTTCCCCGCCTCAAGCCTCTGACACGCCTGGGTTTCTTCAACCGCAGGGGAGCCGCTGAGCGCTCTCACGCGGCCATGAAAGAACTCTCGATCAAGGCCCAGAACCGCAAGACAATCGTTGGAACCCTCTCCGGCGGAAACCAACAAAAAGTTGTCTTCGGGAAGTGGCGTGAGCCGCGCTGCGATTTGCTTCTTCTTGACGAGCCAACCGTCGGCGTCGACGTCGGCGCCCGGGAAGAAATCTATGGTGTCATCCGACAGGCGGCAGCGTCCGGGACAGGGGTCCTGGTGGTCTCATCCGACCTCTCCGAGCTGCTGCTGCTGTGCCAGAAGATCACCATCGTCCGGGACGGACGCACGATCCGGACCATACATCGGGATGAAGTGGACTCCGAAGAAGCCCTTCATCACCTCGTCCACACCTCAAGTCCCAGCAAGCCAGGAGTCCTGTCATGAGCCAGACAACCCAAAGCGCCACCAAAGCCGGTGGCACTGCGCCAAGCGTGAAAACCCTGAAGAACCTGGTGCGCGGGGATCGCCCGTACGTTCTCTACGCGGCATTCGCTGTGCTGATCGTTGCCTTCAGCTTTGCCTCCCCAGTGTTCTTTTCATCCTCGAACTTCCTCAATATCGGGCGCCAGACCGCGCTGGTCACCATCATCGCCGTGGGCATGACCTTCGTCATCATCGCCGGAGAAATCGACCTCTCCGTGGCATCGACCCTGGCGTTGTCCGGAATGAGCGCAGCGCTGGCCATCCAGCAATCCGGGGGCAACTGGGCTCTGGGCGCCGCCGCCGGCCTCGCGACCGGGGCCGTCGTGGGGTTGGTGAACGGCCTGCTGACCACCATGCTGGCAATCCCCTCATTCCTGGTAACGCTGGGCATGCTGGGCATTGCTCGAGGAATAGCACTCATGCTGACCGGCACAACGCCCGTCGTGGTCAACAGCCTTGCCTTCTGGGACACTTTCGGCGAAGGAGCGATCTTGGGCGTTCCCGCACCCATCGTTATGACCATCGTGGTCATTGCCGCGGGCGCCTACGTGCTGCACTTCTCAACCTTCGGCCGGAGGGTGTTCGCAACGGGAGGCAACGCCACCGCCGCCCGCTACTCCGGCATCAACACCCGTCGCACAAAGACCCTGGCCTTCGTGATCACCGGCGCCCTTGCCGGACTTGCCGGCCTGATCCTGACTGCCCGAGCCCACGCCGCCCGTCCCGACATCGCCGCCGGACTGGAGCTGGACGTCATCGCCGCAGTAATCCTCGGTGGAACCAGCCTCTTCGGAGGCCGGGGAGCCATCCTTGGCACCGTACTCGGCAGCCTGATGATCGGCGTCCTCAACAACGGGCTGACGCTCATGGGCGTCAGCTCCCAGGCCCAGCTGGTGGTCAAGGGCGCCATCATCATCGCCGCCGTCGCCTTCAGCCGCCGCAAGTAATGCCCGGCCTTTCCCAACGTTCGCATCAAACCGCCAAACAACAGGAGCACTGCATGAAGACGTGGAAGACATCAAAAGGCGCCGCCGCAACGGCCGCCATCCTCAGCGCGATCCTCCTCGCCGGATGTTCCTCCGGAACCGCCAGCAGCACCGCGTCTGCACCAACCATCGACCCCGCCTCCGTTGAGCCCAAAGGCCTGGTCGGCCTGGGCCCCAACGGCGAAAAGCCCGCCCTGCCCTCCGAGGTAAAACTCACCCCTGAACAGGCGGCCAAGGTGCGGGCCGGCAACTTCAAGGTCGGAATCTCGATGCAGACCATGGACATCGATTTCGCCAAAGTGCAGACCACCGTCCTGAAAAAAACCTTCGAGGAAAACGGCGTCAAGGTCATCGGCACCACAGATGCACAGTGGAAAGCCGAGAAGCAGATCGGCGACATCGAGAACCTCATCCAGCAAAAGCCCGATGGCATCCTCGGTGTCCCGGTCGACGATGTCGCCACGGCAGCCGCATTTGCCAAGGTGGGCAAGTCCGGAATGAAGCTGGTCATGATTGACCAAGTGCCCAAGGGCCTGAAATACCCCACCGACTACCAGTCTTCCGTCCAGGCCGACGGCAAGGGCAACGGACAGGTCGCAGCCGAAATGCTAGCCTCCAGGATTCCCGACGGCGGCACTATGGGCCTGGTGAATTTCGGCAACGACATCTTCGCGACCAACGAACGCACCAAGGGCGCGAAGGAATGGCTCGCCAAGAACCGACCCGACATCAAAGTCAAGGAAACGGCCTTCAGCGACCCGTCCAAGGCTGGCCAGGTGGGCGGGGACTTCGTCACCGCCAACCCGGACATCAAGGGACTGTGGGTGGTGTGGGACGCGCCCGCACTGGAAGTGATCAGCGCACTTCGCGGCCAGGGCGCAAATATCCCCGTCGCCACCATCGACCTTGGCCAGCAGCTCACCGCCGAAATCGCCCAGGGAGCAGACATCGTGGGCGTGGGGGCCCAGCGCCTGACCGATCAGGCCAAGGCCGAAGCCAACGCCATGATGCTCTCCCTCATCGGAGAAAGCGCACCCTCCTACATCGCAGCCCCTGCACTGGCCGTCACCAAGTCCAACCTCACCGACTCCTTCAAGGTCGTCTTCGACGCCCCCGCTCCTGCCGACATCGTGGCCGCCTGCCAGAAGAACCCAGGCTGCAAGTAACCTCCGACGGTGTCCGGTCCGGACAGCTCCGGGCCGGACACTGCCACCCACCCTCAGACAAGGACAACGATTTCCATGACACGCGTCATCGTCACCGGCGGCAGCGGCAAACTGGGCCGCGCCGTCGTCAAAGAACTGGCCGAGAACGGCTGGGAAGTAATCAACCTCGACCACTCAGCACCGCGCTCCAAATCACCGGCCCCCTTCATCCAGGTCGACTTCACCGACTTCGGTCAAACCCTCGAATCGATGCTCGCCATCGACGAGCAATACACCGGCGTCGACGCCGTCGTCCACCTGGCCGCCATCCCGCGCCCTGGCCTGCGCCCCAACGCAGCCACATTCGGCAACAACTTCATGTCCACCTACAACGTGTTCGCCGCCGCGCGCCACGCCGGTATCAAAAACATCGTCTGGGCATCCAGCGAATCCGTCCTCGGCCTGCCCTTCGACCGGGTCCCGCGCTACATTCCAGTGGATGAAAACGTGGCGCGGCCCGAAACAACCTACTCGCTGGGCAAGTTCCTCGAAGAGCAGATGGCCGGCGTCCTCACCGGACGCGACCCGGACCTGAAGATGATCGCCCTTCGCTTCTCACATGTCATGGACGTCGCGGACTACGCACCCTTCCCGGGCTTCGACGACACCCCCGAACTGCGCAAATTCAATCTCTGGAGCTACGTCGATGCCCGGGACGCCGCCCAAGCGGTCCGCAAGTCCCTCGAATACACCGGCACCGGGTTCGAGGCATTCATCATCGCCAACGGCGACACCGTCATGACCAAGTCCAACTCCGAACTCGTCGCGGAGTTCTACCCAGGCGTCCCGTACACCGCGCCCGAAGGACCCAACGACACCCTGCTGTCCATCGACAAGGCACGCAAGATGCTCGGCTACGAACCAAAACACACCTGGCGCAACGAAGTCTGACGATAAACCGCAGCACCCGTCCCCCGCAGCGGAAACACAACATAGAGAGATCATGAACATGCCTTCAACATCGACCCGGCCCCTGGCCATCGTTACCGGCGCCTCCAACGGCATCGGATACCAGTTGGCGCTTCAGCTGGCGCAGCACGGCCACGACTTGGTCGCCACCGGCCGTAGCGAAAAGATCTTCCAGACCGCCGATGACTTCAGGCGCTACGGCGCGGGGGTCACTCCCGTCCAAGCCGACCTGAGCAAATACGAGGAAGTCGAGCGCTTCTGGAAGGAAGCAACCGCCCTAGGGCGCCCTGTCGCCGTCGCGGTGATCAACGCGGGGATCGGCATCGGCGGGGCAGCGTTCTGGAATACCGACCTGGAAGAGGAGCTCAAGCTCATCGATGTCAACGTCACCTCCGTCGTCCACCTCGCCAAGCGCGTGGTCACCCACATGCAGGCCAACCAGTCAGGACGGATTCTCTTCACATCGTCCATCTCCGCGACCCAGCCCACGCCCTACGAAACCGTGTACGGTCCCAGCCGCGCCTTCGTTTTCTCCTTTGCAGAGTCCCTCCGGGAGGAACTGAAGACCGAAGGAGTCAGCGTGACAGCACTCCTGCCCGGAGCAACGGACAGCGACTTCCACGCCCGGGCCGGGATGGGTAACACGGACATCGGACGGATGAAGAAGAACGACAGGGTCCTCGTCGCCAAGCAAGGCTACGAGGCGATGATGAAAGGCAAGGACCACGTCGTGGGCGGCGACTGGGCAACCAAGAGGACCGGCTTCTTCAACCGCTTCCTGACGGAAACCTACAAGGCCGCGCGCCAGGGCAACGCCGCGAAACCCTGACGCGCCGGGCACCCCGGGGGCGCCCGCGCCCATACGCGGCTATGATAAATGTCAACAATTATTTAGGGACGAAGGTGCTCCAATGACTATGGCCTCGGCCTTTGACAAGAGAACGCTCAGGGATCGCTGCACGCAGTATGTGCGTGACCAGATCATCTCCGGCGCCATCAAACCGGGCGAGCACCTTAAGGAAATGCACCTCAGTGAGGAGATGGGGGTCAGCCGCGGCACGCTGCGTGAGGCGCTTCGTCCCCTCGAAACCGAGGGGCTCATCGTCGATGATGGAAAGCGCCACATGCTGGTGCGGGAAATAACGTCCCAGGAAATTCTGGACGTCTTCGAAGTGCGCGCAATGCTCGAAACGCTCGCGGCGCGAAAAATCGTCGCGAGCGACCGGCGCGAAGAAATGACCCAGGAGCTCAGGCGGGACCTGGAACCTCTCAACGAGCCCGGTCTCGAATTCGCGCGGCAGCTCGAAGTGGATTTGAAGTTCCACGAACGGCTGTGCGCTCTGGCAGGCAATCCCACCCTGCTCGCGGCGTGGCGGAATCTGATCGGGCAGATTGAAATGATGATCATCGCCGCGGGCCCGGACAAGGCCAGCGGCCGGATGCGCTTTGATGAGCACATCCAGATCGTCGAGGCCATCGAGTCCGGAGTGGAAGACAAAGCGGTCGCTGCCCTGAGGGATCATATGAATGATTTCTGTTCCCGCTATGTCGGGGACCTCGTGGAGCAGGAGTTGCAGGAGGCAACGGGATAATTCCCCTGCCCGGATCACGTATTTCCCCCACCCTTACAGGAGCACACCCCACGATGCCCGCTGTCGATGCACCATGCCCGGAACTCACACAGGAGGTACATCTTGGCCCACCAGGACGAGGTGCCTGAGCTCATCCATCACAAAGCGTGGATCAGCCAGGACGAGAACGTCCGCATTCACTATGTGACGGCGGGTACCGGCGATAGGACGATGCTGCTCATCCATGGAGCACCGCAGACCTGGTACGCCTGGCGCCGGATGATCAAGCCCCTCACCATGGCAGGATACAAACTGATCATCCCCGACTACCGCGGCGCAGGAAGCTCCTCCAAGCCGACGGCAGGCTATGACAAGTGGACCATGGCCCAGGATCTTCACGAGCTGGTTCATACTCACCTAGAGGTTCGCGAACCGGTGGCAGTCGTCGGACATGACGTCGGCTCCATGGTCGCGTCCGCCTACGCACTTCGTTACCGCACCGATGTCCGCACCCTGACCACCATGGAAGCGCCTTTGCCGGGCACCAGCTACTTCGAAGAACGGAAGAACGCCAAGAGCGCCTGGCACTTCGATTTTCACGCCGCCACAGACATCGCCGTACACCTCACACACGGCCGCGAAAAGTGGTACATCAACCGATTCTTCCAGGACCTTTCCTACAACCCCGAAGCCATCTCGCCGGCAGACCTTGACTATTACGCGCGCTCCTTCGAAGCCCCCGGCGCAATGAGAGCGCTTTTCGAGGCGTACGCCGCCTTCGAACGCGATGTCGAGATACACCGCGCCAACCTGGCCGAACACGGCAAAATCCACATGCCCGTACTGGCCACCGGGGGAGCGGAACAGTCCCTGGCCCGGAACTACGCCCCCATGATGGAAGAAATAGCCAGCGACGTCACCGGGCACCTGGTGCCGGACTCCGGCCACTGGGTGCCGGAAGAGAACCCGGAGTATCTGGCCAGGCTCCTGGTCGACTTCGATTCCGCCCAGAACTGATCCTTCTCCAGACAGTGGGGCACGACAATAGACCACTTCCGGGCGCCAGGGCGCCCCGCCCTGCGGTTCTCGGTGAGGCTGCAGGACCATCCGCATACAAAATCAGGAGTAGAGCAATGACAGGACTTGCACTCGTTACGGGAGCTTCCGCCGGAATCGGCTTCCATCTCGCTGACGGGCTCGCGCAGCGCGGCTATGAGATTGTTGGTGTGGGTGCCAGCTCACGTATCGATGAACTTCCCGAACGGCTCCCAGAGGCGAAGGTGCACCCGGTCAGGGCAGATCTGTCCAGCAAAGGAGGTGCCGACGCCGTCTGGGAGGCTGTCGTTGCCCTGGGTCGTCCTCTGGACGTCGCAGTGCTCAACGCCGGAATGAGTCTAGGCGGTGCATTCATCGACACCGATCTTCAACAAGAACTCAAAATGCTCTCTCTGAATGTGACCTCCCAAGTGGTGTTGGCCAAGCATGTGGCCAGACACATGGCACAGAACAAGCAGGGAAATGTCCTTATTACCAGTTCGCTCTCTGCAACGACCCCGACCCCGTTCGAATCAATCTATGGACCAACACGCGCCTTCATGTACAGCTTCGCGCAGGGACTGAGAGAAGAGCTTGGGGAGCACAACGTTAATGTCACCGCACTCCTGCCAGGGGCCACAGCCACCGAGTTCCACGATCGAGCGGGCATGCAGAACACGGCATTCGGCGACAACTCGACAAAGAATGACCCACGACTTGTGGCGCGCCTCGGGCTTGAAGGACTGTTTGCCGGCCGTGATCATGTCGTCGGAGGAGGGCCAAGCACGCGACGGGCAGCGCTGATAAACAAATTCCTTCCAGAACAACTCAAGGCTCGACGGTTCGCTTCGATGTCCCGCGAAAAATAAGGGGAAAGTAGATCGCCGCACGCAGACGCAGAGCGTGCGCCACTGCTGGTTGGCCCCCCAATGTCCCTATGGCGGGGTTTGGAACTACATCCATCTCGCCAGAGGCCAGTACGAGAGCGATTTCCCGGCCTATTTCCTCCAAAGCTCCAGTGATGACGGTGGGGGCGGCCGATCATGGGTTCTTCCGCTAGGCGGCCGGGCGTTGCCTCCCCCTTGTCTGGATTGGCTTCCTCGTTCTCTTTGATGGCCTGCATGATGCGGTCGGTGACCTCGTTGATCCGGCTGATGCCGTCCACCTGGGTCAGGATGCCACGGCTGGCCTACTTGGCCACTACAGCTTCAGTCTGCTGATGGTAGAGGGCCAGTCGGTGGCGGATGACGGTCCGCCGATAACTTAAATCCGGCGAGATGGAGCAGCCCGGGTAATTGCCGACGGTGTGGCAGCCTTCGTGGTGTGAGCCCTTTTGTGCCAAAGCGTTTGGATCTTCCCGGTTGGTCATGTCAGTGTCTGCCCGTTACGCGATGAGATGACCAACAGGAGGTGGCTGCAGCGATGACGATCCTTAAGGCCGACAAAGACGTTTAATCTGCTCGAATCGCCGCGACCCGATGTTGTTAACACCCGACGTTCAGATTCGGAGGCCGAGGGAGTTGGGCAATGTTGAGGCGTCTCGTTGTTCCTTCGGTGTTGCTGCCGCAAGGCAAAAGGTGGTGTGCACAATGTGCACATCCTAGGCTTCGGACTGGCTCGTACCGGGGCCGGATCGGGCCGGACTCCGCATGATTCCGGGGGAGCCCACTGTTTGCAAGGGCGGGAATGCAGTTCGTTTCATTTTTGAGCCAAAGGATGAGGCGATGGGTCACAGATAGTGGAGGGCTATTTGAAATCTGTTCCTTGGAGAGGAAGCACCCTCGCAATCCTCAACCAACAACCATCCCGGAAAGCAATCCGCACAACAGGTGCTCTCGGCGGCCGCGGCCCGCACGCGTTTACGGGAGCGGTCCGAAAGCAAGCAGCCCGCGACCCCGAGCAAATCGCCATATCCGCCCAAGAGCCAGCCATTAGATGCGCGCGTTCTCAAGCGACACGCAGTGGAGAGAAGCCAACCGCGTGGGCGGTCGACGACCTGCGCCGGGCGGTCCGACGCGGCCTGGCCGTCGGGGATTTCACTCTTCTTTTTCTTTGGATCAGGTTCCGGTCAAGCGGAGGCGGTGCCTGCATGGCCGAGATGGACGCCTTCGTTAGAGGCGTGCGGGCACTGTCAGAGAAGGACAGGCTCGTGTTGGGCTTCATCGTCGACGAGCTGGACAACGCCTATCTGCCAGAGGCGCACTCATCGGCCGGGAATAGCCGCCCTAATCGTCACAAAGAGTCGGCATTCGGCACGCTTTTTGTTTCCGTACACTGTACGTTCACGACAACGTCAAAACTCATTTTCGAGCCAAGCAGTACGTCAGTTGGGCAAAAACGAACGACGGCGGGAGCCTCCCGCCGTCGTTCGTCTTCTATGTTTTTGGGTTGCTTGCGTGCGCGGGGCTAGGAAGCACTTCGGCCCGAGGTGACGAGGACTGCCACGCCCTGCGCCTTTTCGGCCTCTGTGGGCTGCAGGTCCGCTTCGAGGGTTGAGTTCTTGGACGGGTCCTTGATCATGATGGCGGCAACGAGGGTGAGCGCGATGCACCCCGTGACGTACCAGAAGAAGGTGGACTCCATCCCGCCCTGCTTCAGTGCGAGGGCAATGGGCTCCGCCGTGCCGCCGAAGGTTGCCGCGACCAGGGCGTGGGGGAGGCCGACTCCCAGGGCACGGACGCGGGTGGGGAACATTTCTGCCTTGACGATGGCC
>NZ_JBDLAK010000024.1:0-80613 GCF_039748055.1 Burkholderia sp. RS01
AACGGCGCCGATGATGAACGGGATGCGCCAGCCCCATTCGCCCATCTGTTCCGGAGTCAGCATGCGCTGGAGCAGGATCATCACGAGGAGTGCGGACAGTTGGCCGATCACGATGGACACGTACTGGAAGCTGGAGAAGAACCCGCGGCGCCCCGGCGTGGCGACCTCGGAGAGGTAAGTGGCGCTGGATCCGAACTCACCACCGACGCTGAGACCCTGCAGGAGACGGGAGTCGCCCGCACCAGGCGCTTCCGGATGATTCAGTGCGACCGCCGCAGTGCTGCCGACCGCTTCCCGAACCTTGGGAACCGAGCTGTCCGGGGTACCTGAGTGAACTAGACCAAAATTACGCCCGTTGCCGGGCCCGAGCCGCGGTCTGGTCGGCGTTTTCGAGAGAGATGTTCCGGAGCATCCAGGTGGCCAGCCATGTAACGGCCACGGCCAGTCCGATCAGACCCAGCTGCAGCACAGTCTCCGGAAATATAGTCCGCAAGGCGATGGGAATGGCACTCCCGGTGTAAAGGAGGATCGCCCCCTTCGGCACACCCGATGTGCGCCAGAGCGCCACCATGAAGACTACGGTGCCGAGTAGGAACAGCACCGACACCGCTGTCAGGGCGGTACCGAGCGGGCCCGAGCGCAACGTCATGATTACAGCTGGGTCAACGTAGGGAAAGACAAGGTTGAGCACAAATTCCACCCCGACGAGCCCGGCCAGCGACGTTACGGTGAGCAGGGCACCTGAGGCGGCCAGCGCACCGGTTTTGCGCGAAACAAGCAGGTAGATACCAATCACCAGTCCGATGGCGGCGAGTTGGGCGACGGGTGCGGCCAGCTGTGTGAAGGGCGACGTAGGGATGATTCCGGCCCGTTTGGCCGCGTTCACCACCAATATGGCTCCTGCGAGATATCCCGCGAAGGCGAAGATCTGAATGAGTACTGCAGGTAGGAATACCGGAATTTTAGAGGGCATCTGAGGCTCTTGTCTGTTTGGGTATTGCGGGAAATAACGAGTGCTTCAACATTCGTCATGATCCGGTGTGGGTGCCGGCGACAATTGGAAGCTACCGGCGTGGGTGGTGACCCGGCATCACCATCCGTGGTGATTAATGAGGTGAGCGCATTCTCGTGGGCGATGGGTGCGGGGGATGACGATCGGGTAGCGACCGTTCCAATGACTATGGAGCCTGATTGCCTGGGCACGTACACGACAGGGCGCTGGTCGTCATGGCTCGCGGCAGGTACCGAGCGGAGCAGCTGAACCACGGAAAGGGGACCTACCTCAGGTGCTGGAGTCAGGAAAAATGCGGTTCTGACGCTCCGCATCATTTGCCGACCGCCCAGTTCCCTTGCGGCGGTCCTCATGATCGCTATCGTCCCGAGTTTGGTTAAGAGTCTCGCCTTGCCAGGCAATGGCTTTCGCTGCCGATTGGGTCCGTTGCGTCGATGGGTTCCACGGAAATCAGGGGGATGCCGAGGTCCCGGATCTTCGCGCTGACGATGTGCCCGGCCACGGGCACAGGTGAGGCCGTCACAGGGACGTTTTCCCGGACGAGATGGGGTCCGCCGGCCAACCCGATAAGCCGGAGTGAGCCGCCTGCGGCGGGAATCATGACGAGGGCGACCAGTGCGAACGGCACCCACGCCATCGATCGCATCGACCAGGCAGGGCGCGCCGCCCTGTCCATGGTCACTTGGCGCCGGCCGGGTTGAGCGGGCGACTTGCGTCCTGGGGCAGGGAGCGAATGGCGCCGGCGCGCTGGTCCCGCCACAACGAGTATCCCAGGCCCACCATTGCGATACCGGTGGGTATGGCGAACAGCCTTTCGTTGACCTGCGGCAGCAGGGGGATGGCCAGGGTAGCCACGGAGCTGGCGGCGAGTAGCACGGCGGCCCAGCGGGCGAGGACCTTGGCGCGGTAGAGCCCTATCCCGAACAGGACTCCGCCGCCGAGGAATGTGGCCGCGGACGCGAGGTTAAGGGCTTGCATCAGCCCGATGTCTCCGCTGGCGTGCCCGCCCGTAAACACGGCGAAGACGTCGTTGACGTATTCGGGTGCAGTGTGGGCAAGAGTCGAAAAGACAACGGCCCCGATCACTTCAACGCTCGTCATGATGAGATAACCGGCGCCGAACACGAGGTACCCGATCAGGCCCAGCACTCCGGCCTGCTTCACTTGGCGAAGGTACATCCCGGTGATGCCGGCCAACGACAACCCGGCCATGAGCACCTTCAGGCTTTGGCGGACCGTGTACTCGGTGGTTGCGGCGAACTCCGCATCCAGTGGGGGGTGGTTGATTTGGACGCCGATGAACAGGAGGCCTGCCGCGACAGCGGACAGGCCGGCCGCCCGGGTGAGGTTTGTGGTGGTGATGGGCATCTTGGTCTCCTGGGTCTGGGTTTCCGCATCGGGGCGTCGCGGGATGATTCAAACCTAGGGAAGGGCTGGGTGAGCAGGCATCACCCTATGATGTGACTGACAGGGTGAGATTTGCTTTGCTGGTTATGTGAGGCCCCGTTCGCGCGCCTGGCGGACCGCGGCCTGGCGGGTGGTGACGGCGAGCTTCGTAAAGATGTGCTTGGTGTGGGTTCGGAGCGTGTTGGGTGAGATGAATAGCGCCTGGGCGATCTCCGGGCCGCTCAGTTCGCTGTCCAGAAGCCGGAGTATCTGCAGCTCGCGCCGGCTCAGCTTCTCTTCTGCCGAGGAAATCAGCCGGTCCCCCTGAACAGGGGCCTGGGCCGTGGGCGACGCAGCCAGGGTCAGCAACCGCCGGGGGTGGTCGGCGGCGATTCCGTGGTCGGCGGCATCACGCAGCAGCTCCAACACCGGGGCCCCTTCGGCTAAGAAGAGCCCGGCATAGCCTGCAGGTTCGGGTGACTCCGCGAAAGCCCGGCCAAGGAGCCCGCGTGCCTGTGCCCGGTGTCCCTGAACGGCCTGGGACAGAGCCTGCAGCATGCGGATCTCCACCATGCTCCCGGCGCGTCCGCCTGTCTCTGCGGATTCGAGCAGTCGCCCCAACAGGTCATCAGCTTGCTGAGGCGTGCCGTCGTCGGGGTGGTCCCGGTACCCGGCGATGAGCAGCCGCACGAGCGTGAGGTGGTCGAACTCGCTCAGGTAGCTGACGTCATCCGTTACACACACCCCTCGGTCCTGTGCCCAGCCGGCGGCTTCCGATATCTTGCCTTGGACGACCCAGATCCTGGCTCTCATCGCCCCGATCGGCTGCACCTCCGGAAAGAATCCCGGCCGGTAGAGCTGCTCGGCCTGGCCAAGCAGGCTGATGGCCTCGTCCAGCCTTCCCTCGGCACGGGCAGCCAGCGCCCTCGCCACGAACCACCGGTAGCGGCTCTCGGTCATCGGTGCCCGTTCGAAGAACTCACTGGCGGTCGTGAGGTGCCGCGTCGCGGCTGCGAAGTCTCCAGCCTCCCGGTCAACCTCACTCAGCCCCACATGCAGCTCGGCGGTTGCCCGGGCGACCGGGCCGCCCTGGGCCTCGGCCAGCTGCAACGCATCCTGGTAGAGTCGCCGCGCCTTGCCGGGCCGGCCTGCCACGAGCCACATGTCAGCGAGGACGACGGTGCTGCTGAGCGCGTCAAGGAGGTTGCCGGATGCGTGCAGGCTCGCCACGGCCTGGGTGAACGTCTGCAGCGCCGACGTCAACTCCCCGTTCGCCCACGCGGCCAGCCCGAGAAAGGCCGCCGCAGTGCCGCGCGCAAGATGGTCGCGGGGGCCGGCCAGGGCGAGGGCGTGCCGGGCGTGCTCGGACGTTCCGGTCGCATCGCCGCGTGCCTGGGCAAGGGAGGCGCGGTAGACCGCGATGGTCGCCGGCAGCGTCCGGAGTTCATCGGTGACGGCCCAAGGCGGCGCGGTCCCGGACGGGACCGCGGCCAGTGCGCGTTCTGCATCCTGAAGGCGCGGCTCCACCCCGTGGAGGTCACCGGAGACCATCAGCATGAATCCGTAGAAGACACTCAGCACCGGGCTGTACCGCACGGCCTCTGCGGGGAGCGCCTTCAGCCAGCCGAACAGGACCGCCTCCTGCCGGTTGCGTCGGATTATCGGCACGGCCAACTCCACCAGGCGGGCCGCCCGGCTAAAGTCCTGGGCTTCCAAGGCATGCCTGACCGCCTCTTCCATCAGGTCCTTGCGCTCGTACCATGCACTGGCGCGCTGATGCAGCCCCGGCATCAATTCAGGCTCTTCGTTGAGCAGACGCGCAAGCAGCACATCGGCGAAGAGGTGGTGGTAGCGGTACCATTCCCGTCGGTCATCCAACGGGACGATGAAAAGGTTGGCCCGCTCCAGTGCCGTGAGCATCTCGGTCCCGTCTCCGCGGCCCGTCACAGCATCGCAGAGCGGCCCGCTGAAACGGTCGAGAACGGCTGTCAGTAATAAGAAGGCGCGAACCGACTCGGGTTGATGCTCGAGTACCTCCTCGACCAGGTAGTCGACGATGTACCGGTCGGTACCGGCGAACCCAGCAATAAAATCGGAAACGTCCTCGCGCCCCTGGAGCGAGAGCGCTGCGAGCTGCAGCGCCGCTACCCAGCCCTCAGTGCGCTGCTCCAACGCCGCGACGTCCACGGCGGAAAGATCCAGTCCTGCCACCTCATTGAGGTACGCGGTAGCCTCCTCGGACGTAAAACGCAGCTCCGCTGCACGGACCTCGACAAGCTCTCCGCGCACCCGCCATCGGGACAACGGCAGCTCGGGGTCCGCACGCGTGCTGATCACAACGTGGACGTTTGACGGAAGGTGGTCCAGCAGGAAGGCCACCCCGTTGCCGACATCGTGACTGTCAACGAGGTGGTAATCATCGAGCACCAACCAGACTTCAGCCGGCGCAATTGCCAGATCGTTCAGCACGAACGTGAGCACGGTCTGGATCGACATGTCGGAAGGAGCAATGAGCTCTAAGACAGATGGCCCGACCCCAGGCACTGCAGTTTGCAACGCGGACACAATATAGGTCCAAAATGACGCAGGGTCACTCTCGGCGGCGTCGAGCGAAACCCACGCAAGACGACGGTCGTCCGCCTGCATTCCGCCCAGCCACACGGCAAGGAGCGTTGTCTTACCGAACCCGGCCGGAGCAGACACCAGCATCAATCGTGACTCTGCTCCCTGACGCAGGCGATCCAAGAGCCGCGTGCGCGTCACAATATGGCGCCGCACTTTTGGGATGAACAGCTTCGATGCAATCAGCGGACGTGCCATACGAACCCCGTTCCAAGGCGCACAACAAATCGGGAAGGCGCGGCCATCCTGTACCCAAACTGCAGTCGTGGCCACGGATGGTCGGCAAGACTGTCCTCCGCGTTCCTTAGAACAATACGCCTCACCGAAGTCGCTTTCGGCGGCAACCCCGTTGTCACCGCAGCGAAGGTCGTCATGGCCACGTGCCTTCATGTGGTTTCGAGGTCCTAATCTGCCCCACGTCGCCGCCTGTGGCCGAATCATTGGCGGGTCCTCGCTCGTTCCGAAAGGCGCGCAACGAAGCCACGGCGCAAGCGTAGCCGGTCTCGATATATCTGTAGCACTGAGCATCCAACAAGAGACGGCAATGACAGGTTTGGAAAGATCTATAGATGCGCATTCTTGTCATTGGTCTTGGAGTGACCGGAGGCTCCTTCGGTGCCCGGCTCGCAGATGCCGGCCGTGAAGCGAGGTGAGTCCCGTCTGATCGTCAGCTTGACGTAGTCAGCGATATCAGTTGTTGGCAGAGGCGAGTGAAGGCGCGCCGGCCTGATGTGTAGGGGAGTGGGGTCAACCTTCCATGTGGCAGTTGCGGTGGAGCTGGTCTGGGCTGGGTTGAATGCGGAGGCATTGATGGAGATGTGCTCCGGCAGGCAGACCGCAGTTCAGGCTTTTTTGCAGAGTGGATATGGTTGCAAAGGCCAGCGTGGTACTGGTTTGGTACCATGATTTTATGGCTATGAATCTGCGTGTTCCCGAAGACCTGGATCGGCGATTGGACCAGCTCGCTGCCGAGGAACACACCTCGAAGTCTGCGTTGCTGCTCCAGGGTGCAGAGCTTGTGCTGCAGCGTCATCGGCGCAGGCGTGACATTGGCGAGGGTTTGGATTTCGTCATGAGCCATGACGCGGAGCTCCTGACGCGCCTTGAGGATGCGTGACTGCGTACCTCGAGATAGAGGATGCGTTGCAGGTCGTTGACCGGTACGGGTTCCATATCCGTGACATCGGGCTCCTGGCCTCGGCTTTGGCCCGGCCGGCAACGACGGTCTCGGGTGCAGAGGCTTATCCGCAGCTGCCGATGAAGGCGGCAGCCCTGCTGGAGTCGGTGGCGCGGTTTCATCCGCTGATCGATGGCAATAAACGCACGGCGTGGACGCTGATGGTTCTGATGCTCTGGATCAACGGCTACCGGCATGACTTCAGCACGGATGCGGCATTTGACGTCGTCGTCGGTGTCGCCGCCGGCGATGTCCCACTTGAAGTCAGCGCCGGGCTGATTGCCACGCATCTCGTCAGTCGCTAGCTAGACGCCGGGTCCGCGGGCTTTGCCGGTTGGCTGCTTCCTGGCCTGTCATGTGAGTCTGTGCCGGGGGGCATGAGGTGATTGAAGGGGGTGGCACAGACTATGAACATCCGGGAAGCTGGTCAGGACGCTGGGCAAGCTTCTGGCTCTTTTGCGGCGTCCCGACGGTCTCGGGCATTGAAACCGCAGAACTGCCTCAAACTGAGCAAAATCTGTCAGGACAAAGAGGGACTGCCTCCCGTTGTTGCGGGGTGCGGTCGTTGGTCTGAGAGCTTTGGGGCGGCCAATTTGGGGTGTGTACATTGTGCACATTTCGGGCTTGGGATCGGCTCGTATGTGGGTCGGATCGGGCCGGATTCCGCATGTTTCCACGGGGGCTCAGTGTTTGCGGGTGATGGAAGACAGTTCGAGTCCCACCTCGGGCACAGTGTTTCCGCAGGTCAGCAGGGTTTCGACCCCCACACAGGTCACGCGCCTATTCATAGGGACATACTCTCCTGCTGTTCCCGCTAGGAGAACGACTCGGGCAATGTTGACGCGTGCTCGTGACCTATTACAGGGATTAGCTGCTGAAACTTTACGAGCGCCTAATGGGCAACTGAAGAAAATTGAGCCAGACCGAACCGTGATTGGAAGACGTCCTCCGGCCTGGCCGGAGCAAGACCCTGAACGGCACGGTCCGCGGGTCGGGGGATGTGGTTCGGCCTTCATGCACAACCTAATGCACTACAGAGGCGTTCCTATCCGGCTGAGGAGGACGAGGTTAGAACCACAATTACCTTGGTACCGAACACATCCTCTTGGGTCTGATCCGCGAGGGTGAGGGTGTTGCCGCCAAGCTCTTGAGTCCTTCAGCATTTCGCTCGACGGCGTCCGCGAGCAGGAACAGGAGATCATCGGCCAGGGCCAGAAGGCGCCCTCCGGCCAGATTCCCTTCACCCCGCGGGCAAAGAAGGTGCTGGAGGTGTCTGTGCTCCGGGCAGGTTGGTGATGACCTGGACCGAGTAGGCGGCAAGGAACACGGCCGCGGCGAGCAACGGCCATTCCGACACCCGGCGCCAGGGCCTGTTGGGGGTCGGGGCCGGGTCGACCCGACGCCGCAGCACACGGGCGGCGCCCCGGTCCCAGGGGACCGGACCGGACGTCGCTGCCTGTCCCGGTAACGGGAGGGGGCTTACGAGTCGTGTACCGCGTGGCCATCCTCCGCGGAGGGGGCGACCCTGCGCCTGCGGAGCGCGTCGAAGAGTTCACTTAGGCTCATGTTGGCCGCCGCCGCGACCTCTTCCGGGGGAATCTGCGCCGCCATTGCCTTGCACAGGGCCTGGACGAGGGCCTCGTGGGCCTGGTCGGTCTGCACCTGAAGCATTTCCAGGTCAGCGGACGCGGACCAGAGACTAGTCAGATATTGGTCCACAATTGTCCTACTTTCTGTGAAGCGCAGACGGCCCAAGGGGCGTCAGGGTCAGTCATTGGATCCGGGGAACGAACATCACGGACTCCAATATCCGCGGCGCCGAGGGCGGCCGCTGCCGGCGAATGCGTCGTTTCGTGTTCGCGGACCCGTAGTTCGGGGTGGTGCAGGTCCAGTGCGGGGCGTTCGGAGCGGATCCGCGGCAGGGAAGTGAAGTTGTGGCGCGGCGGCGGGCAGGACGTGGCCCACTCCAGTGACGCCCCGAAGCCCCACGGGTCATCCACTTCGACCTTCTCCCCATTGCGTGCGGTGATGAAGACGTTCCAGAAGAACGGGATCAGGGAGGCGCCCAGGAGGAAGGACGCGCCGGTGGAGAACTGGTTCATCCAGGTGAAGTTGTCCTGGGGCATGTAATCCGCGTAGCGGCGGGGCATGCCTTCGACGCCGAGCCAGTGCTGGATCAGGAAGGTGCCGTGGAAGCCCAGGAACAGCATCCAGAAGTGGATCTTGCCCAGGCGTTCGTTGAGCATCTTGCCGGTCCACTTCGGCCACCAGAAGTAGAAGCCGGCGAACATCGCGAACACCACGGTGCCAAAGACGGTGTAGTGGAAGTGTGCCACCACGAAGTAGGTGTCGGAGACGTGGAAGTCCAGCGGCGGGGAGGACAGGATGATGCCGGTCAGGCCGCCGAAGAGGAACGTGACCAGGAAGCCCAGGCTCCACAGCATCGGGGTTTCGAACGTCAGGGAACCGCCCCACATCGTGCCGATCCAGTTGAAGAACTTCACGCCCGTGGGCACCGCGATCAGCATGGTCATGAAGGCAAAGAACGGCAGCAGCACCGAGCCGGTGACGTACATGTGGTGCGCCCACACGGTCACGGACAGGGCGCCGATGGAGATGGTCGCATACACGATGCCCTTGTAGCCGAAGAGGGGTTTGCGGCTGAAGACCGGGAAGATCTCGGAGGCAATGCCGAAGAACGGCAGCGCGATGATGTACACCTCGGGGTGGCCGAAGAACCAGAACAGGTGCTGCCAGAGGATCGGGCCGCCGTTTTCGGGGTCGAAGATGTGGGCGCCGAATTTCCGGTCCGCTCCCAGGGCGAACAGCGCCGCAGCCAGTGGCGGGAAGGCCATCAGGACCAGGATGGCCGTGATGAGCGTGTTCCAGGTGAATATCGGCATGCGCCACATCGTCAGGCCGGGGGCGCGCATGCAGATGATGGTGGTGATGAAGTTCACCGCCCCCAGGATCGTGCCGAACCCGGACAGTGCCAGGCCGAAGACCCACAGGTCACCGCCGACCCCCGGGGTGAAGGTGGTGTTGGACAGCGGAGCGTACGCGAACCAGCCGAACGACGCCGCACCCTGGGGAGTGATGAACCCGGAGATGGCGATGGTCGAACCGAAGAGGAAGAACCAGAACGCCAGGGCATTCAGCCGCGGGAACGCGACGTCAGGGGCACCGATCTGCAGGGGCATCATGACATTGGCGAACCCGGCGAAGAGCGGGGTGGCGAACATGAGCAGCATGATCGTGCCGTGCATGGTGAACAGCTGGTTGTACTGTTCCTTGGTCTGCAGGATCTGCATGCCCGGCTCGAAGAGCTCGGCGCGGATGAGCAGGGCCATCACCCCGCCAAGGCAGAAGAACGTGAAGGACGCGATCAGGTACATGTACCCGATGGTTTTGTGGTCTGTGGTGGTGATCCAGCTGACCACGATGCGGCCCTTGGACCGGGGAACCACTGGGGCGGGGAGGGTGGTGCTCGTGGTCATGACGGGACCTTACGATCGGTGTTCTTGGCGGGCAAGGGTGCGTTGAAGGACGGGATGTCCGCAGCAGCCCTGGCCGGGCTGCGGGCCAGGACGACGCAGTCCAGCGCGGGGCGGCGGTCCCCGGGAACGGGCCTGGACCGGGACTCGGCTGTGGCGACCTGGAGGCCGGCTGCCCTGGCCCACACGGCGACTTCGGTGCCCTCGTGCAGCATGGAGGCCCGAGGTCCAGTGGTTCCTTCGCGTGGGTCGGCGGGATCGTGGCCGATAAACAGGAAGATTCCACCGGGGGCGAGTGCTTGGGCGGCGCGCGCGATGACGCGTTGGAGGTCTGGTCCAGGCAGGTCCAGGAAGGCTGCCAGGACCAGGTCCAGGCTCCCCGGGGCCGGATTGTGCGCCGTGACGTCGGCCACCGACCAGGTGATCAGGCCGGTGACACCCTCGGCGAAGGCACGCTCCCGCCCGATGGTCAGGGCTTCGGTGGAGAAATCCATGGCACGCACGTGCCAGCCCCGGCCGGCCAGCCACACTGCGTGGCGGCCGTCCCCGGATCCGAGGTCCAGCGCCCGCCCGGGGGCCAGTCCGTTAAGTGCCGAGCGCACGGACGAGCTGGCAGGGGCCCAGCCGTAGTCCGTTTCGGCGTACCAGCGGTTCCACGCTTCCGCGCCCGCGGGGTAGCCGGGCCGTCCCCGTGCGTGCTTCCACGCAGGCAACGGCATGCCGTCCACGCTCACCGCCGGCTCCTGCCCGGGCGCAGCGCTCCGGCGGGCCCGCCGCCGTTGCGCTGCCGGAAGGCGGCGATCCCGGCGGGGATGCCGACGGTGGGGCCGGTCAGTACCACCGCGGCCAGCCAGGCCGGGTTCGTGGGCCCGGCGAGAAGTGCCGGGCGGTCGAACAGCAGAAGGGCCGCGAGACTGAAACCCAGGAGGTACTGCCGCACGTGGTCCCGTTGGGGCCTGGATTCCAGGGTGGCTGGTGACGGCAAAGGTTGCTCCTAATCATTCATCGGACCGTGGTGTTGCGGGGCGTGGCTGTCGCGCCCGGGCGACGGACGGGGTCCCGGCCGGCGTCGGATTCCTTGTCCTGTGCCCGATGTTCTGCGGTACGGGCGGCCCGGGCGCGGGCGACGTGGCTGCGGGCGTGTTCCACGGCGGGGGGCAGTTCCGCGAACAGGTGTTTGTGGTGGCGCAGCGATTCCAGCACGCCGACCTTGGTGACCAGGGCCAGGTGGCGCTCCTGGATCCCTTTGATCAGCACGGTGATCCCGCGGCGTTCGAGGGCATTGACGATGTCGGTGATGACCCTGGCCCCGGTTGCGTCGAGGACCTGGAGCTGTGACATGCGGATGATGACGACGTCCACGTTGCGGATCGCGCTGACCCGGTCCAGGACGCGCTCGGCGGCAGCGAAGAACAGGGCCCCGTCGAGGCGGAAAACGGCGATGTGTTCGTCCCCGTCCTGGACCGGACCGGGGATCTCTTCGCGGTGCACGCCGCTGGACTTGACCAGGGTGCGCAGGGCGAAGAAGGAGGCGACGGCGATGCCGATCGCCACGGCCTCGATCAGGTCGAAGGACACGGTAATGAGCGCGGTGACAAAGAACACCACGGTGTCGGCCCGGGTTGACCCGATCACGCTGCGCAGCGTGGCCAGGGAGACCATACGCGTGGCGGTGACCATCAGGACCCCGGCCAGGGCCGCAAGCGGGATCCGCGAGACCGGGCCCGTGGCCAGATACACCACGCCCAGCAGGACCAGGGCGTGCGTGACGGCGGCCAGCCGCGTCCGGCCGCCGGAGCGGATGTTCACCGCGGTGCGGGCGATGGCCCCGGTGGCGGGCATGCCGCCGAAAAACCCGGAACAGACGGAGGCCAGGCCCTGCCCCAGAAGTTCCCGGTCGGCGTCGTAGGGGCCGGTATCGGAGATCGCCGCGGCAACCCTGGCCGAGAGCAGCGATTCGATCGCCGCCAGTGCCGCGATGGTCGCCGCCGGCCCGGCCAGGGCAGCCACGGCGCCCCAGTCCAATGACGGTATGACGGGTGCGGGCAGTGTGTCGGGAAGGTAACCGATCCGGGCCACCGGAAGGTCCAGCACCTGGGCGGCGATGCTGGCGATGATGATGGCGATGAGGGAACCGGGGATCTGCGGGTGGATCCGGGGTGCGGCGACCATGATCGCGGCGACCAGGACCACCAGTGCCAGCGGGGCCAGCAGGGCGGAGGGGGACATCGTGGCGAGGCCCTGGACGGCCGAGACGGCGGCGTTGCTGCTCGGTCCGGCTTTGACGCCGAAGGCGGCCGGGACCTGCTGGAGGAAGATGATCATGGCAATCCCGAGGGTGAATCCCTCGATCACCGGCCAGGGCAGCAGGGTCACGACCCGGCCGAGCTTGAGCACACCGGCGGCGACGACGATGACCCCGGCCAGGACGGCCACCGCGGCCAGGGCCCCGGCGCCATGGGTTGCGATGACCGGACCCAGGACCACAACCATGGCCCCGGTGGGACCGGAGACCTGGATGTTGGAACCGCCGAAGACGGCGGCGATCACGCCGGCGATGACGGCAGTAATCAGTCCGCTGGCCGCACCGGCGCCGGAGCTGACCCCGAAGGCCAGCGCCAACGGGAGGGCGACGATGCCCACGGTGACCCCGGCGATGAGGTCCCCTTTCCACGTGCGGGGCAGATCTGCATAGTCCCTCCGGCCGGGCAGAAGCGCCCGGGCCGCGGTCAGGGCCTTCATCGTGTGCTGCCTATGGTGTCCCCTGCCGCCACGGGGGTGGCTGTGCCCGAGTACTCGAGCTGCTCGCGGGTGGTGTGCAGCATGTCGTTCAGCAGCAATCTGGCCACCGCGAGAAGGTCCGCGATCTGGGGATAAGCCAGCGAGTAGAACATCTGCAGCGCCCTGCGTTGGCCCTTCACCAAGTTATAGCGCCGCAACACCATCAGATGCTGGGACAGATGGGAGGCCTCCAGCCCGGTCGCGGCAAGCATGTCAGTAACCGACACCTCCGGCGCCGCCGAGAGCAGCTCCAGGACCCGGATCCTCACCGGGTGGGCCAGGCCCTTGAAAAGGTTGGCCTTCACCTCATACAAGGGTGCCCGGAAATCCGAGAATTCTTCCATGTCTGCCTCCCGGCCGATCACAATAAGCTCATAGTTGACTATTTTATAGATCCATCATCCAATATAACAGGGGGCGGAACATTCCGTCCCGGCCGGACCCGGGCTTTCCGGGACCCGACCTACACACCACGCCGGCCCGGGGCAAATCCGCACGCTTTCGCCCGACCGGGGAAAGGGGCGCCAATGCCCTGCCCGACGAAGATCCCGGCGGCCGCCACGGCCCGTCGGATGACAGAGGCCCGGCACTGGCGGTCCCGTCCCCGCGAAACGGGCGGCCCGCAGCGCGCCGCGGCCTTCAGACCCGCCGCCCGGACACATCCCGCACCGTCCGGGCAGCGGCCGGGGGAGCGGGCGGCATGATGCGGCCACCGACAGTGCCCGCGCCGGACCGGTCCGCGCCGCTTCCTGCCCCCGCGCCTCCGGCTCCGCTCATCGCTGAGGTGTCGGTGGACACCTCCGGCCCGGCCCTGCGCGTGGAATTAACTCTGCGGAACGGGCCGCCTGGCAGGGGAAGCTACCTGGTCGGGCTCCGTGCCGGCGACGGGGGACGGACCACGATCAGGCACCTCACGGTCAATCTCCGTGGCGGGCGGGTCACGAGCCTGTCCACCTACGATTTCGGGACCAGCACCCGCACACTGCACCCGCGCGGCGGAGCGTCCTGCGCCGGTATGTCCGTCACGGCGCTCTTCCCGCGGGCCTCCCTGGCCGGGCTGGGGGAGGATCGCTGCATCACCGCGTACAGCTCCCTCAACGGACAGGAACTCCAGACATGGATTCCCCTCACCCGGTTGGTGACGGGAGTCCCCAGAGCATGAGCGGACAGCCCGCGGATTTTTGCCGGCGCAACCCGGGTACCGGCACCGCCCGGGACTATGCAATCTTCTTCACCAGGGAACCGGCAGCCGGCGCCGCTGCCATGGAGCAACAACTCGATGCCCATCTGGGGCAGTGCAGCAGCCTCCGTCAATGGACCGCGGCCCGCGGCGCAACGCTCACCGACACCGCGCCGGGGATCGAAGCACTCGAGGACTCCTCGCCGGGCCGGACAGGAACCGGCCCGCGCCATGGCGCCTCAGGGTCGAAACCGGGCTCTTCCTCGGCACCGTCCTGGTCCGAAACGTCCCTGCGGCCCAGTGGTGGCTTCTTCCCAACGGCCACCCCGTCGTCCGCCTGGCCGAAAACACCGACCTGGACGTCATCGCCCTCGCCCGGGCGCGCCTGGAAACCGGCGCACCGGACCTGCGGACCGTCCTGCCCTACGCCCAAAGCCTGACAACGACACCCTAGATGCCCGCTGACCGCATCCCTGCCGTCGCCGGTCATGGCAGGCCCGCGGCACGGATACCGGGGATGGCACTGCGCATCTGCCGCGTCAGGTTCCGGCTCCCATCGGGTGATCTGCCGCAGCTCCGCGTCAAGGGGCGCTGAGCCGTCTTCAGGCGTCTCTGCCGTCCGCCCGTGACGGCGGTGCCGGTGCGGTCTGAGCCCGGGACCATGCCAGATGCTCCTGGTTGGTCTGCAGGACCGTTCAGCAGCAGCTCCCGTGCGGCGGCGAGCAGGTCCGGGACGTGGGGGAAGACAGTTCATAAGATACCTGCGAACCCCGCCGGGTGGACCTCACCAGATGATGGCGGCGCAGCACAGATAAGTGCTGGGACAGGTGGGAGGCTTCCATCCCGTGCTGGCAAGGAGGTCCGAGACGGGCACGGTGCCTTCTGCCGCCGCCAACAGCTCCAAAACCCTGACCCGGACAGAGTGGGCCAGACTCTTGAAGAGTTCGGCCATTACCTCGGACAGGTCCACCTGCCGGGCGGGAAATCGGTCCATCGGAACAGCCACCTTCACTAAAATAATCCGCGGGCGAACGGTCAAGGCGGCCCCGGTCTGCCCGTGGACGCATCTTCCTCCGCGGCAAAGTCCCCGCGCATGAAAAGGTGCCCCTCCGGGCCCTCCCCGACCTGCTTGATGTCGACCAATGCCGCAGCCCTGTTCCGGCAGAAACCCGGAAAACGGCGTGCGCATTCCGTTTCCGCTCCGGGCAACACAGCATGGGGATGTGCTCCACCTCGGCCGGCTGCTGGACTGCGCGGGGGTTCCAGCTGTTATTCACCATACTTTCTGATGCGCCAGCCGTGCCGTCCAGCCCCGGGGCACCATGACCACGCCGTGGGCAGGCCAGCGGATTCGCCCGGGGGTTAGACGATGTGGCCGGTCTGGGCTGGTCAGCATACTTTGGGATAGGGGCCCCCGGCCCTGTGTCAGGATCAGGCAAGGGCTGCCTGGACGGCCTCGATGACATCCATTGCGGGGGCAAAACGCGCCCTGACCTCGCCGTCGCGGCCCACCAGGAACTTCTCGAAATTCCACTGCACCAGGTCCGGAAGTTCGCCGGTCTTGAACTTGGTCAGCTCGGCATAGAGCGGGTGCTGGTTCTCGCCGCGGATCTCTGCCTTGGTGGTCAGCGGGAACGTCACGCCGAAGTTGCGTTCGCAGAACTCGGCGATCTCGGCGTCGGCCCCCGATTCGTGCCCGGCAAACTGGTTGCACGGGACTCCCAGCACGGCGAAGCCCTGCTCCCGGAACTTGTTGTGCAGGGCCTTAAGCCCCGCGTACTGCGGCGTGTTCCCGCACTTGACGCGACGTTCACCACCAGCACCACCTCCCCTTGAAGCGGCCGAAGTCAGTGTCCGTTCCGTCGATGAGGGTGAGTGGAATGGAGTGCAGAGCGGTCATGAGGCATCTCGCAAAGTTGTCGGTCCTAAGGGTCACGGTGACGGCAGGGCGACCCGCACCATTGAATGACTGTTATATTAGATGATGTATCCATCAAATAGTAAAGCTTTCGCCCGATTCCTCTATCGTGCGCGGACGGCCGTTGCTCATTCCTGTCAGCCCTGGCCGAGGCTTCACGAACATTTCCATGACTTTTCTAGGACCGCCCCGCCCGCCGTCAGTGCGGGGGAAGGAAGAGAACCGTGCACAACACCACAACCTCCAGCCTCCTGGACACCGCCCCCGTTGCCTCTGACCGGCTTCTGGACTGGGTCGGCGAGGTAGCCGCCCTGACCGGACCGGAGCGCATCCACTGGGTAGACGGATCCGAGGACGAATACCGTGCGCTCACCGACGGGCTCGTCGCAGCCGGGACGCTGACGCGCCTGGCCGAGGGCAAGTTCCCCAACTCCTTTGCCGCCTTCTCCGACCCCAAGGACGTCGCCCGCGTCGAAGAGCGGACCTTCATCTGCTCCGAAGACGAACGGGACGCGGGCTTCACCAACAACTGGATGGAGCCCGCGCGGATGAAGGAGAAACTGGGCGGGCTCTTGGCCGGCGCCATGCGCGGCCGCACCATGTACGTGATTCCGTTCGTGATGGGCCACCTCGACGCCGAGGACCCCAAATTCGGGGTTGAGATCACCGACAGCGCCTACGTGGTCGCCTCCATGCGCATCATGGCCCACACCGGTTCCGATGTCCTGGCCAAAATGGTCGAGCTGGACGCGGACTTCGTCCCCGCGCTGCACTCCGTCGGCGCGCCGCTGGAACCACGCCAGCAGGATGTCAGCTGGCCCTGCAATGACGAGAAATGGATCGTGCACTTCCCGGAGGAAAAGTCCATCTGGTCCTACGGCTCCGGGTACGGAGGCAACGCGCTGCTGGGCAAGAAATGTTACTCGCTCCGCATTGCGTCAGCGATGTCCCGGCAGGAGGGCTGGCTCGCGGAACACATGCTCATCCTCAAACTCACCAGCCCGGAAAATAAGGCCTACTACATCTCCGCGGCGTTCCCCTCGGCCTGCGGCAAAACCAACCTCGCCTTGCTGAACCCCACCGTGGAGGGCTGGAAAGTGGAAACCCTCGGGGATGACATCGCCTGGATACGTCCGGGCAAGGACGGGGAACTGCGGGCCACCAACCCGGAGGCGGGTCTCTTCGGCGTGGCACCGGGCACCGGATGGCAGACTAACCCGAACGCCATGGACGCCATCGCCAAAGGCAACACCATCTTCACCAACGTGGCCCTCACCGATGACGGCGGCGTCTGGTGGGAGGGCATGACCCGGGAGATCCCGGAACACCTGACCGACTGGAAAGGCCAGGACTGGACCCCGGCCTCCGGCCGGCCCGCGGCCCATCCCAACTCACGGTTCTGTACGCCCATCAGCCAGGTCGCCATCCTGGCCGAGGAGTACTACCAGCCCGAGGGCGTGCCGCTCTCGGCCATTTTCTTCGGCGGCCGCCGGAAGACAACCATCCCCCTGGTCACCGAGTCCAGGGACTGGGCAGGGGGTGTGTTCATGGGATCGACGCTGTCTTCCGAGACGACAGCGGCAGCCGCCGGTCAGGTCGGGGTCGTCCGGCGCGATCCGATGGCCATGCTCCCCTTCATCGGCTACGATGCCGGAGACTACCTAAGCCACTGGCTGGAGATCGGCCGGACGGCCAATCCCGCCCTACTGCCCCGGATCTTCCTGGTCAACTGGTTCCGCCGCGGCGCCGACGGGAATTTCCTCTGGCCCGGGTTCGGAGACAACTCCCGCGTCCTGAAATGGGCCATCGAAAGGCTCGAGGGGACAGCGGCTGCCATCGAAACCCCCATCGGCTTCGTCCCCGCACCGGAGTCCCTCGACATCGAAGGCCTCGACGTCACCCCCGGACACCTCAATGCCGCCCTGGCAGTCGATTCACAGGAGTGGGCCCCGGAAATCGACAGCATCGATCAGTGGTACGGCCGGTTCGGTGACTTGCTGCCCCCCGAGCTGCCGGCCGAGCTGCAACACCTCAAGAACCGCTTCGCTGCCCGCCGGGGGACGCCGCGCGTCAGCTCCCGATAGGTTCCGGGGGTGGCGCCCGGTGACCGGAACGGTCCGTGCACCGGGCGCCACCCTTCGGTTCGCCTGTTCAGGGCACCGGACCGGCAGCGCGCGTCCGGAGAGTACGGGGCGATCCGGCGTCATCCCGGCCTGTCGCACCAACCCGCGACGTCAGGCTCACCGCCGGGGCTGCAGATGTCAGAGACCACCATCGGTGTGGGCATGGTGCCCATGAAATCAGAGAGGACCGTATGAACGAAAAGATCAAGGTCGCTGGCTCCATTGTGGAGCTTGACGGCGACGAGATGACGCGCATCATCTGGCAGTTCATCAAGGACCGCCTGATCGTCCCCTATCTGGATGTGGACCTGAAACACTTCGATTTGTCCATCCAGAACCGTGACGCGACCGATGACCAGGTCACGATCGACGCCGCCAACGCCATCAAGGAATACAACGTCGGCGTTAAGTGCGCCACGATAACCCCTGACGAGACCCGGGTCGAGGAATTCGGCCTGAAGAAGATGTGGCCGTCCCCGAATGGAACCGTCCGTAACATCCTTGGCGGCGTCGTTTTCCGCGAGCCCATCATCATTTCCAACATCCCGCGCCTGGTTCCGGGCTGGAACAGGCCGATCATCATCGGCCGTCACGCCTTCGGCGACCAATACATGGCGACCAACTTCAAGGTCCCGGGCTCTGGCACGCTGACGATGACCTTCACCCCCTCCGACGGAGGCGAAGAAATCAGGCAGACGGTGGTCACCTACCCCAGCGGCGGCGGGGTGGCCATGGGCATGTACAACTTCAACGACTCCATCCGTGACTTTGCCCGCGCCTCCTTCGCGTACGGGCTGCAGCGGAACTACCCCGTCTACCTCTCCACCAAGAACACCATCCTGAAGGCCTACGACGGCCAGTTCAAGGATCTCTTCCAGGAAGTATTCGACGCCGAGTTCAAAGATGTGTTTGAAGCAGCAGGCCTCAGCTACGAGCACCGGCTGATCGATGACATGGTGGCATCGGCGATGAAGTGGGAAGGCGGCTACGTCTGGGCCTGCAAGAACTACGACGGCGACGTCCAGTCCGACACCATCGCCCAGGGCTACGGCTCGCTCGGTCTCATGACCTCCGTGCTGATGACCCCGGACGGCAAGACTGTCGAGGCCGAAGCCGCACACGGCACCGTGACGCGCCACTACCGCCAGCACCAGAAGGGCAAGCCCACATCCACCAATCCGATCGCCTCGATCTTCGCGTGGACCAGGGGCATCATGCACCGCGGCAAACTGGACAACACCCCTGCCGTCATTGACTTTGCCGTCACTCTCGAAGACGTCGTCATCAAGACGGTCGAAGCCGGCCAGATGACCAAGGACCTGGCCCTCTTGGTGGGACCGGACCAGGAATGGCTCACTACCGAGGAGTTCCTCGCAGCACTGGACGACAACCTCAAGGCACGCCTGGGCTAGTCCGCCGACCGACCGTTCCCGGAGATCCACTCGCCCGCTCGGGGGAGCCGCCGAGCGGGCGGTGCGCAGCTCGAGCTTGGTCCGACCGGCCGCTTCCGTGTCCTCCGGGGCCGAGTCCGGGTCGGGGCGTGAAGAGCCACGGGTTAAACCCGGCGCTAAGCTGGGCGCTATATCATCGGCGCAAGAACGCTGGATGAGGCAGTTGACAAGGCCAACGGTATGTCCGGGGCCGTGGAAGGACGATCATGCTCTCTGATGCGCAGTACCCCGCGGCGAACCTGAACCCGCATGAATGCTGGAAACTGCTGGCCGGTACCACCGAGGGCCGGCTGGCCGTGAGCGTGCATAACAAGCCTGATATTTTTCCCGTGGAATTCCACGCCGAGAACGGCAAAATACTGGTGCGAACGCCCCAGGGCAAGATGCTCGTGGAACTGACCATCAACCCTTCGGTGGCCTTTGAAGCGAACGGCCGGTCGGAAACGTCCGCCTGGACCGTTGTCGTCCAAGGAACGGCCCGCGAACTGCAGAACTGGTCGGAAATCGATACCGCTGAGCAGAAAGCCCAGCGCCTCTGGACGCCGACCGCGAAAGGGTCCTTCGTCGAGATTGTCCCCACCGGGATCACCGGCCGGCGGCGGCCCATCTGCGCCCAGGAGTACGCCCAGGAGTAAGAGACGAGGGCCCGGGTCGCATCCGGCCTCCCCTGCACCTGGCGGGTTGCGGACGGCGTACCCAGTCAGCCATACCCGCTGAGCCTTCGGATGAATTCATCCGCCCGGGCCAGGGTGCGGGCCATGTTGGCCCTCTGGTGCAGCCTCTCAATGAACTCCGCGGCCGCATTTTGGGGATCGTGACGTCCGTTCCGCCGACCCCGAAGACTGACCCTCGTCTTCTTTGCTCGCGACTTCGCCAGCGCCAGAAGGCAATCCATGGACGAAGGTCTGAAAAGCATTCATCCAGCAGCCCTCGAGGTGGAAATGCTGGAGATCCGCGCCGACCGGGCCCACGAGGCCTTCATCCAGGCCGTATGTACGGCGTTGGCGGCTCCGGTGCCTCCTGAAGTGGTCGCGGCGGCCGTCAACATGAGCTTGGTGAAGTCCTCGACATCCTCCGCAAGCCTGTAACCGTTCCCTCACTGGAGAACAGCAACGCGGTCCACGGGGACTAAATCACCCGCCGCAGGACGGGGGGAAGGGAATGTCGGGAGTTGACAACATCAGTGCAGCAATTCCGCTTGCGTTAGTGGATGATGGATTAATAAATTAGTAACCGCGGGCGTGCATATTGCACCGGGAGGCAGGTATGGAAGAATTCTCGGATTTCCGGGCGCCGTTGTATGAGGTGAAGGCCAACCTTTTCAAGGGCCTGGCCCACCCGGTGAGGATCCGGGTGCTGGAGCTGCTCTCGGCGGCGCCGGAGGTGTCGGTCACTGACATGCTTGCCGCGACCGGGCTGGAGGCCTCCCATTTGTCCCAGCATCTGATGGTGTTGCGGCGCTTTAACTTGGTGAAGGGCGAACGCAGGGCGCTGCAGATGTTCTACTCGCTGGCTTATCCCCAGGTCGCGGACCTTCTCGCGGTGGCCAGATTGCTGCTGAACGACATGCTGCACACCACCCGCGAACAGCTGGAACATTCCGGGGCACCATCACGTGAGTCTGTCCCCGCAGGCAGCGCCGGGTGAGGGTCGTGAACACTGCCCGCACGCCGCTGCCGTCGCAGGACCGGCATCTTGCGCTGGTTATCCGGGTCGGCGTGCTGGAATCACTGCGCCGCCACAAGCACGTGTTCGATGAGCTGGCTCCGGCTGTGGAACTCGCGCGCAGGCATGACCCGCCCTTATACCTGGGACGGCTCGGCACACTTCCCCATCCCGGCCAATCAGTTCAAGGAGACGCCATGCATGAACGGCTGCTGAAGCTCTACACCGCTGCGGGAGAATTGGAGATGCAGGAGATCCGCACCGAGCAGGCCAAAGCTGCCCTGGCGCAGGCACTGCGAGAGGCCATAGCAGCCGAGATCGAGCCTGACATTGCCGCCAAAGCGGCAGGGATGACCGTCCAGGAGATTTTCAAGGTGATCCGCAGCTCCCCGTCCAGCACCCAGGAACCGAGACTTGAAGAGGGCGAGATGAGTTGGCTCTGAACCCGACCCCCATCCGCCGATCACGACCACGGCTTGCCGTCACGTTTCCGGCGCCTCGCCGGGACCAAGCAACGGGTAGACACCAGCGATAAATCCCAAGCAGGTAGGCATCGAAAGTCCAAGCCCAGAGACGACACGTCCCGAAACCACGGCCGACGGGACCATTGGGCGGCCCGTCCGCCAGCGAATCCCTGACCGCTCCGAACATGAGGAACAACCATGACCACAGCAACGCGCAGCCGGGGACAAAACGTCTCCCCATCCCGCGGATCCCGCGTTACCGGGGTCGGTTCATACCAGCCTGACAGGGTCCTCACCAACGAGGACCTCAGCCTTATGGTGGACACCAGCGATGAATGGATCCGCAGCAGGGTCGGGATCCAAACACGCCGCATTGCCGACAGCGAGTCCGTTGCGGACATGGCCACCCGCGCCGGGCGGGACGCGCTCCGGCACTCCGGCATCGACGCCCGGGATCTCGATTTGATCGTCGTTGCCACTGTTACCGCCCAGGACCGCTCCCCGAGCACAGCCGGACGGGTTTCAGCTGCCCTAGGCGCCCGCAACCCTGCCGTTTTTGACCTTAACGCCGCCTGTTCAGGCTTCACGCATGCCCTCGCCGTGGCGGATCAGGCCATCCGCTCAGGAGCTGCCAAGCATGCCCTTGTCATCGGGGCAGAGAAGCTCAGCGACTTCACGGACTGGGGGGACCGGACCACCTGTGTGCTTGTCGGTGACGGCGCCGGCGCCATTGTGCTCACAGCCTCGGCCACCCCAGGCGTCGGACCTGTCCATTGGGGCTCGGTCCCGGAATTGTCCCACGCCGTTAGGATCGAGGAGCCAGATCACCGCTTCCAGCAGGAAGGCATGTCCGTGTTCCGCTGGGCCATCACCAAAGCAGCAGAGCTGGCCCGACGAACATGCGAAATGGCCGGTGTCCTGCCGGAAGAGCTCGTCGCCTTCGTCCCGCACCAGGCAAACCTGCGCATCATCGAACCCCTCGCAGACCAACTCGGCATTCCCCGTGAGATCACCGCGCGGGATGTTATCACCTCGGGGAACACATCTTCCGCCAGCATCCCACTCGCCCTGGCCAAGCTCGTCCGCGAGGGCCAGCTTCCCCCCGACCGCCCCGTACTGCTCTTCGGCTTCGGGGGAGGATTCTCCTACGCGGGCCAGGTCATCCACACCCCCTCCACGACAGAAACAAATACCCTGCCCCGGCCTAAGGCGAAGCACCAATCGCCCGCACCAAAAACCGTTGCCATGGAAGAAGGCAAGCATGCCGTCCCTGAATGAAATCCGGGCCCGGCTTCGTGCCGCCCACCTGCTGGTTCGCACCGCCGAAGAATGGGACAGCCTCTCCACGGAATTGCTTCGTGCCTAAGACAGCAAGAACGACGAACTGATCCAGAAATCCCAGGAGACCTACCTGGCTACGTGGAAATCCGTAGCGCGCAACATCCTTACAGACACATTTGAGCCCTTCGGCATTGCCGTGGGACCGGCCACACACCCTTGGGGTATCGCCACATTGGAAGCTGCAGGGCGCAGCTGTCAGCCGCTCCTAGCCTCCGTCGACGCCCGCGCTGCAGGAACAGCGGCCTCCGGCCGGGCATACCTACGGAGCTTTGATGATGTTATGGCCAATTATGACGCCTGTCTGCCCTTCCTGACGACTGGCTGACCTTCCATCACGGGAAACACGGCCCTTCTCCTCGACGCGTTCCGCGCATCAGGCGGCGTTTCCCCGACCTTGGTATCGGATCTCCTGCACGGATGGGACTGTCCGATTTTCGGTGGCTCCACGGTTGGCATTTAGTTGACTCTTCCGTTGAAGCTGATGGCGAAGGCGTTCAGGGCCGGCTTCCATCGTGTGGCCCATCGTGCCCTGCCTTTGCCGGTGGGGTCCAGTGCCCGGGTGGCGAGGTAGAGGCATTTCAGTGCCGCCTGCTCGGTGGGGAAATGGCCCCGGGCCCTGACCGCGCGCCGGTAGCGGGCGTTGACGGATTCGATGGCGTTGGTGCTGCAGATGACCCGCCGGATTTCGACGTCGTAGAGGCTGTCGCAGAATGGCGTGTCCCAGCCCGGGCGGTGACGAGGGGCCTGGGAGAATCGGGTATGGCTCAGAGCTATCGTCCTGTGCGGCGTGATCAGGTGTTTCTGCTTCCGCCGGATATGCGGGACTGGTTGCCGGAAGATCACCTCGTCTGGCTTGTCATCGAGGTCGTCGAGACGCTCGATGTGTCAGCTTTCGAAGCGTCGCGGCGGCGGGGCGGGGTCGGCGCAGCGGGATACGATCCGCGGATGCTTCTGGGGCTGCTGGTCTATGCGTACTGCCGCGGCGTGCGGTCCTCGCGTCAAGTCGAGCGGCTATGCCACACGGACATTGCGTTCAAGGTGGCGTGCGCAGGCGATGTGCCCGACCACGCGACGATCGCGAGGTTCCGTGCCGTGTCAGGGGAAGCGTTCGCCGGGTTGTTCGCTCAGGTGCTGCTGATCGCCGCACGGGCGGGGCTCGCCCGGTTCGGGACGATCGCGATCGACGGGACGAAGATCCCGGCGAACGCGTCCATCGACGCGAACCGAGGCCGGGACTGGTTCGACCAGCACGCCAAAGAGATCGCCGCCGATGTCGTCGAAGAGGCGCAACGCGTGGACGCAGCCGAGGATGCGCTGGCCGCCCGCGGGGCCGACGACGGCGGCGACCGTGTCCATGGAGCGCTGGCCGGGAGGTCGGCCAGAGCGGAGCGGATCCGTCGCGCAGCAGCGGAGCTTGCCCAGCAGCAGCGTCGACTGGACACCGATCGCGAGGCCCGCCAGACCGGGGCTCAGGCCCGGCTGCAGGCGTCCCAGGCTGGGCTGCCGGTGCGAGGCCGGATCCCCGACGGCCCGCTACGGCTGGCCGAGGAGAGGGCGCATCTGGAACGGGAGCTGCGCGACCACCAGGCCAAGCTCGATCGCAGGGCCGCATTGATCGCCGCGGGGAAGAAGCCGATGGGCGCCCCGCCTGTCCCGACCGAGGAGCACTCGCGGATCATCCGGGCACGCCGTGTCGTTGCTGCGGCCGAAGCCGCCGCGGCGCGCGACGAGCAAGCCCCGACGAGGGGCCTCCCCAAGGCCGTCGCGAACACCACAGACCCGGAGTCGCGGGTGATGCCCACGCGCCGGGGTTTCGTTCAGGGGTACAACGCGCAGGTCGCCGTCACCGGTGACCACGTCATCGCCGCCGTCGATGTGAACCAGCAGCCCAACGACATGCCCTCGTTCGTTCCCATGATGAGCGCGGCCACCGACGCGGCCGCGGGCCTGCATGCTAGGACCGGTTCGCCTGAGCACCAGATCGGGATCGTGCTGGCCGATGCCGGCTACTGCAGCAACAAGAACCTGGAGGCACCCGGCGCCGACCGGATCATCGCCTTGGACAAAGGGCGCGAACAGCACGCCCAAGCAGTTCGATCACCGGCATCTGGCGCGCCGCCGGCCGGGGCGAACGCGCGGGAAGCAATGGCCCACCGCCTCCGAACGCCTGAAGGGTCAGCGGCATACAAGCGCCGCGGCGCAACCGTCGAACCCAGCATCGGAACCCTCAAGACGATCCTGGGCAGATTCTCCCGGAGAGGCCTCGACGCAGCCCGCAGTGAGCTGAACCTCGCGGCCGCCGCCTACAACATCCGGAAGATCCACACGGTAACCGGCTGAGGCCTCGACCGCACGGACCCGTCAAGCGGACCCGCCGGCGCCCACTAACAGGCCCCTCGTACCGCCCGGGCTGGGACACGCCATTCTGCGACAGCCTCCGTAGTCCAGGAACGGCACGAATTCCGCCCAGGAGGACTCCCAGAGCCGCACGATTGCCGGATATCGCTGGCCCCACGCGGCCGTGAACTCGGCGAACCGGTCCTTCGCCGCTTGCTCTGACGGGGCCGTGTAGACCGGCTTGAGCGCCTTGACGATGCCGTCGCGGTGCTGGCGTCCGGCGTAGCGGAAGCTGTTGCGGATCAGGTGCACGATGCAGTGCTGCACCACCGTTCGCTCCCACGTGGTCGTGATCGCCTCCGGCAGGCCCTTGAGTCCGTCGCAGACCGTGATGCAGACGTCCTCCACGCCGCGGTTCTTGATCTCGGTCAGCACCGAGAGCCAGAATTTCGCGCCTTCGCCGCCGTCCCCGGCCCACAGCCCGAGGATGTCCCGTTCACCGTTGACGCTGACACCGATCGCGACATAGACCGGCCGGTTCGTGACCTGCCCGTCGCGAACCTTGACGTGGATCGCGTCGATGAACACCACCGGGTAGACGCGGTCTAGCGGCCGGTTCTGCCACTCGGTCATCTCCCCGATGACCTTCTCGGTGATCCGCGAGATCGTGTCTTTAGAGACCCTGGCGCCGAACACGTCGGCGAAGTGCGCCGCGATCTCACCGGTCGTGAGCCCTTTCGCGTTCAGTGACAACACGATCTCATCCACGCCGGTCAGCCGGCGCTGCCGTTTCTTGACGACCCGCGGATCAAACGTCGAGCCGGTGTCCCGCGGCACGTCGATCTCCACCGGCCCGATCTCCGTCAGCACGGTCTTCGTGCGTGTGCCGTTGCGGGAGTTACCGCTCCCGCGCCCGGACACGTCGTGTTTTTCGTATCCGAGGTGTTCGTCCATTTCCGCTTCCAAGCGGTCTCCAGGACGTTTTTGGTGAGCCGGTTCAACAGCCCGTCCGGGCCGACGAGGTCGATGCCCTGCTCCCTGGCCTGGGCCAGGAGCTGCTGCGCTAACTCTTGCTGATCCACATCAGTCGCCATGGGATCCATGATGTCGCTCGTGATCAGTCCTCCCCGCCAGGCAACGCCCGGCGTGTCAGGCCAGCCATGAATCCACCGTTATTCCCAGTGTCACTATTTTGGTGTGCCGGTTGGTTCGCTCCATCGTTTTTCGCCTCCGTGGCAAATGTCTGTAGTGCGGCCGGCTGGCACGGAGGGACCGGCCGGCCTGGCTTGAGAGGAGCGTGGCATCGCCCCTGACTGGGATATGCCGACCGACCGGTCCTGCACCCCTACCCGTAGACGGAAAGGAGACAGGACCATGGTGATCATCGGAATCGATGCGCACAAGCGCTCCCACACGGCCGTGATCGCGGACACGGTTGGCAGGCAGATCGCAGTCAAGACGATCGGCACGACCAGCAACGACCATCTCGCCCTGCTGGCATGGGCGAACAAGCATGATGATCAGGAACGGCTCTGGGCGATCGAGGACTGCCGGCATCTGAGCAGACGGTTGGAAAGCGACCTCCTCGCGGCGGGCGAACAGGTCGTGCGGGTGCCTCCGAAGCTGATGTCCCATGTTCGGGACAGCGCCCGCACGTTCGGCAAATCCGACCCGATCGATGCTCTCTCGATCGCACGTGCCGCCCTGCGAGAACCCGATCTGCCCGTCGCCCGTCTCGATGGCGCCGAACGCGAGATCCGCCTCCTGGTCGACCACCGCGAGGACCTCGTCGCTGAACGGACCCGCGTGATCAGCCGGCTCCGCTGGCACCTGCACGAGCTCGATCCTGCATGGTCGGCCCCGGCGAACTTCGACCGGGTCAGCGCGTTCGCACGCATCAAATTCCACCTGGACGACTTCGCCGGGATCGTCGCCGACCTCGCTCAACGGCTCCTCACCCATCTGCACCGCCTCACCGAGGAGATCGATGAACTCACCGCCGAACTCAGCCGCCGGATCCCAGTCATCGCTCCGGCACTGCTGGCGATCGTCGGCTGCGGGTCGTTGACGGCGGCGAAGATCCTGGGAGAGACCGCCGGCGTCACGCGGTTCCGCTCGAAGGACGCCTACGCACGCCATAACGGCACTGCCCCGCTGCCGGTCTGGTCGTCGAACAAGGCCCGCCACCGACTCTCCCGAACCGGGAACAGACAGCTGAACGCGGCGGCATGGAAGCACTGCGTATCCTCAAACGCCGACTATCCGACGTTGTATACCGAGCTCTGATCGACGATCACAAAACCTCCGCATCCAGCACGCTCATCCTCGCCGCTTGACAGAGGAGCTAGGGACAGTCCCCACGTCACGACCTGACGCTCATTGAACTCACCGACCGCGACATTGAAAAACTCGCTCAGCGGGTGTTTGTCGGCCCAAAGGGGGTGTGCACGGGCGGCTTTCGGGCCCGCATGTTGGTCCCTTCCTCCTGGTCCTGCCTTCACCACTTCATGAAATTCTCTGTTTCAGCGACATGACTTGGCGGCCTGGATCGTCCGTGTCGTTGGATGTTCCGGGTGCAGCGGGGTATCTCTGGCTGGTACGAACCGTTGACAGAGTCCAGGTGTGTGGGATCCGGACTTTCTTCCGGGCAAGTCTGTTCGCGGCAGGGGAGCGGCCGGTAGAGCCACCGCCCCCTGCGGACACGACGCGACCCGAAGCCCTGAACTTCTCTGCCCTGGCCGAAGCGGTGGATCCCCACGGGCTGCCGGGAGTCCAATCCAGAGCCAGCGCCTCCATGCTGACGATGCCGCTTGCCCTGGCGAACCGCCGCTAGCTGCTCAAACAGGACCCGCCCGAACACGCACACCTGGTCCTGAATGAAGCAGCCCACCTCACCGCTGCCAAGGCACTAAAGATGCCGGTGGCAGCGCACCGTGTCGTCACAGACCGGAACGGGTTGCCGGGACTCCTAGTGGAAAGGTTGACCGCACTTGGGACGACGGGATGAAGCGGCTGGACCTGGAAGACGCCGCCCAGGTCCTGAACCTTCCGCCGGCATCCAAATATGCCGTCAGAGCCGAGGAAGTGGTGCTGGCCCTGTCCGGACTGTGCAAAGCCCGGGCGGTCACCCGTCAGGAACCTCTACCTGCAGTTCGTGCTCGTCTGGCTGACAGGGAACGGTGACCTGCACGCCAAGAACGCCTCGGTGCTCGAAGGCCGGCACGGAGGTTGGGTGGTGGCACCCGTCAATGACATCCAGTGGACGCTGCTCTACGGCGACGATTCAACGGCACTTACCATCAGCGGCAAGGTCAAGAACCTCAAAGTCAGACACTGGCAGGAGTTCGCCGCCAGCATTGGGCTCCTGGAACGAGCCGCCACGGCCACCAACAAAACTGCCCTCTCCGTGGCCCGGGCAGTGGACTTGAACGCGCTGCCGTTCACCGGCTCGCCCCTGAACGGTGCCGTGCGGGAGTTGCGGTTCCGCCGCTCCGAGCTGGGGGACTAGCTGGAATCCGGTTGCCGGGCATGGATCGACCCGGCACGCTGAGCTGAGGGCTGTCCGCCATTGGCTGTAGCGGTCGTCGGCGACCACGGCCTGGAGCTCGTCGTAGCTGATGAGGAGCGAGTCGAAGCCGGGAAACGGCTCCGTCTGCGGATCAGCAATCTCTATCGCCACCATAGGACTCGCCGTCCTGCCGGATTTGGCCCAGTTCACTGTGTCCGGAGTCCACTCGATAACAAGGCGATCGGTCAGAGCCGAAAAAACGGGCGAGGGCCGTAGATCGAAGAAGCGCCAAATATCGGTCCGCTCTTCAGGAACTTCGCCGTGGTTCTCGAAAGCGGTGATGAACCGGGCCCGCCGTCCGGTGGTGGCCAGGAAGTTCAGCCAGATCCTCGGAGGTGTTTTGCCGAGCTTGTTGTTGTGCCTCTGTTCGCGCGTGTAAGGCAAAAGGTTTGGCCCCAGGGCATCGGCCCGGGTTTTCAAGCCTCCCGGATTGAGCGTGTGCCGGGTGACAGCCACATCATCGGGAGCAAGGCCCGCGGCCTTGAAAAGATGCCCAAGTTTCAGGTCACCGGTGACGTCCTCGATCATGGACAGCCTTCGTTCGATTCAGCCCGGCATCATTCCGGGCTCCGCATCACAGATTACGGAAGCAATGACACGGCCGACGAATCCGTCCATCGGTGGCGCCTGGTCCGGGCTGATTTTGACGCCTTTGAGAACTGGCTAGCGGAGTTCCCGCCGGGCGGCGACGCCCTTCAGCAGGTCGCTGACGCGGGCGGGCACAAGGTCCTGGAGGAAATGCAACCCCTCCGGGGCTTGGGTCCTGGTGGCCGCTGCGGCGATGGCTTCCAGCGTCGACACCGCGGTCTGCCGTGCGTCGTCCAGGTCCAGGCCCCAGGCTGCGCCCTCACGGGCCAGGTGCTCCAGGGTGATGTAGCTTAGTCGGATCTGGCCATCGATGGAGTGGCCGGCGTTGTTGCTCGGTGCGTAGAGCAGCAACGTGGGTGCCACGTCGTACATCGGGGCGAGCAGCACTTCGCCGCCATCGCGCAGAATAAGGGAGTAGTTCTTGGAGTGCGCGTCTCCGTTACCGATCGCCAGGTTGAAAGTCACTGCCCTGAGCAGGTCCCGGCGGAAGGCGTCGTCATCGCGCGTGTGCGGTGCGGCTGCGTTGACCAGGCGGGTCAGCCGGGACGGCGGGGCTGAACTGCCCTCGTATTTCGCTTCGCTGGCCAGTGCCAGGGCTTGAGTGAAGTCCTCCTGGTGGAGCCGGCTGCCGTCCGGGGCACGGTCAAAGCGGTCCACGATGATCGCCTGGCGGGAGCCGAACTTCTCCAGGCGTGCCGTGGCTGCGGGTATTCCGGCCGCAGCCGCCGTCTTCAACGCCCAGTCCTCGGCGGCGAGGAGGGCCGGGATGGTCGACTCCAGGGGCTCAGGCTTGATGATGTGGGTGGATACAGCTCCACGGCCCGGCCAGGCCCAGCCGCCGTCGTGCCGGGTCAGCAGCACCTTGGACTGGACCCCGCCCAGGGAGGCTGTGATGAGGAAGTCATCGGGCAGGTCCCAGGTGGGGAGTGACTCGACAACCGTGGCGACTTCATCCTCGGTCATGGGAATGGCGGCGCCTGGTACGTCCGGGGCGTCCCCGGGTGGCAGGATTTGAACGGCGCCGGCACAGTCCGCACCGAGGACCCTGAGAAGACCGAACGCATCCGGGGTGGACAAGCCGTTCTCCTTGGCGATGTGGGAGCGCACCTGGCCTTCCGGCAACAGCCCGTCAAAGAAGTCGTACACTTCCGGGCCCCCGATGCTGTTCCGGCTCACGGGCATGGACAGCGACAACAGGATGGAGCCGGAGCCGTACTCGGCCACAGCTGCCCGGTCGTACTGGAAGGAAATGCGAAGTCCGCTGCCTTTCAGTTCGCCGATCCGCGTGCCGCGAAGGAAGACGTCCAGGGTTTTGCGTGGGCTCACGGGCGGACCTGAAGCTTCGAAAACCGCGGGACGAGGGCGACGTCACGGCCAAGGACCCTGATGGCCTGCATGGCCACGACCAGGGACACGGCTTCCCCGCGTTCGAGCCGGACGATGGTCCCGCGGGTCACCTTGAGCCGCTCAGCCAGGTCCTGCTGTGTCAGGCCGGCCTCCTTGCGGGCATCGCTGATGGCCCTGCCCAGCGAGGAAGCATCCACCGCACGGTAGAACGGGGTCGGCTCGTCGTGTTCCATATATCGATCATAATGCCAGACCGACCATTTGTTCTATATTTCAAACATCCGAAGCCTATACGGGAATGTTCGATATATCTGACATTGGCGTCCGGCTATCGCGGGCATCCTGGCGGCTGACCCCCAGGAGCGGCTTTTCGAGAGCCGGACCGGACTGGGACGTATTCGTGTCGATACCGCTACGAATTCGTCATCTGGTGCCGGTGAACCGTCCCGGAAATCATGCCGCCTGTTTGTTGGCGGCGTCGTCGGGTAACGGGCCGGTTTGTAGATCATAATATGTCTGCTGGTATTCCTCTGGCGTCTGGTGATACAGGGCGGAATGCAGGCGTTCGTTGTTGTACCAGTGGACCCACTCGAAGACGATCTCCATCACGTCGCTTTCGGTTTTCAACGCCCCGCTGCGGAACGGTGAATCCTTCGCGACGGCTTCGTTCTTGAACAACCCCATCACGGTCTCGTCGGCGGCATTGTCATAGGCATCACCCACGCTGCCAATGGACGGCTGCAGGCCCTCCAAGGCCAGTGTGTCGGTGTCACGGATGGAGGTGTACTGGCTGCCCGCATCGGAGTTAAGCCGAATTCGGCTTAATTCCGATTATGCCGAGGTAATCGTTAAGCCGAGGTTGGGGAGTTTGCCCTTGTGATTCCTGGGTCGCGGCCCTGTTTCCCGGCTTAACGTTTCGTGCTATTTCAGTGAGTAGAGCAGCCGAAGTTCGTCGTCACTGAGCGCCTCGGTGCTCATGTCGCTGATTGCCGGGGTGGCGGCATTCATTGCTGTCCGCATCATGTCGAGGGTGGCGAAGGCATAGAACACGGAAGTGGTGCTCATGCTTTCGTGTCCTAGCAGTTGCATGATGATCGGTAACGGTATGCCTTGCTTGTAGAGGTCCATGGCCTTGGTCTTCCGCAGCATGTGGCAGTGGAGGTTGCCCGGGATCGAAGGGCACCGTTCGCGGGCGAGGTCCCCAGCTTTCTTGAGCACCGCGGCGACGGTGTCGCTGGAAAGGGCAGTTGGTTGCCCGCGGTGCCAGCTATAGAACAGGGGCCGCGTCGCCGGCCGGGTTGCGCGTTGCGGGAGGAACTCGTCGAGATAGACCTTTGGATGTTCCACGGCTTTTTCTCCCAGGGGGACGACGCGGCTCTTGTCCCGTTTTCCCGTGAGGGTCAGGTGGGCCGGTCTTGCCAGTGCCAGGTCGTCAATGGTTAGCGCGGTGATCTCGCCGACGCGCGCACCGCTGTCGTAGAGCAGGATGAGCAGCATGCGGTTCCGGCGTGACTTCACGTCCTTGCCGTCGTAGGCGGCGAGAATCGCTGCCGTTTCGTTCTCCTGGAGGTATTCGATGGGTTTGCGCGGTGTGGCCGGTGCCTTGATGCTCTTGGCAGCCTGGTAAACAGCGACCAGAGTGAGGTCTTCCGTGGACGCGAAATTCAGGAAGGCCTTGACGGCGCTCAGGCGCAGGCCGATGGTTGCGGGCAGGTATTCCTTGGCTTGCCGCATCCATACCAACCAGTCCTTCAGGAATTGCCGGTCGAAGTGATCAAAACCGATGTTCTGGGGGCGGACCTGCTTCTCCGTGACCAGGTAATGGACATAGCTCTCCAGACTGATCCGGTATGCCTCAATGCTGCGCGGCGCCATTTCCCTGACGTTGGGCAGGAAGTCGTGCAGGTAGTTCCGTGCGTAACCCCAGAAATCAGGGGTCGGTTCGTGCGTTGTGCGTTTCATTCAAATCCCAACTCGGGAAATACGCCTGGACCGTCGTGGGTGAGTGCTGCGTAGCCATCCATGAAGTCCGGTGATGTATGGATGTAGTAGAAGGTGCTGTCCAGCGATGCGTGCCCCATGTAGCGGGCGAGGTAGGGCAGCATCGCACTGACGTCGGTGCCTTCGGCCATCCATCGTTCGATGTTGGCGTAGGCGAAATGGTGGCGGAAGGAGTAGGGGTGAGGCTGTCTGCCACCAGCTGCTCGCGGCAACCCGGCTTGGTCCCAGATCCGGTTAAACGTGACCCCGATCGATGCCGGTGATACCGGGGCTGCGGTCGAGGAGACGAAGAACCCGGGACGCTGTTGCCCGAACTTCTTGCGGGATATCCGGTCGCAGTCGGCGAGGATATCGATGATCTGGCCGGTGATTGGCAGGCGCCGGCTCCTGTTGCCCTTGGACCACCGCACATCGATTTCCCCTTTGTCGAGGTCAACATCCCGGGGTTGCAGCCTGCGGGTTTCGAAGGTCCGAAGCCCGCACGAGTGCATCAAGCGCAAAAAAGGCGACGGACTGCCATTTCCACGGCGAAGTGGTCTCCAGTTCAGTAGCGGATTGGAAGAACAACGAAATTTCTTCGCGGCTCAACAAGTACGGCTGGGAGCGGAAGAATCCGCTCTTCCAGGATTCGGCAAGCACATACGCTTCCGCGTTGCCGTGGGTCCGCAACCAGCGGCCGAAATCCCTGATGTATGACATCCAGGACGGGCTGGACCCGGGCTGGGACGACTTCTTGAAGATGACCCAACCCTCGATGGCTTGCTGGTCAAAAGACGCCCCCTCGTGTTCCGTGCAGTAGGTGTCGAAGCTGCGCAGGTACCAGATGCGCGAATCGCCGTAGCAGCCCATGCCCTGTTTGAAGGCAAGGTACCGCGTCAATTCCCGGGCGAACACGCTGGTGAATTCATACGTGCTCATCGCGCTGTGTCCTTCCGGCAGCGGAAGGACACACGAGCGCAACCGCTCGGTATCCGCACTCAGATACACATTGGTCGAGTCACTATGGGCATGACCGAGAATCGCCGAAATCGTCGGCAACGCGGTGCCCGCCCGCAACAACTTGGACGCCGCGTTGTAGCGAAGGGAACGCGTTCCAACCTTCACAGCTTCCACCCCGGACGCACGAAAGACCTGGTTGACGATCACGTAAATCGCCGCATGGTCAGCCAAGGTGACATGCGGGGCCTTCAGCCTCAAGAACATCTCTTCTTCGTCGGAGACCGGCCGCTCGTCAAGCACGTAGTGCGCAAGCTTGGCCAGGACCAGCGCACCGGAAGGGTTCCTGGCGCAGGTTCCGGGTGGTCGAGCCCCGTCTTGGGGAGCGCGGCTGAAATGCTCTGGACTTGTTAAAAGTGGGTGTACATCGCGCCCTATGGCTCAAGGCGTCACGTAGGAGTTAGCTGGCAGCCATTTCGTGCGCGAACTCCAGGGACTCCACAGCAGCCGGGCGAAGCCGTGACAGCATCTTGGTGCTGGCCGCCTCCACAAAGCCATGGAACAGCGCTTTCTATTCCGCGACCTGTTCCGGGTGCCATTGCACCCCCACGCAGAAGCCGGCGCCGGGATGCTCAATTGCTTCGACTTTCTGGTCTTCACTCCAAGCGGTGGCGATGAGCTTCGCCAAGGCGGTCCACGGCCTGGTGGTGCGAAACGGGAACGGCTTCCAGTGCGTCGGCCCCAAGGAGACGGCCAAGCCGGGAGTCGGGCCGAATGTCGACACGGATGGCATTGAACTGGTGGCCACCCAGCTGGTAATGCCCGGTTCCCAGGACGTCGGGCAGGTGCTGGTGCAGGGTCCCGCCGAGCGTGACGTTGAGCAGCTGTTCACGCCTGCAGATGCAGAGAAGAGGGACATCCTGGCGGATCGCTTCGAGGATCAGGGCGGCTTCCCACTCGTCGCGTTCCGGCCGGGGAGAGTCCGTTTCCGGATGCGGCTCCTGACCGTATCGGGTTGGATCGACGTCCCAGCCACCGGGAATGACCAGCCCGTCCAGCCTGCTGACCAGGTGCTCGATCATGTTCCCGGTCGTGAGCTGGGGCGGGAGAAGGATCGGAACTGCTCCGGCGTCAAGGAGGGGAGTGAGGCATTTTTCGGGGAGGAATGCGGCGCGAACGTTGCCGCAGCCGTCGGTGCCGGCCTGCTCAAGATATGTGGTCAGGCCAATGATCGGCTTGATTGCGGTGTCTGCGGCATTCATGCACATGTCCTACTGGGAAAATTCCTACTGCAAGGCTACGAACGGCGTGTGTACTCCGTGTTACAGGGCCGTCACTATTGGGTATCCATGCCAGGCCGCCACCAGTTCATTGCAGCGGCAGGGACTAACAGCAACCTGTTCCCGATCAACCCGGCGGCTGTGTCAAATTAGATCGGTGTGCCTGGACCCGCAGCACCCTTTGAAACCGCAGGCGGCTCAAACCCCGCAGAACTGAATGATTGCTTCGATCCGCCTTTGCGCTGCTGGTAAGTGCCGTTGGATACAGAACCGGAACGTCTCAGGACAGTTCAACGCTCGCTGTCCTTTGGAACAGTGCATTCATTTCATAGTGTCTCCGCAGGCTGTTCGCGAGGGATGCTGGTCGCCAGCTCGGCTGCCGGTGCGCATCCGATCGCGTGCGCAACTCACGACGGCGGGCAAGTCGAGCCCGTAGGTCGGCCCTTCGCCGGAACCGTACTCCTCGAGTCGGGCCGCACCTCGTTCGAAGAGCCGGAGCGCTCCAACGCTGTTCCCCCGGGCGGCGTGGGTGAGTCCGACACAGATTTGGGCGAGTCCTTGCCAAAGGTTGCGTTCTTCGGCCGGTCCAGCTTTCCAGCGGGCCTCGAGTACCTCATGGGCGGCGAAGGGCCGGCCAGCTTCCACTAGACTCCGGGCCGAGACCAATGTCTGCGCCGCCGGCAGCGGTTCCTCCGAGACCGGCTCGACGCCAGCGCTTCCGTACGGCAGCGGCCGCCCCAGAGCGTCACGTGGCCGGGCTTGCCGCGGACGCCTTGAAGCATCCCGATCCCTGTCACTGGTCATTGCAGATTCCGCCCTGAGCGTCCCTGGGCCTTACCGCCTTCATACACCCAATGCTCAGACCCGGCCATTCGAACGAAATCCCGGGCCTACGGTTCACCGAGAGGGGAGAGGTCGAAGTCCGTCGAATTCGCACCGGATGCGATTCGCCGGGTGCGAGAGAACATATGCGCTCTTATCGGCGTTTGGGCAGCGAATTCCCAGTGACAGTTGAAGTCTCTCCCATAGCTCAAGCCTTCGGAACAGAGGATCGCCGGCCGGGGCCTGGGCTCCTAGGAAAAAGAGCCAGCCGAGCTTGCGCTCAGGAATGATGAGCTCCGTCGCTAGCTTTAGAACCATGCCATCAACGTGACACAGCCTGCGAAGCCCGTAGCCGTAATTCCCTCAGAACAGCGGCCAGGGCACCGCCGACATCTCACCACTCGGAGCCGGAAACCGCCCTGCCAAGCGCAACCGGGCGCAGCGCGCGGCGAGCGATGCAATTTCTTCGGCGCTGAGCAAGCCCACCAGGTTTCGGCCCAGCCCACCGTGCAGTCCTTCGCTGACACGATCGATGCCGTCGCGTTCCTCGGCGGTCAGAGCGTCTCCCAGCCATCCCCACAGCACCGTGCGCAGCTTGTGATCACGGTGAAAGGTGATTCCATGGTCCACGCCGTACCGGTGTCCGTCCGTCATGGCAAGAATGTGGTCGCCTTTGCGGTCGGCGTTGTTCACGACAACGTCGAACACCGCCACGCGTCTGAGCGCAGGAGAGTCCTCGTGTATGAGGGCCACCATCCGTCCGTTCTCATCCTGACCCTTGAGAACGTGTTTCCAACCAATCTCTGGTACGTCGTCCGACGCAACGAGGTCCACCGCGTTCTGGTCGGGGTCTGTCTCCTGCCACAGCTGCACCATCCCTTCGCCGAACGGACCAGCGCGCAGCCAGGTGCATGGCACCACGTTCCAGCCGAGGACCTCCGAGACCAGGTAGGCGGCAACCTCCCGGTGAGCAAGGAAGCCGTGGGGAAAATCCCACAGCGGACTTTCGCCTGCTATCGGCTTATAGACGACCGTCGTGTGGCCGATGCTGCCCAGGAAGGTGGCGTTCGACGCCGTCGTAATGCGGCAGGTGAGCGTCAGCTTGGCCGTCAACAGGTCTGGCGCCGGCATCAGACCTCGGGAAGAGTGCAGACGTGCCCGTCGGCGTCTACGGGGTAACCGCAGAGCGGGCATGCGGGACGCCCGGCGCCCACAACCTCACGGGTTCGCTTGGCGAATGCGCGGGCGGTGCCAACCGGCATCCGCACCAGCAGCATTTCGGGCACGTCAGCGCCGTCCTCATCAAGCGATCCGTCGTTGTCATCAGCATCGACATCAGTGATCTGGTAGGCCTCTATCACGACCTGCGCCGTCGTCGGGTCCCAACCTAAGCTCATGGCGCCGGCCCGAAACTGCTCCTGAACGGCCTCGAGCTGGTCATTGTCGACGAGTTCGATGGGAGTACTGGCGGGAACGCTGTGGGGGTTGCCCTCGACGGTGAGGAGCTGGTCGAGCATTTCGTCGATTTTGTCGGCGAGCAGAGCGGACTGCTGCTTCTCCAAGGCGATACTTACGATTTGAGTCCCTGTGCGCACCTGCAGATAGAACGTGCGCGCCCCCGGAAGGCCAATGGTGCCGACGACGACCCGATCAGGCCAGGCAAACTCGTGAACACGTGTAGGCATGTCAGTATTTTAGGCACATGAGGTTCACGGCGCCTTCTGCCCTGCACCGCCGCCCACCGGCGCATCGCCACAGTGGAGTGCGTTCGACAGCCACGACTGGAACAGGTCAAGATGCATGCCGAGCGCGTCGGCGAGGATTGACTTGATGATGTCACCGTGACTCACCGCCACCCACACGCACGCTGGCCCGTACACGGCTTCGAAGGCTGTATCGTGGCGTCGAATCGCTGCCACCGACCGAGCCTGCAGCGCGGCCAGGGATTCACCGCCGGGAAAGACGACGGCGGACGGCTGCAACTGCACAACCGGCCACAAATCCTCGGTCGCAAGATCACTGAGCGTGCGGCCCTGCCACTGACCGTAATCGCACTCGGTGAGATCGGGATCGACCGGCGCGAACGGCGTGCCAGCCTGGCGATCGAGGATGAACTGGGCGGTCTGCTGACAACGCTCAAGCGGGCTCGACACCACCCCGACCACGGGCACGGCACGGCCGCGAGCCGGTCTCCGGTCAGAGCCGCCTGCCCGCTCGATGGCGGTGTGAACTGTACCGGGTCGCGCGTCGAACAGGCAGACAAAGCACTGGCGGAACCCTTCAAGCACGCCGACGCGCTCAAACCCGCCCAGAGGGACTCGGAACGTATTGACCAGCTCATGGACGACGCAGCGAAACCGGAAGAAGCGGCACAGCCAGAACCCCCGGCCGAAGTCGACCCCCGCATGGGGGACGTCCTGTACCGCTCCGCGTCGGATCCAGAAGTTCCCGCCCTCTCAGAGCGGGTCGTGTGCCACTGGTTGTGATGGCCCAGGACTGTGGCTAGCTCCTCTGTCAAGCGGCGAGGATGAGCGTGCTGGCTGCGGAGGTTTTGTGATCGTCGATCAGAGCTCGGTATACGACGTCGGATAGTCGGCGTTTGAGGATACGCAGTGCTTCCATGCCGCCGTCTCCGCCTGCTTTGCGGCGGGCCAGAAGCTCTCGCGCGCCGGGATGGCAGCGGGCCTGGGTGAGCGCGATCCGGTGCAGCGCCGCGTTCAGCTGTCTGTTCCCGGTTCGGGAGAGTCGGTGGCGGGCCTTGTTCGACGACCACACCGGCAGCGGGGCAGTGCCGTTATGGCATGGGTAGGCGTCCTTCGAGCGGAACCGCGTAACGCCGGCGGTCTCTCCCAGAATCTTCGCCGCCGTCAAAGTCCTGCAGCCGACGATCGCCAGCAATGCCGGAGCGATGACTGGGATCCGGCGGCTGAGTTCGGCGGTGAGTTCATCGATCTCCTCGGTGAGGCGGTGCAGATGGGTGAGGAGCCGTTGAGCAAGGTCGGCTACCATCCCGGAGAAGCCGGTGCCGAGGACGTCTGCATCACGGTCTGCGACGGGCTCAAGGGCCTGCCCGAGGCCATCAGCACGGTCTGGCAGCTCACTGTCGTCCAGACCTGCATCGTGCGCCTGATCGGCAACACCTTCCGCTATGTCGCCCGGCAGTACTGGGACGAAATGTCCTGTGATCTGCGCCCGGTCTACACAGCGCCGTCCGAGGCCGCGGCGAAGGAACGCTTCGTGGAGTTCTCGGGCAAATGGGGCAGGCAGTACCCGGCGATCAGCCGGCTGTGGGAGAACGCATGAAGCGAGTTCGTACCGTTCCTTGACTGGCCTTCGACGGAAGAATCAAGTAAGTGCCCACCGTGGATCAACCGTTAAACGGACACTCCCGTCTGACGAGACATAGGAGCATCAAACATCGCAGTTGCTTCTGGTGATTCATGGAGGTGGGGGAGTGGGGCGGCATGATTTCAGAGTGCAATGCCGATTGCGGTCCGCCGCGAGAACTGGTCGAATCTGTGCTTCGCTGACAGGTGCCAGTCCGTCTGCCGGTCGGGAATGAAGCCGCCGCCAGTTCCGGACGGTTTGTCGTCGTCAGTGTTGGGCAAGCGCGACTGGCCTGACGCGAAGGCGCAGTCCGCGTCGACGGTCACAAGAAGGTCGAACCTTTGAGGCCGGGCCGGTGCCGGGAACCGTCACCGGTCATCGTGTCGCGGCTATTCTTGATGGATGGATGCCATCTCCCTGTCAGCCGTCGCCATGAGCGGCCACTTTGCCCGCGACTTTCCGGAGATGGCCATTGCGTGGCGGGCTGTGGGCATTCCCGACCCTCAATTATTGGTGCTCAACGAGCCGTTGGCCACCGAATTGGGCCTGGATCCTGACTTCTTAGGCAGTGCCGACGGGATGGGCCTGCTAACCGGGAATCGGCTCCCCGTTGATGCCACGCCGGTCGCACAGGCTTACGCGGGTCACCAGTTCGGCTGGTACGCCCCGCGGCTTGGGGACGGGCGTGCCCTGTTGCTGGGCGAGATCATGCACGCTGACGGTCTGCTACGGGACGTGCACCTGAAGGGGTCAGGGCGCACACCGTTCGGCCGCGGGGGAGACGGCCTGGCGGTTGTTGGACCGATGCTGCGCGAGTATCTCGTCAGCGAAGCCATGCACGCGTTAGGCATTCCCACCACACGGTCGTTTGCCGTTGTGGGAACGGGGCGTCTGGTGCAGCGTGAGACCGTGCTGCCCGGAGCCGTGCTCACCCGCGTCGCGATGAGTCATGTGCGCGTGGGCAGCTTTCAGTACGCCGCGGCCATGGGGGGGCACCGGTCTCGTTCGCCGCCTGGCCGAGTACGCGATCACCAGGCACTATCCGGCCGCGGCGGGAGCCGAAAACCCCTATCTCGCCCTGTTCCACGCAGTCGTTGCTGCGCAGGCGTCGCTGGTGGCCCGCTGGATGCTGGTGGGATTCGTCCATGGGGTGATGAACACCGACAACATGACAATTTCGGGCGAGACGATCGATTACGGCCCGTGTGCCTTCATGGACGCGTTCGATCCCGCTGCCGTCTACAGCTCGGTCGACGACAGCGGCCGCTACGCCTATCGGAACCAGCCAGTGGTGGCGGAATGGAATCTCGCCCGTCTCGCCGAGTCTCTTCTGCCCCTGCTGCATGAGGACCAGGAGATGGCCATCCAGCTCTCGGTGGAGTCACTGGATGATTTCCGCCGTCAGTACAGTGCTGCATGGGCGGCGGGCATGAACGCGAAGCTTGGATTCCGTCCTGGGCTCAGTGACAACGTGACCTGGCCCCTCGTCGAAGAGCTTTTGGCCCTCCTGCAGGAGGGACACGTCGACTACACCTCGATCTTCCGCAGCCTTGGCAAAGCGGCCCGCGGCCACTCGGAGCCTGCGCGGCAACTGTTTCCTGATGTAACGGCGTTCGATGCCTGGGCTGACCGCTGGCGTGCCTTGGGACCGGACGCCGACGCCATGGACCGGGTCAACCCCGCTTACATTCCCCGCAACCACCTGATGGAAGAGGCCTTGGCCGCCGCTACGAGCGGCGAGATGCAGCCACTGTTCCGGCTTCTGAACGCGGTCACCCGTCCCTTCGACGAGCGCCCCGGTCTCGAGCAATACGCAGTCGGCGCCCCGGAAGATTTCGGCGCCTACCGGACCTTCTGCGGAACTTGACCCCTTGCACGCGCTCCTTCAATTAGGGACTTGATCAGTCTCGCCCTGAACGCCCTTAACTGGGACTATCGTGTGCGGTCCCGGTGGGCCCATCAGATTCTTGGGCGGCTCCAGATGCTGGCCCGTCCGGGCACGGGCCTGCGGAATCTGAGCGTCAGGAGACCGGGCTAGGTCTCTAAACAATTCACCGCTTCCTGCCTCTGGCATGGACACGCCTAAACGCCAGGTGGTCTCTGGATCTCACAAGCCGAGGGTTGCCATCGCGCCACCACCGACTATCCAGCCAAACTGACGCCGGCTCAATGCCCGGTCAAAATATGTCCTCGAACCAGAATCCATGACTGCCCCAATGCGTTCGTAGTATCCCCTCAGGGTGGGGTCGAAAGCTACGAAAACCTTGGAATTCCGTTCGGGCGTCCCATGGCTGACGCGGCTGCGGTTCGCTGCAAAGGGCGGAGCCGGCGGAGGCATCGGCTTCGTCCCGGGCAGCGTCCCTTGTCGGCGCACACACGGGCGGAGGTTCGGTGCAAAGGAGTGGCCGGCGCCCCCGCCCGGCGGAAGAATCAGGGTGCTCTCTCATGGACCGGCAGGCAGTGACATGCAGTTATGGACGGACAAAGGAGCGTCTCCTCCCGGGATTCTTGCATCCCTCGGGGTCCGGGTGATTGGCCGATCAGACGCCTCGCAGCTGGGCAGCTACCCATTCTCTGCGTCAGCGGCCATACTCAAAGAGCCGCCGCCCGTGCGGTTTCGTTGTCCTTCAGGGCCTCCCGCCAAGGGGTTGTTGTCAGGGCCCTATGAGGAACGAGGCCGATGATGGCCCAAGAACCGCGTCTCTTGCCCTCGAGTGTTGTCGTAGACCGTCTGCAGGATCTTGTCCTGAAAACCGGGGATGTGAAGGAGATGCTGGACGAGCTGGCCGAGTTCTCCGCTCTCACCCTGGCTGACCCGGCCGCTGCCTTCTGCAGCATCACGCTGATACAGCGGAAGAAACCGGTGACCGTGGCCAGCAGTATAGTGAACGCACTCCGGCTCGATGAAACCCAATACAGTGCCGGTGAGGGACCGTGCCTGACAGCAATCCGCGAACAGGCTATTATCCACGTCCCGGACCTTAACTGTGAGCGCCGCTGGCCCGACTACACTGCAGCCGCGCTGGGGGAAGGCGTGGAATCAAGCCTGTCCATACCGCTCCTGTTGGAGGGGGAAGCGGAAGCGGGTCTGAACATGTATTCCACCCGGTCCCATGGCTTCACCGGAGAGGACATCGACATGGTGGAAGCGTATGCCTACTATGCGTCCAAGGCCCTTCGACTGGCGGTGCGAATCAGCCAGCTGGCCGAGGCGAAAACCAACCTCGCCGCCGCCTTGGAATCCCGGACCACCATCGACCTGGCGACCGGCGCCATCATGGCGCAAAACCGCTGCAGCCAGGAGACTGCCGTGAAAATCCTCAAAATCGCTTCCAACACCCGCAACGTCAAACTTCGGGACATCGCTGCATCAGTCGTCGCCTCAGTAGCAGACGACCCGAAGGGTCCGGACGCACTTCGACGCCTGATCCGCCCTGCGCCGGGAGCTCAAGGGTCCAAAGCGCCGGTCCCGGCCCGAGACGGTCCGTCAGCCGAATTCCTGCCGGGTTGGCCAAGGTAGTGCTTGGCGATTAGGCGTGAATCGATCAAACACGCCGTGACCGTGCACTGCCCGCGGTCCGGGCCGGCGAACCTCGTAGTTCCGACTTGCGGCGGGTAGGTGGGCGCTCCTGCCGGAACCGGTCCGCTCGGGGGCGGATACAAGCCGCAGGCTCGTCACTTCCTTTGATCCGGACCGCAGGTGTGGGGGCGGGCGCGCCTAAGCCTGGCCCTGCAGCGGGCGTTGTCCATCTCCAGTTCCAGGAGCTTAGCCACGGCTGCCGGATTGAGCCCGTCGGCCAGGAGTTCACCGATCCGGCGCAGGACTGCAGATTCGGTGTGAGCAGGCGACGGCGTTCATAGAGCAGCATGGTTCCCTCCCTATTAGCGCGGACCTGTTCGCGGAAACGTGCAGTTGTCGCTGATGATGACGTTGCTAGTGGCGGCTGCAGTCGTGGGGGGATTCGGTCGGGTACGAAGTGGGCAAACACTTGGGTCCCGGTTCCTCGAGTGAAATTCAGTGGAAACGTTAGGTTAAGAATTGAACGGGGCTGACGCCGCCGCCCTGAGCCTTGCATCGAACGCTCTCTGGCGGGTTTCCCTTTCGAAAACTCTTGCATCGGCGTTGTACCAGTGCTAGAAAATCTATGGTGGTTGATATAGATCTGTGATGAGCGAACGAAGAGGGAAGCGGGCACATGCTGCAGGGAGCGGGCACCCGTAGCTCAGCCGGGAGAGCAGGGGACTTTTAATCCTCGGGTCGTGGGTTCGACCCCGCCGGGTGCACTGCCGGACATTCCGCCGGACTCCTGGCGGTCGGCGGGGATCCAGAGGAAAGGGCGGTGATACGAAATGAACCCAGAACTCCAGCGGCTTTGGGCGCTGGCGGCGGTCATAGCAACCGCCGAAGCCGCCCTGAACGTGGCAAGCCGGACGCTGCGGGAATCCTCGACGGCTCTGCTGCGCGCCGGGGATGCCACCCTGGCCGAGGTCAGCGAGGCGACCGGACTGGACCAGGGCGAACTGCTGGATTTGCTCAGCCGGAGTGTTCCCGGACGGGAACCGTCCTGGAAGCAACCGGGGATTGCAGGCCTGTCCTAGAGAGGCGTAGGTTCTGTTCGGCTGCGCTCCGGCGGTCCGAGAGTGGGTGGCACAGGCCCGGGCGGGGGCCTGTCCACGCCTGTTCGGCTCTGGGGCTTTTGCACCTGCCGGACTGGCTTCACCAGCACCCATCGGCGCCGCGCGCGGAACACGTTCGGCCCACAGGTTGCTTCCTGGCGCATATGCCTGGCCGGAGGAAGGCGTTTGTATCGACGTGGTGTGGGCAGGACGGCTGTGTAACAACTGCCTGTGGGCTCCGTTTGGCAGGCTGGTCACGGGAGTGAGGGGCAACCCGAAACCAGGCGCCGGGTACCTGCAGCACTCTCCGGTTCGCGGCGGGCAGCTGGCCCTAAGCCGCGCGGAGGATGCGAGTTCCTTCACATGCTGTCGTCCGGGCGGGCGCTTTGCTCAGGATGGGCCGCTGCGCGGCTGCTGCGGGCGCGGACCCGCTGCAGCTGAAGCCGGAGCCGGGCGTTGTCCATTTCCAGTTCCAGCACCTTGGCCACGCCGGCCAGGTTGAGCCCGTCGTCCAGGAGCTCTCCGATCCGGCGCAACACCGCGAGGTCGGATTCGCTGTACTGGCGGGTGCCTCCTTCGGTCCGTTCCGGGGTCAGCAGGCCGCGGCGTTCATAGAGCCGGATGTTTTGTTGACCCGTTCCCAGGAGTTCTGCCACCACGGATATGGCGTACAGCCCGCGCCCGCTGCCGCGTTGGTTTGTCATGCGTTTCCCGTCAATTTGCCTGAATCTTCCTCTTGCACCATTTTGTCACCAGTGCTATAAGAAATCTATATCCACTGTCACAGATACCCGGCGGTGGGTAGCCATGAAACCTAGGTGTTGAAGGGAGTGGGAAATGATGCTTATCCGTACTGACCCGTTCCGTGAGCTGGACCGGCTCACCCAGCAGGTCTTCGGAACAGCAGCCCGCCCGGCGGCCATGCCGATGGACGCGTGGCAGGAGGACGGGGAATTTGTCGTGGCGTTTGACCTGCCCGGGATCACGCCCGACGCCGCGGATCTGAACGTTGAAAGGAACGTCCTCACTGTCCGGGCCGAGCGCCGGGACGCCACCCAGCCCAACGTGGAGCTGGTGGTTGCCGAGCGGCCGCGCGGCGTCTTCAGCCGCCAGCTCATCCTTGGCGACACGCTGGACACGGACAACATCAAGGCCAGCTACGACGTCGGCGTGCTGACACTGCGCATCCCCGTGGCGGAACAGGCAAAGCCGCGCAAGATCGAGATCGAGAGCAAGGGCCAACAGCACCAGATCGAGACGTAGCCCTCCGATGCGCCTGACGGGGCGGCGTCCGGATTCCCGTCTTCGGGCGTCTGCCGGAGGCCGCCCCGGACCGCTGCCACCGGCAACCGCAAATACCAACACAATCCTGCAGCAGCAACAGGCTTCATGATGACCCGACCTGTCCCGGACTACTACGCGGTCCTGCACGTTTCCCGTGGCGCATCGCCACAGGAAATCGCGCGCGCCTACCGCGCCCTCATGCGCCGGCACCATCCCGATGTTGCCGGTGGAGAGGCTGCGGCCGCCGAACTGCAGCTCATCATGCAGGCCTTCTCCGTACTCCGTGACCCCAAGCGCCGCCACGCCTACGACCGGGAAGACTTCCGCGCCGGGCGCGCTGCTCCACCCGCCGAGCACAACCATCCGCGGGAACGTCCGGAAGCGAACGGCCAGGACACCCGCCAGGGCGCCGGAGGGCGGAACGGCGGTCCGCAGTTCATTCCGGTCCGGGTGGTTCGGCGGCGAGAGCCGCCACTGCGCGTCACTCCCGTCAGGTGGGAGAGCGGACCGTGGGCATAACCGCACACGAATCAGACCCAGAGGAGAACTACAACGATGAGCGACTGGCGCCGCTACGACTCACACCTGATCCCGGCCTTCCACGAGCGCTTCGAGCAGCGTTGGGGCAAGGGCACAGCCCCGTTCCTGGACCCCGAAACCCATGAGGAACCGCTGCCCCGCGCGCAGTGGATCAATCCCGCCACCGGTGCCGCCCTGGCCGTGGTGCCCATCTGGACCGACGACGACAGCCAGCACCGCTCCTTCGGCGTGTTCTACCTGCCACCTGCGGGGGACATCTGGATGCTTCGCCCGGGCTTTACCGGGTTCCTTGAGCCCGGCATGGATGACATTGAACACCTGGTGGCGCTTCGGAATGACGCGTTCCGCAAAGCCGTAGCCCACGCCAACGAATTCCTCTTCGGCCCTCCACCGCTCGTGGACTAGCGTCCATGCGGTCAGGCGAGCACGCGTCCTTGTCATCCAGCATGCCGTTACGGCAGCATGCGCGGAGCGGGGGCAGCATGCGCGGAGTAGGGCAGGGCAGAGGGTCCATCCCTTATGCGTGGACAGGTACCATGCCGATGACCAGTGTTCCCTGGGCTGCGGCGGGGCGGATGTCGAGGCCATTGGCGGTGATGATGAGGTTGTCCCCGCTGACAACAAGGACGCGCCCGCCGCGGGCCGCCTCGAGCCACAGCGCGTCGTCGGGTTTGTCCGGGCGGAGCTGTTCGCCGAAGAGGCTTCTGCCACCGATGCTGAAGGTGACCAGACCCTGCGACGTCACGGCGAAACTGCAGCTCGCCGGCGTTTCGACGGCGTCTTCCATGATGCTGGTGAAGTCCGGACTCATGGCCAACTGGAAGCCATGGGAGAGCAGGATCGAGACGAGAGCCGAGGTCAGGTCGCCGTCGTTCTCCCGGAAGGCCACGATCGGGACCAGCGTGTAGACCAGTACCGGCACCAGCCGTCCCTGTCCGTTGCCGGCCTGCCGGGTCAGGATCATCCGGACGGCCATGGGGGTGAGTTCGTTTGGCGCCCACTGGCACCGCTGAAAACTCAGGCCGGGACCGCTGCAGCGGCGGTGGCAGACGCAGTCGGTGAAGGTGACGTAACTTGTTCCGTCCGGTGCCGTGCTTTCCGTGACGTTTACCAGCAGTGAGAGCGCCTCATCGGACTCAAGGGGCGCCCGGCAGGCAGCACACGCGCTGGCCATGGAAGCAGCTGTGAGCACGTATTGGGTCGTGTCCCTGCCCTTGAAGGATTCCAAACGCCTGTCCCAGGCAACGTTGCGTGTGACTGGCATTGCAGTGAGTCCCGTCCTCCCTGTTATCCCGGGGTCATGCCCCTTCGTCGCGCGGTGTGGCTTCGTGGCGTGATGTGGCGCGGTCCCCGGGCCACCGGTACCGGGGACCGCGTTCGGGAGGGGCGCCTGGCCGGCTGATGCTGCCTGTGCGCGAATGACGCATTGGCATTCGTCGCTGAAGGCCAACCGCCCTACGACAGCATGGGGTTCGGTGTCCCGCCCTGCCGGTTAGGCGCTGATCTGCTGCTGGGCGCCTTGGCCGCTGGTGATTTCGATCTTCCGCGGCTGCGCCTTGGCAGCGACCGGGATACGCAGGGTCAACACGCCGCCGTCGTACCCGGCCGTAACGTTCTCGGCATCCAATGCCTCGCCGAGGACCAGTTGCCGGCTGAAGACGCCCTGCGGCCGCTCAGCGGCCACCAGCTCGGCCCCTTCGGGGGCGGTGTTTTTCCGCTCAGCCTTCACGGTCAGGAGGTTCCGCTCGACGTCGACGTCGATCGAGTCAACATCCATGGCAGGCAGATCGACCGAGATCACAAACTCGGTGTCCTCCCGCCAGGCATCCAACGGCATGGCGGCCGGGTGCGCGGCCGTGCCAAGCACCTGCTGGGCAAGCCGGTCCAGCTGGCGGAAGGGATCGCTCATCATCAACATGACATACCTCCTTAATTAGCATTGACAGGGGGCAGATCTATATCCGCTGATACAGATTTTTTACCACTTCGGTTAACCGCTGGCAAGGGGGCGGGGCCTAGGAAATTTTGCCAACATGACCGGGACTGGGGAGCGGGCGGGGGCTTGCCACCTTGTTTTGCCGTGGACGCGAACGCCAGCCTCCCGAGCGTCAGGGACTCCTCAGATAGCGGTCCCCGCGTTGCCGGGCGTTGTCATTCACACCCGTCCGCGCAAGGCTTCATCTGGCACGCTGTCGCGTCCGCCAATACGGCCGGTTCCGAGACCTTCGCTGCCCGCCCACCTCCACGACTGGCAGTCACGGGAGGGCCTGCGCCCGGCATGAACGGCCGGGTCGGTCCGCTCCTCACCGGCGTACGCTGAGAGTCAGGCCGGCGGCGGTGGTCCACTGGTACCCGCAATCCCAGACGGACACCCAGCCCGTCGCCGGTCCCGTTCCTCCGAACGGCGTGGTTGTCAGTCCCCGAGCGGGGGCTTTGTTCCTGTACCCGACCACGGGGGCGGTCTTATGTGAGGGAAGGGCTGCGATTTCACAAGGTCCGGCTACCCTTTCGTGAAGGTCGCACCGCCATGATCTGGATATCTGGTCGTTAGGTGTCCTCCGACCGATCAGTCCGCCGGACCCGGCAACGCACTTCTCCCAGTCAGTGCCGGGTCCGGCGACCCCTAGTAATTCTGGCCATGGATCCGACCCGCACAGCGTCCCAGTTTTAAGGAACGGTGCCAGCGACCGGGGTCAGCCGGCTCCGCCGGGTTCAGAGATCTGTTGATCTCGCAGCGAAGATGCGTCGCCGCGTGGCGGCCTGCGCCGCACGGATCAGGAGTTTGGCGATGGCCGCGATGGTCAGCAGGGCGGTGAAGGCTGCGAACTGGCCGAGGAACATCAGGAACGCCACGCCCAGGGTGCCGGCATAGGTCAGGGTGAACACCAGGGTGGAGGAGTCGGGCATCTAGCTGCGGCCCTGCCGGCGGCCGCGCGGCGACCGGGGCTCGGCCGAGGAACCCGTGCTTGTGTCTTGGGTTCGCGCGGGCGGGGCGTACAACGGCTCTGACGGGCAGAGCCGTTGTACGAGTTCGCGGAACAAGTGGGGCCGCAAGGGTTTGGTTAGGTACGCGTCGGCGCCGGAGGCCACGCCGTTGAGCTCGTCGCCGGGTTCGGCCAAGCAGAGATAATCAGGATTGGTGCCTTCGAGTACGTCCGGATGTGGCGTGCCACGTCCAGACCGTTGAGATCGGGCAGCCCCGGGTCCAGGGTGATGAGGGCTAGATCGAATCGAGTGTTCCGGCTGCCCGGAGTCCTGCCGTGCCGGTGGTTTCGGCGTGGACGACGAAGCCCATTCCGGTGAGGATGATGCAGAGCAGGTCCCGCATGTCCGGGTCGTCTTCGATGACAAGGCAGTGGCGTGAATTCATGTGGTCCCCCGGCCAATTCTGCCCCTGCTCTACGCGGCCCCACTCAGGTGTAGCCGGTGAACCAAAACGCGCCCGCGACCGGGGACGGCGACGATGTTGTAGCCGGTCGCTCCTGCCCCGGTTGTGACATATCTGCCGGCAGCTGGCCCGGGCGGGGCAGATGCTTCGCATTACCCGTGATGCTGTCCCGACTCTGGCCGCCGGTCTGTCCACACGTGGTGTGGCAAACGACCATCTTCTGACTAATCTTACGGCTCGCCGAGAGCCCTGCGCGGTCCCTTGGAAAGCTGCTTGTGCGCCGATCCGAGGCTGAGCGGGCGCCGTCATCAGTGGTTGAGTGCGGGACAAAGGATGCCGGACCGGGGCCAACCTACGCGCGGCCGATTGCCGCCGCGACCCCTTCCAGGGGCGCTGCGATGATGCGAACCAGGCTCTCTGCAAGCTCGAAGATGGGGTCGTGGGCGCAACGGGGGCATTCATGGCCCTCCGCTGTCCCAATTGCTGCAGGCCCAGTGAGACGTTCATACCCGCAGGTGGGTGTGCCGTTCAGTGCCCGTGTTCGCCGCCTGCTGGAGATTTTCGAAGGGGAGCTATGTGCAATATCATCACTACCGCAAACACTCCGGTACCTGGCAGGATGGAGGTCCTCGGGCCGAGGTGGCGGGGATGGGGGACCCGATCGGGGTCCCGCGGTCTGGCTTTAGCTCAATGCTCCCGCAAGGTCCCTCGACCCCGGGTAGCGGCCGTCGAAACCTACTTGGGGCTCACGCGGAAAGGCCCCGCGGCCTTGGAGGGGAGGCGGGGCTTTTCCTAGCGGCAGGACCGCCCAGTCTCTGACTCGGTGGGCCTGGTGTCAAAGCTAAGGGTCGTTCCTGAGAATTGCCTGCGAAACTCCGAGGAATTCGCCGCGTCCGGGCCGCATGCCCTGGCGGTGCCTGGATTTTTGTCAAGGGTTTCCGCAGGGTCGTTTCCTGATACTGGCATCCACGCCGGGCATGGACCGGTGTGCATCATCGGCCCGTTCTCGGCCCGGTGAAGTCTGGGGTCTCTGAGGGGAGTTTTTCATGAAATCTGAAAGAAATCGTCAACGGGTGGCGGCCGGTCTCGCCGCGGGTGCGCTTGCCATTCTGGCGGTGCAGAGCGCCGCGGTGCCGGCTTCGGCCGCTATTAACGCGGTGCCGGTCGCGCCGCATTCCATCCTTGTTTTCCCGGTCAGGGACTTCGTCTCCGCGTCAGGGTATGCCAGGACCGACGTGGCCACCGTTCAGGTGCTGCGTGGCGGTGCGGTCATCGGGACCGCGTCCAACCTCATCCCGCAGGACGATCCCGGGACGCCCGGTTTTGACGGTCTCGTGGAAGTCAACCACCCCGGCGGAGGCTGCTGGGACGGCGTCACACCGGACATCCGCACCGGCGATGTCGTCCGGGTTCTCACCGCCCCCACCGTCGGGGACGAGACCTTCACGGCGAATGTCAGCGTCACGCAGCAGGCCACGAAGACCGGTCCCGGTACCGTGGTGATGAAGGGAACAGCTGTCGCCCCCGGCGGCGGACAGATTCCTATCGACCAGATTCAGGCCCGCATCGTGGCCAAGAACCAGTCCTTCGCCCTCAACGGCAAGCGCACCCTTCGGGCCAGCGCGGCCGCTGGCGACGACGGCACCCTGGCGTACGACGGGCCGGGCCTAACGACCTGGACGGCGACGTGGACGGGGCTCACTGGTGTCAGTGGATTCGATGGTCTTTCCGACGCGGACAGGGCATCGACCCCGGTCAACTCCGAAAGCCGCGGGATGTGGCTCGGCCGCAATCCCGCCCTCCTGACGGAAAACACGATCTTCGAGTTCGGGCAGATCGGCGGTCCCACCGCCCCTTGCACCGCGCCGCTGGCGAAGGGTCCCTCGGTTCCGGACATGACTGCCGCTTCGGACACCGGCAGTTCCGCCACTGACAACATCACGCGCATCACGTCGCCCACCTTCACGGGCGCTGTGGCGCTGCCTGATTCCACGAGCGCGACGCTGTACGTGGACGGGGCAGCCAGCGGCACGGCAACGGTCGCGGCAAATGGCAGCTTCTCGCTGACCCCGACCACGCCTCTGAGCAACGGCCGGCACACGATCACGGCCAGCGAAACCACGGCCGGGGGAACCGAAACCATGTCGGCCGGTTCCCTCGCCGTGACCGTCGATACGGTGGCGCCCCTCGTGACGGCGAAGGCCCCGGCACTTAACTCCATGGCGGTCAGCCAGACGGGCAATATCACAGCAACCTTCAATGAGCCGATTGCGGGTCTGAGCGCTGCGCGCTTCACGCTGAAGAACGCCGCCGGAGCCGTCGTGGCCGCACCAGTGACCTGGACGGCCGCAACCCGGGTCGCCACGCTGAACCCGGCAGCCACCCTCGCTGCGGACAAACGGCACACGGCAAGCCTCACGGCAGGCATCACGGACCTCGCCGGCAACCCGCTGGCCGCGTCCTCCTGGGCCTTCACGACCGGGCCCAGGCCAATCATGGCCTCCAGGACACCGGCGGTCAACGCCACCGGTGTCAGCCGGACCGCCAACGTCACGGTCACCATCAGTGAGGCCGTCAGCGGTGTCGCCAACGGAACCTTCGCGCTCAGGAACGCCGCCACGGGGGCGCTCGTCAGCTACGCGGTCAGCTACAACGCCACCACCCGGGTTGCAACACTGAACCCGAACGTGACCCTGGCCGCCAGCACGAGATACACCGCGTCGATGTCCTCAAGCATCAAGGACGCCGTCGGCAACACGCTCGCCGGTGGCTCCTGGAGCTTCACGACCGGCGGGTAGTACAGCCACACCCACCCGAGGTCAGCCCGGTGCCGCACGAGGAGTGCGGACCCGGGCTGACCTTTCGGCGCGAGCGGGCACTATACCGAGCACGCTTCCGCCGGGGCGACGGCAGGGTCGATGAATGCGACGTTCAACTTCCACGACCAGCCAGTGACAGGGTGCTGCTAAACGAACAGGCGAGGGCTCGCCCTGCAGGCCGTTACACGGGTGGCAGGAGAAGAATCCGAACTTGCTGAGCTAGGGGACGACGCTGATGAACCGGAATGGCGGGAGTCTCTCGGGGAGCTTTCGGAAAGGCTGCGGGCCGTCCCCTGCGGTAGCCAGCGTCCACCAAGCCTTCATCGGACTCTCACCTTTGGCTGGTAGTGTCCGGCCATGGACGAGCTGCTGCAGAACCTGACAGTCACCGCGAAAGACTATGCGGGCCGGAAAGGCTTCGACGAGGACTTCCTTGGCCAACACGTGCCGCTGCCGGGCCTGGCCGGGGTGGAAAGCGTCCTGCTGCCCTACACGCACTTCTCGGTGCTGATGCGCCGCGATAAGCGGCTGGCGGCCGTCACCGGTGTGGGTATCGACGGCAGCACGCTCATGGACCTGGACCGGGCGGGAATCTCTTGGAAGCTCGATCCCCGGCTTCCCGCGGAGCAGCAGACAGGGGAGCGGGTCTACACCCGGAACGACATCGACCGCGGCCACCTGGTGCGCCGGTCCTCCGCGGTCTGGGGCGACACCGTGGCCGAGGCCGAGTTGGCGAACGAAGACACCTTCCACTACACCAACGCCGCACCGCGGGCCGCCAAATTCAACCAGGGCCTGGAACTGTGGCTGGGCATCGAGTCCTACCTGCAGGAGCACGCCGCCCAATACCGGAGCCGCATCGTGGTGTTCACCGGACCCATTTTCAGCGCCCTCGATCCGGTGTACCGGGGCGTGGATATCCCGCTGCGTTACTTCAAGGTCGCCGCCTTCATCCACCAGGGCGGCCTGGCAGCCACCGGCTACGTGGTGGACCAGACCCCGCAGCTGGCCGATCTGCCCGACGTGTCCCGGCCAGGGGTCACCGAGGATGTCCCGCCGCTGGGCCCGTTCCGGACCTTCCAGGCACCCATCCGGGACATCGCCGAGCTCACCGGCCTTGACCTGGACCAGCTGGTTGCCGTGGACCGGATGCCCGTTGCCACGACTCTCGGCGCTGCCCGGGTCGGGTCCACCTGGCGGGAGCTGGGCGCCGCCGAAGACCTCGACCTGGACTTCGACCTGAAGGATTAGGCCCGGGACGCTTCTGGCCACGCCAGGTCAGGGCAGCTGGGCCTCAAAGACACGCCAAGCAAAGGAGCAGGACATGACGGCCACCGAACCCACCCGTCCGATGTCCGGGAAGGTCGCACTCGTCACCGGGGCCAGCCGCGGCATTGGCGCCGCCATCGCGGCCACACTGGCAGGCTCCGGCGCGCACGTCGTGCTGGCTGCACGCGACAGGGACGCCTTGTCCTACCTGGTCGAGACCCTTACATCCTCCGGCGGGCAAGCCACGGCCATGCCCGTCGACGTCACCGATGAGGACTCGGTGAAAAACCTGATGGCAGGGATCAGCGAGCGGTTCGGACGCCTTGACGCTGCGGTGAACAACGCCGCAGGCGGCGGACGCGCTCCGGCGCCCCTGAGCGACTGGGCCAGCGAGGACTTCGACAGCGCAATCGCGGTGAACCTCCGCGGAGTCTTCCTGTGCATGAAGTACGAAATCGAGCTCATGCTCGCTGCGGGAAGCGGTGCGGCGATCGTGAACATGACCTCCACGGCAGGCGAACAGGGCGTCGCCGGGCTGAGCGGCTATTCGGCAAGCAAATTCGGCGTTGCAGGCCTGACCCGGGTCGCTGCGCTCGACTACGCCGCCCACGGAATCCGGATTAACGCGATCGCTCCCGGGCCCATACTCACCGACCGGCTCGCCGCGGCGGGCCAAGCCGCCCAGAACCGCGTAGCCGCAAGCGTTCCGCTTGGCCGGATCGGCACCCCCGGCGATGTTGCTGCGGCAGCACTCTGGCTCTGCTCGGACCAATCGTCGTTCGTCACCGGCACCGTTCTCACAGTTGACGGCGGCAAGCTCGCAGGAACGCCCGCCTTCAATACCAGGAACTAGGAGAAGGAATGAGGTCTACGAATTCTTCGACGCGGTCCTCTGAAGCGGACCTTATTACGGGTTGACCCCGGCGCCGGCGGCGGTGGGAGTTGTCCGCCGGGGAGGAACTGGAATCCCGGGGGAGGTGTAGTTGTTGATGAAGACGCGGGCGAGCTGCTGCATGGCGTGAATCCAACCGGATCGCGTTCGTCGTCCGCGACCTCGCCGGTTGTGGCCTGAAGACCCACAGCTGGAAGTCCACCACCGGCTCGCTGTAAAGCCGCAGGGACGAAGAAAAAGGACGACGGCGGCACTTTCGTGCCGCCGTCGTCCTCCCAGTCGCTAACCGGTCAGTGGCAAAGCCCTCGCCGACTGTTATCTGTGGTTGTTCGAGACCCAGATGGTGACGGTGTTGCTCCTATCAAAATCGGACGACCCGTTCCTGTTGCCGCCCCGGTCGTCCTGCACCCGGATCCTGACGGTGTGGTAGACCGTTACCGACCTCTCGCCCCGGGTCGGCAGTCACCCTCTCCACATTGACGATTCTGTCGTGACCGGAAACCCATACGGTGTCCCAGGCATTCGGTGTCCCAAGGGTCGTGCTTCTGGAACATTCTTTGGTTGTAACGAACCTGGGCATCCTTGTCGCAGTGAATCCTGAACGGGAAACTAACCCTCACGGATTTGCGGTTCCCGTTGCGGGGATCGCCTCTCACGGCTTCACTGCCGTGGTTGGAAGCGTAGGGGTCGAGAGCCGTGACCGTGCAATCGGCTTTTCTGGAATGATCGGGCATTGCAGTGGCTGGCCCGGCCATGGCAACAGGACCCGCAAGCAGTCCCAAGGAAACTGTCGAGACCAGCCCGAACCTGGCCGAGAAGGAATGGCGGCTTCGGATCGTCGGAGTAACAGTCATTTCTTGCTCCTGCATAACTATGCAAACTTCTTTGTAGCCGAGCAGCACTGGCCGATCACGTTGCGTTGGCAGGCTAAGTCAGCCACCTATGTCCGTAATTAAAAAAGGCTCCCGTAAAATGCGGGAGACCAGGGACCGGATTCGTTTCCAAAGCGGTGTCCTTGGATCCGGTAACTCACTATTTTACGCCTGACTCTCGGTTGGAGCGCTTGTCTCACCGAGATGTCGAACATGGCCGCCCGAGGATCGCGCCCTTCGGATCGGACGGTGCCCTCCAGCAGGTCAGTCCGCCGGACCCGGTAATGCATTCCCCTGTCAGTCCTGGGTGCGGCGACCCATGCAGGGTCCACCCTGGACCGAACACGGAGAGCCTCCGATTTCCAGGGAACGCAGCCGCCGACAGGGGCGGAAAGGCGCCGGCGTGATGGGCCTGTGGGCCTCGCCGGGGACATCCGGCGCCGTCCCCCGACGCCCGGGCAGCAAGAATCAGGAGTTTGGCGCTGGCGGCGCTGGCCAGCGGGGCGGTGAAAGCGGCCAGTTGGCCGAGGAACATCAGGAGCGCAATCCCCAGGGCGCCGGCGTAGGTCAGGGCGAGCACCAGGGTGGACGAGTCGTGCACCTGGCATGTGGGGCGGACGGGCTTTGCGAGGTAGGCGTCGGCGCCGGCAGCCATGCCGTCGATCTCTTCGCCGGGTTCTGCCCACGCGGTGATCATCAAGATCGGTGCCTTCGAGAGTGCCCGCAGGCCGCGCGCTACGTCCAGGCCGATGAGGTCCGAAAGGCCCGGGTCGAGAGTTATGAGGGCCAGATCCATTGTTCCGGCCGCCCGGAGACTTCCTGTGTCGGTGGGTTTCGGCGCGGACCACGAAGCCCATTCCGGTAAGGACAAAATGCAGAACAGGTCCCGGATTGCCTGGTTGTTTTCGATGACACGGCAATTGTCTGAATTCAGTTGTTCCCGGCCACGTCCGCCGCCACAATCCGCAACGAAACCAGCACAGCCGCACGCGACCCGTCCGTCCAACCCCACCGGCGGGTCTAAACAACAGCTCAAGCGACCCCATACGACGACCGGACCTCCGTCGGGAGCCCTGCCCTATAGACGACCTGCTGCTTTACTGGATCCACCACGGCCGCATCGGGGTGATCGGCCAGGGCATTGAGGCGTCAGCCACGAAGTTTCATGGTCTTTCTTCTGCGGTCTGCTCCCGCCTGGCTCGCTGACATCTTACCCCTTCATCCAATCATCGAGGCTTGTCAGATGCTAAGCACGCTGATCATACTCAGAGTATGGCCGGTGATGGCCGGCTGTTAGCTGACTGACAAGAAAGAAGTGCGTCATGGGAATCCTCGGATTTCTCGTTCTCGGCCTGATCGCTGGAGCCATCGCGAAGGCCATCCTTCCCGGACGGCAGGGTGGCGGGTGGCTGGTGACCCTGCTCCTGGGCGTTGTCGGTGCGATCCTCGGCGGGTGGATCGGTTCGCTCATCTTTGGCGGAGGGCTCGGAAGTTTTTTCAACCTCCGGACCTGGCTGCTGGCCATCCTGGGATCCGTCATCGCACTGGGGATCTTCGCCGCCGCAACGGGCGGAAGGCGGGGGATCTTTTCCCGGCGCAGGCTCTGAAGAGCCCAAACGGTCCGATAGCGGTCGGCGCCGCGGCGACCCCGAGCTTAGAGCCCGCCCTACAGCGCGGTGACTAGCTACCATTCGGGGACCGGCGCGGGGCTGATTTCCGCCGCCCTGTCGCCATGATCGGGCCACCTAGAGCTCCGTGCGGATGCGCTCTGTAGATGGCACCCAGGGTCCGCAGCTAGGTGCTCACGGTGGTCGTGCTATCTCTGTTCTCGGCTGCGGCAGCGGAGATAATGATTTGCAGATCACCGGAGCTGGGCCGGCGGCGGATGAGCCTGCTGAAACCCAGGCGGAACCCCAGCCCGCCGCAGGCCCTTCGTAAGGCTGGCCGGTGATGATGCGTGCGTGATCCTCACCTCTGCGTGCCCGGCAGAGCCAATGGTGTGGCCGTCACGCACCACCCCGGGCACGCAGGGGACGGGCTGCGTGTGGTTTCGCGCCGATCTGACCTGAAGTCTGTGCAGCTTGGCGTGTTTAACCGTCGGCCGGTGGGAGCGCCGTGGCGGGACTCTCCGGCGTCCGATGCTCTGCAGGGGCCGCGCCTCTGTGCGGCGCGCTGCGATGCACTGAACGGGTCTGCTCGGGCGCCCCGACCTGCAAACCCGGGCATGATCGGTCTATTCTTAGCTGTGAAGAGCAACTGTTCCGGTTCCGCGCGCAACCGGATTCTGCCACAAAGGATGATTCGGGATCTGAGGCTCACCATGGATGCTGCACACGCCGCCGAGGAGCCATTCCCGTTCCGCCAAGGCGTGTTCCATGGTTGATTCCACCGCTAGAGTGGGCGCCCGGGGTGACGCTGACCTGTGTACGCCGTTTCTGAGGCAGCTGCCTGTGAGCGGTGCCGCCGTGTCCATGTTCGGGGGAGCGGCGTCGGAGACCTTAGTATGCGCAAGCGATAAGCTGGCGGCCCGGCTTGATGAACTGCAGTTTGATCTGGGCGAAGGTCCACGGTGGGAAGCGCGCCACACAAGGCTCGCGGTTATGGTCCCTGATGTTCGCGACGCCCACCCATACTCGTGGCCGGTTTTTAGTAAAGCAATCCTGGAGACCGAAGCCGCGGCGCTGTTTGTCTTCCCGCTGACCGTGGGCGCTTTGGATCTGGGAGTCGTCGAACTCCACCACACGAAACCGGGCAGCCTGAGCGAAGCCGATCGCGCGACCGCATCGGTGCTCGCCGCCCAGACGGCATGGCATCTGTTGCGGCGGGTTCTGTTGGTGAACTCGCCGGACACGGACCCCGCAGTGGAAACGGCACTGTTGTCCAGACGGGAAATCCACCAGGCAACGGGAATGGTCCTGGCACAATCAGGGACTTCCGTTGCAGACGCCCTGCTGCTGATGCGCGCACACGCATTCGCCAATGCGCTGTCACTACGGGAAACGGCTGACGCGGTGCTGCAGGGAAGCCTGAATTTTGCCCCGCAGAATGACAGAGACGGCAATCGTGGTCTGCAGTAATATGGCCACATGGTGACGACAAGCCGCGCCGAGCGCGTCAGCGCGGCCTTCGTAAGAATCACGAACACGCTGGTCGCTGACTACGACGTGCTGGATTGGCTCCATGCGCTCGTCGAGGCAGCAGTCGATCTTCTTGATGCCGCCGCTGCTGGCTTGCTTCTGGCTGATCCGCACGGCCAGCTGCAGGTCCTGGCCTCCGCCAGCGAACGAAGCCAACTGGTGGAGATACTTCAACTGGAGGCTGGCTCCGGGCCCTGCGTTGAGTGCTACCGGACAGGAACACTCGTGGTCGTGGAAGACATCCCCGCCATGAGCGGACACTGGCCAGAATTCGAGGCGGCCGCCCTCTCACAGGGCTTCCGTTCGGTGCACGCGGTGCCGCTCCGTGTTCAAGGCAGGACCATCGGGGCCATGGGCCTCTTCGGTGAACATCCGGGCACCCTGACCCAGGAGGATGTTGCCATCGGCCAGGCGCTGGCAGACGTGGCCACTATCAGCATTCTGCAGGAGCGCAGCATCCGGGAATCAGCCCTGGTCAACGATCATTTGCAACGCGCCCTGAACAGCCGCGTCCTCATCGAACAGGCCAAGGGCGTCTTTGCCTACACCCGGGGGTCGATATGGACGAGGCCTTCCGAGGGTTGCGCACCTTAGCGCGCGCCAGCAACCAGAACCTGCACGACACGGCAGCCCACGTCATCGACCGGACGCTGACTCTCTAGGCGGCAAAGGCCTTAGCCAGCAGCTCAGGTGGAAGATCCGGCAGTAGTTCGCGAGGAAAGTTTGCCTAGAGGAACCTTGCAGTCATCCCCTCCAATCTGGGTACTACTGGGTCACCGTCCGTGCCGACATCCGCGCATATCCCAAGGTGCGCGGGGAAGACTGCGAGTGTCCTGGAGTTGAAGGTGCCGCGACCCGAGAAGCCAGAACAGCCGGGCCCGGCGCACTCCCCCCAGCCGCATCGGACCCGGCATCCAAAGACCCGCGCCAGGCCGGGGTGGCATGGCGGGCCACCTGGAGGATCTGCGCAGCCGCCGCTGGTCCGGCACGAGCATGGAACCGCGACAGCCGCAGCTGGTATGCCTTTTGAGTGTTTATGGCACGGCCCGAATGCGACAGCCACAGGGCGTAGCCACTGCATTCTTCCCTACTAACGAAGCGATCATCCATCACAACCCACACCTTGTTGTTTCCCCGACCGAGCTCGCAAGCGCGGATCATCGATTCGTCCGCCGCTCTCGAATGCCGCTCCTGCCCCTTGCGAGGTCATTGGCACCTCGGCGATTGACCCGTCGTCGCCGATTTCGATCGGTTCTACACAAAGGCGGCGGCGATACCGGCGAGGTAGTAGGTGTCGCCGATCCTTCTCATCGAGGAGCCTTCACTGAAGAAGTGCTCTTCTTCAGTGAGCAGCGGACTGCGTTGCGAAGCGACGTCGAGAGACATCATGTCATCGTTCAGCGGGGCGCCGTGGGCATGAATCTGGCCCCAGTCGTAGTAGGCGGCGCCGTGGTCATCGACGAAGACGGCCGGATCGATTCCCGTTGCCGGGAGCCGCACCGCGGTGCCGAAGGGCCCTTCCGTACGGTCGGAGCGGGCAACTCCCTCGCTTCCGCCTGAGAGGCAGAAGTAAAGGTTGTAGCTGCCGTTGCGTTCGATGGCATCGGGCGCGAACAGCATGCGCTCAGGCCGTTTTCGGAGGACGAGGGAGAGCGCCAGACGAAGCAGGTCCTTAGCCCTCGGCCCGGAGGCCCTGCGGTCCAGACCTTATCGGCAATGGTTGGCCAGGTAAGGCTGCGATTTAACCGCCAAACGAAGTTACAGTCACAACATATCTGCGCCGGCCCCGAAACTTCGGTCCATCTGCCCGTTTCGAAAGCGGCCGGTTTCAGGAAGCAGGAGCTTCACCGCACTTCTGTGCTCTGTGGTGTGGCAAGTCTCCGTGACTTAGGGCGATGGCTGTTGGGACGGTGCGAGCGGCAATGACCAACGTGAAGGCCGTTGCGAGGCCGAGAATCGTCCACGCGTAAATTTACCGGCCGGGGAGGTCGGTTGTTGCAAGCCAGCGGATGGAATAGTTCGCGGTGGCACCAACGGGAAAGGTGAACACCCAAAACATCTGCGTGAAGGGAAGCTTGCGGTACTCGGGGAGAAGCATGACCTGCGTCAGTGCCATGATCACCAGAACGCCTGTTAGGCCAAGCTGGACGGCCCCCACAGGGCCTGGATGTGACAGCATCCAGGCAATGTTGGCCGTTGCAGGCGCAGCCAGGTACGCGGACAATCCGGTCTTGGCTGCTGCTGTCAGCTCGCCGCCGGTCATCAGCCGGACAGTGACCACGGTTCCTACGACCAGCCAGAAGAACGCGCCAATGCCAAACGCGGCCGTGGCTGCATCACGGGCGTGGATGCTTGAGAATCCGATGCTGGCAACGAAGAATCCGGGCACGACGGGCAGCAGGTAGCCGGGATGGATGGACTGCATGGAGACCCCGCCGGTGACCCAGTGGGCGAGGAGCTGGGCGGCGACGATGGCAAGGGCGGCAATGAAACCCACGCACAGCCAGGCGCCCCATGGCGGCAGATACTGGCTGTAGTGGGACGAAAGCAGGATCCCCACTAGCGGGATGAAGGACGCGAAAGGCCCCGCCACTTCGTGTCGCAGGTCGGCCCGGAATGCTCTTTTCCGGCGAAGGCCCCGAAACACGTAGGCGGCGGTCAGGATCAGCCACAGCGAGCTGGCTGCCCCGTAGAGGATTTCCTCCGGCCACATCGGGGACCCGAGAGAGCTCCTCGCGGCGGACCAGCCACCGCCAAGGCCGGCGAGCCCCAAGGGCATGCCGAAGCGGCTCAACGCGGGCATTCCCGAAAGGGGGGCCGGGGGCAAGGCGCGATCCTGAGCGGCAGGTGTCAGGGCAACGGCGGTGCCGGTATCAGTCATGTTGTCAGAGCGCCCGGTTGGTGGGGGAAGATGAGCAGCGTGCTCGTGGCGGTGGCGAGTAGTTCTCCGTCGGCGGTGCTGAGGCGGCCTTCGGTGAAGATCACCCGCGAGCCGGCTTTTACGACTGACCCCTCTGCGCGCAGAGCACCCCTGTGAAGCGTGATAGGTCGCAGGTACTTGACCGCCAGATCGATAGAGGTGTAGCCGATCCCTGCTTCCAAGGTACTATGTGCTGCGCAGCCGAGTACCGTATCGAGGAGCGTGCAGGCCAGGCCGCCGTGCACCATTCCGAGGGGGTTGTAGTGCGCTCCTCCCGGCCAGCACTGGAACTCGACGTGTCCGTACCTCGCATCGACGAGATCGAAATTCATGAGGGAAGCGATCGGCGGCGGCGCAATGCTGCCATCGCGGAGGCCGGAAAAGTAGTCCAGACCCGACAGCCGTGGCAGCTGTTCGAGCGCGACTGCCGGATCAATCCAGGTGAAGGTTTCCGAGCGTTGCGCCGAGGTGTTGATTGTCACCGGGGTTTCCTCCTTAGAGCTCTGCAGGCCTTTAGGGTTTGTCGCGGTCATACCGGTGTGTTGGCTGCCAGGGTCGGGTACAGATCCGAGATCGAACCAGACAGGCCGCGCTTCACGCCAGCGCTGATTTCGTCCACGATGACCTCGTACTCACCCTGCTCGAGCCCATTGAACGACTTCCGCGCGACTTCCTCGGGGAGATCTTCGGGGCATTCACGCCCTTGGCCATGGCTGTGTCCATGTAGCCGAGGTGAACGCCCGTGACCTGCGTGCCTTGGGGGGCCAGTTCCACGCGGAAGGAGTTGGTCGCCGACCACAGCGCGGCCTTTGATGCGCTGTAGGCGCCGGTGAGTGCGATCCAGCTGAGCACCGAGTGGATGTTGAGGACCGCTGATGTCCCGCTGGCCGCGAGCACCGGCGCGAATGCCCTGGTCAAGGCGACCGGTCCGAAGAAGTTGGTCTCCATGACCTCACGGATCTTCTCGTCGGGGAGTGCCAAGAACGTGTCCGATTCGACGCTCATGCCGGCGTTGTTGATCAGAACGGTGACGTCCTGGGCCTGGGTAACGGCGGCCCGGATCGAGTCAGGGTTGGTGACATCGAGGGCGAGGGGGACGACCCGGGAGTCGTTCCACTCTTCCGGGCGGCGGGCCGTCGCGTACACCTTCGCAGCACCCCGGGCGAGGGCCTGCTCCACGAGCTCGCGGCCCAGGCCTCCATTTGCACCGGTAACGAGGACGACGGCGCCAGATAGCAGTGGCATGGATTCTCCTGATCTCAGAAAGGCGGCGACGCGGTTGTCGTGACCTCAGAGCATCAGAGTAGCCGGGTGAGTTTGATTTTCCCACTGACTTGTATACTTGAAGAAAGTACCGAAAGCAGGTGAGCGATGAATCGGCCGACCGATAAGGCAGTAGATGCGCCCAGGGCGTGTTTCATCGCGGCGGGGCTCGACGTGCTCGGGGAGCGGTGGGCGCTGCTGGCGCTTCGCGAGATGTCCTTGGGCGTTCACCGGTTCGATCAGATCGCGCGTAATACCGGCGCGTCCCGCGACATCCTGACGGGCCGGCTGCGCACACTCGAAAGCCACGGCGTGATCGAGCGCGTCCAGTACTCCGAGCGCCCCCCGCGCTACGAGTACCACCTCACAACTTCCGGGGCCGAAGTCGCGCCCATCCTCATTTCACTCGCAGCGTGGAGCAGTACATGGATGCGCGACGAGACACCCCGTGCCTCCTACCGACACAGTTGCGGGGCCGACCTGAAACCGGTGGTGTCGTGTGCGGAATGCGGTGAGGCATTCACCCCAGGAAGCCTGATGCTGGGACCGCTTGTGTCAGCGGCCGGTACGGTCCCGGCGTCCGACCAGTAAGAACAATAACCGGACATAGGACGACGGCGGTATCTCCCGCCGTCTTTCTTGGGCCTCGGACTGCGGGTAGGTGCCGTGGGAGTGGTGCTCCGCTGAGTGGTCGTTTTCTTCATACCCTTTCAATTCCCTTGGGGTGGGATGGCTACATGACAACGCCGCTCAAACGCTTGGTTTTCAGCCGAATGATCGTACGAATGACCTGGGCCAGGACGCTCGCTGACCCTGTAGCGGATGGTTTGAGTCTCCCTCATCGCCAGCCGGTTCCCGGCTCCCGACACCATTATTCTCGTGCGGGCGTAGGTGCTCGGCGCCGTCGTGCCGAGGGAGGTCGATACGGAGGGTGGCGCCGATGTGGTTGGGGTCGACGCTGAGGCAGGCCAGGCTTTCCCTGGGCCAGAAGCCGCATGCACGGCGCCGAACACGGGTCCGGTACGCCGATCTGACGTCGTCCACCCCGAAGAGGGCGTTTGGCCGTCTTGGGTGAGAACATCACAAGGTCGAGTGAGGTTATCGCGACTTCGACGATGCGCCGGCTGCCGTAACAAGTCCGAAAGCGATGAGCGGTGTATTCCGTTTCCAGCGGAGCGCAGTGTGAAGGTGTTTTTCTGCCATCTCGTGCGGCCGCTGGGGGTAGATCTCGCGGCGCCGCTGGGGTAGGTTGAGCGCAACTATCAGCGTCGGCGGGGAGTCAACCGTGACCAGTAGCAGGCCCAAGAACAATTGGCATGTCCCGTCCCGCCTCCTCATCGCGTTCGGCATCGCAACCGCAGCTGCATTGGCGATCACCGCGTGCACGTCCACGCCGACGCAGACCCCGGTGTCGTCCACTGCACCGCCGTCGGGGGCCACTCCAAGTAACGACACGACGGCCGGAGGAAAGACGGGATCTGCGACTCTGCGCGGACTGGACAAAGCCAGGGTCCAGGAGACTTTCCAGGCTCTTGCCAAGGAGCTGCTCGTACCGGGAGCGGCCATGATGCTGCGCACCACTCAAGGCGACATCAACCTCACCTACGGCGTGACTAGCGCCGGAGGGACAACCCCTGTCTCACTCGATGACCACATCCGCATCGGCTCCATCACCAAGACATGGACCGGGACCGTAATCCTGCAGCTCGTGCAGGAAGGAAAACTCAAGCTTGAGGACCCCGTTTCGAAATACCGCCCAGACGTACCGAACGGCGACAACATCACCATTGAGCAACTCCTGACCATGCGTAGCGGAATCTACAACTACTCGGAGTCGTACGAGCTCAGCAAGGCCCTGGATACCACGCCACAACGGGTCTGGACGCCTGAGGAGCTCGTGGCCATCGCCCTTCCGCTGCCCGTCTATTTCGGCCCCGGCAAAGGCTTTCACTATTCGAACACCAACACGGTTCTGCTGGGGCTCATAGCCGAGAAGCTGGATGGTAAGGGCTTCGGCCAGATCGTGCGGGACCGGATTTTGGGACCACTCGACCTGAACCAAACATCCTTTCCGGCGTCGGACTCTTCGGCCCTTCCGGAGCCTTTCTCCCGCGGCTACATGTACATGGACAACCTCCTCACCCTGTCCACGACCAAGCTTCCGGCCGACTTGATCGCCAACGCACAGGACGGCTTATTGAAACCGAACGACTACACAAACGCCAACCCTTCTTGGACGTGGGCCGCTGGGCAGGGCGTCTCCACGGCGGGCGACCTCGTTACCATGGCCGAGGGCCTCACTGATGGCAAGCTGCTCAACCCGGACCTTCAGAAGAAGCGGATGGACAGCCTTGTGCCGGTCGACGCGGACAACGCAGGCGCGGCCCTGTATGGCATGGCACTGGCCCAGTTCGGCCCGCTCTACGGACACACTGGCGAACTCCCCGGCTACAACACCTTCATGGGCAGGGATCCGCAGAACAAAGTGACCTTGGTCGTGTGGACCAACCTTGCCCCGGCGCCGGACGGACGGGACCCGGCGTCGACCATCGCCAAGGCCATCATCGGGGACCTCTACGGCGCAGCGCCTTCAGGGCCAGCCACGCGGTCAACGTCAGATACGGCGCCGCCCGGCTGATGAGCCCTTGGCCCGGCGGGGGAAACAGCAGTCGGCGACAATTCTCGCGAGTTCCTCCTATGTGACCAATCTTCTTCCGTGACTTGTTGCGACGCCTGGAGGCTGCCGGATCGCCGCCGGTCTCCGTCGCCAAGGGCAAAAGAAGGCCCACCATCAGGCCTGGAAGAGTCTGACACAAGGGACTTCAGATGTTTGGCCTCATCAAGCTTGGGGACCAATAGGGGCCGCGCCGTCAACAGTCTCTCATAAGCGAGGGCAAGCTCAACGCCAACATCACCCAGACGCCCGCCACGTATCCAGGCTTGTTCCATCCGTGTAGCTTCGCCCGTGAACGGGCGCCCTCATGCTTCTTTCCGAGGTCTGACGGCCAGCCCGACGACGGCTGCCAGCGCGAGGGCGGAGAGGATGGTCGCCGACCAGAACCCGGCCCGTCCGCCGGTCAGGAAGTCGCCGGGGGTGGCAAAGGCCGCGTAGGTCGAAGCCACGATGGCCAGTCCGACGGCGCCGCCAAGCTGCTGCATTGTCTGGAAAAGACCCGAGGCGGACCCTGCGTGCTCGGGTTCGACGTTGCGAAGCGCGAGCGTCGTGAGCGGCATGAACGTTATGCCAGCTGAGATTCCCGTCAAGAGAAGGGCAGCCATGACGATGGCGAAGGGGGTGTCCGGACTCAGTTGCGTGAGCGGCAGGAAGGCGACCACGCGAAGGGCGGTGCCGAAGATGGCGAGGCGGACGGCCCCGAAGCGCTCGACCAGTCGCGGGACGATCCGCGACATCGCGAAGATGCTCAGGGGCATCGGCAGGAACGCCAGCCCCGTCAGCAGTGGCGTGAGCTGCAGATCGTTTTCGAGGTACTGGACCATGAGGAAGAACATCGCCAGCATCCCGCCATAGGTGGCCGCCATCGCAGCCAGCGCCGCCACCCGGCTCGGGCTGCGGAGTAGCTGCGGGCGGAGGAGGGGGTGGGCCACCCTCCGCTCGGTGAAGGCGAGCACGGTGATCAGCGCTGCGCCGACCACGAGTCCGCCGATCGTGCGGGGACTGGACCAGCCGTCGTCGCCCGCTTGGAGTAGAGCCCACACGATGGCGACGGCGCCGCCCGTTGCGGTCACCGCTCCGAGCACGTCGAAGCGCCCGGGTCTCCGGGGAGTTTCGGCGACGAGGCGCGGCACGGCAAGGAGGACGACGACGCCGATCGGCACGTTGATGAAGAGGGTCCACCGCCAGTTGGCGATGTCGGTGAGCAGGCCGCCAAGAATGAGCCCGAGGGCGCCGCCCATCGAGGCGACGGCGGAGAACAACGCAAGTGCCCGGTTCCGCGCGCGGTCGTCCCTCGCGCTCGTGGTGATGAGCGCAAGCACGCTCGGGGCGGCGAACGCGGCACCGAGGCCTTGGAGTGCGCGTGCGATGACGAGGAGCAGGGGTGAGGTGGCCAGGCCGCCGAGCAGCGAGAAGACCGTGAAGACTGCGACGCCCACCAGGAAGGTGCGGCGACGGCCGAAGACGTCTCCGATCCGTCCGCCGAGCAGCAGGAGGCCGCCGAAGGCGACGGCGTAGCCGTTCAGGACCCAGCTGAGCTGGGCGCGGGTGAAATCGAGGTCGGTGGCGATGTGGGGGAGTGCGACGTTGACCACTGTCGCATCGAGGACAAGCATGAGTTGGGCAAGCATGACCAGCCAGAGGCCAATGCTGCCAGCGCGGCGGCCGGATGGCGCGATCCCGGCGGGCGCTCGGGTGGCGATTGTGGATGTCATGGGGTGGTGTCCTGTTCTAGCCGATGGGCTGACGTACACTAAGAGGAGAGATGCTCCGGTTAAGACTATACGGAGACACTCTCCGTTTGGCAACAATGTTTGAAAGGTGTTTCTGTGCGCGCTGACGCCCAACGCAACCGCGATCGGATCGTGGAGGTTGCACGTGCGCTGTTCCGCGCCAAAGGCTTCGACGCCGTCTCAATGGACGAGGTCGCCAAAGGGGCCGAGGTGGGCCCCGGCACGCTGTACCGGCACTTCCCGACCAAAGAGTCCCTGTACGACGCAGTCCTCGAGGCCTGGGCGGAGAAGGTCAACGCTGCAGTCGACAGGGCGCTTTCGCTCGACGCCTCCGCGCGCGAGCAGCTGTTGGCCTGGCTGACCGACTATGCGGCGATGCTGACAGAACACAAGGGTGCGGCCGCGCGGATCACTGCTGCGCTGGGTGATCCCGGGTCTCCATTCGCAGCAAAATGCACTACTTACCTCAATGCGAATCAGCGCCTAATTGACGGGTTGGACTCGGCCCTGCGCCCCGGCGTCGAGGCAATGCAAATCAGTCGGCTTGTTGGCGGGATGGCTGCAGTGGCAGACAACAGCGAGCTTCCCGCCGAATCAGTGGCATCGATGCTCGCAATCGTCGCCGACGGACTGCTCGCTCCCTGACGGCTGCGGAGAACGCATTCGAATGATGAAGGGACGTCCCGCCAGAGAATTCCGATGGTCGATCCGGCCATTTCCCATCAAACAGAAGCACCAACTGCGATGGGCGGGCGGGCGTGTAAGGCCGGACGCGAAGGCGCCGGTCGCCCTCGTCGTGGATTCCCGTCGTCGGACGACGGCGGTGAGTGCCCACGGGAACAGGGCGTCGACGCCGTCGACTGCCGCGACCTCCCGACATTGTCGATGGCGAGTTTGCTTTCGGCGGGACGGGTCGGTAGTCCGGCGCGACCGCTGGGGGTCTGCGCGCTGATCGCCCCTGGAACTTCCCCCTCAACCTCGGTCATCAAACTGGCGCCGGCACTGCTGCGGGCTGCGCCGTGGTGATCAAGCCGGCGTCGCCCACTCCGCTGTCCATCCGGGTGATTATCGACGCCGTTGCCGCGGCCGGGGTCCCGGCGGGTGTGGTCAACCTGGTCACCGGTTCCGGCCGGCTGGGGATGTGCTGGTGAAGCACCAGGGCATGGATAAGGTGGCGTTCACGGGTTCGACGCCGGTGGGCCGGAAAATTGGCGCGGCCTGCGCTGAGCTGCTACGCCCGGTCACGCTGGACCTGGGCGGGAAATCCAGCGCCGTTGTGCTGCCCGACGCGGATCTGGACGCCATGTCCAAGGTGCTGATCCGGTCCTCCATGCGCAACACCGGCCAGACCTGCCACGTCTCCACCCGGCTCCTGGCGCCAGCGAGCCGCTATGACGAGGTGGTGGACATGGTCACGGCCACGACCGCTGCCGGGAAGCAGGGTGATCCGCTCGATTCGGCCACCGTGTTCGGCCCCTGCGCGACGGAGCCCCAGTACCGGACCGTGCTGGAGTAGGTGTGACAGCTACCCGTAGGTCGTGAGGCGCTGACGGGCGCCGGCCACGATGACTGTGGCCGCAGTTTCCAGCTGGCCCTCGGTTAGTGAGGATCGCTCGCCGCGACGACGATCTTGCCTAGCGTGTGGCCGGACTCCACCGTGGCATGTGCCTTGCGAAGATTCTCGGCGTTGATCGGGTGGAACGTGTGGGTAAGCGTGCAGCGAATGATCCCCGCGTCGACCATCGAGGCGACCTTGTTGAGCAGCCGGTGCTGCTCAATCCTGTCCGGTGTTTGGAACAAAGAGCGCGTAAACATAAGCTCCCAGTGCCATGTGAGGCTTTTGCTCTTGAGATGTGCCACGTCGACCTGACCCGGATCGTCGATGGCCACGATCTCGCCGAACGGTTTCAGGATTTCCCCAAAAGCGTCCAGTTGGCCTGCCGAATGCGTGGTGAAGATATAGTCGACGCCCTCTGGAGCGACACGCTGAACATCCTCCCGCAGAGCTTCTCCGTGCCTGACGGTCTCATGGGCTCCGAGGGAGCGGACCCACTCCTGGCTTTCTTTTCGGCCGGCGGAGGCGATGACATGCTAACCCGGTATGAGGGCCTTGACCAGCTGGACCACCATGGACCCGACTCCACCTGCACCACCGATGATGAGCAAAGTCCCTGAACTGTCCTGCGACAGGCCAAGTTTGACGAACAGTCCCTCCCACGCGGTGATGGACGTGAGCGGAAGTGCGGCGGCCTGCGCGAAGTTAAGGGTTTTCGGCATACCTCCAACGAGCCGCTCATCCACTGCCTGGAATTGTGCGTTGCTTCCCGCACGATTGATGGTCCCCGCGTAAAAGACGTCATCACCTGCCTTGAACAATGTCACGTCGGCGCCAACGGCGCGGACAGTCCCGGCTGCGTCGTAGCCAAGCACCTTGGGCCTGCCGGCAGGGTCATTGCCGGAACGTACTTTCACATCAACAGGATTGACGGAAACCGCATTAACTTCCACCAGAAGGTCCGTCGGGCCGACTTCAGGCAAGGGGAGGAGGACATCTTCAAGGCTGGCATCATCAGAGATCGGAAGGTTTTTGGTGTAGGCAACTGCGTTCATGGTCTTGGTCATGAAGCCATAGTGATCCGAGGGGAGTAGTTACCGTCAAGGGCCCTTAATTCCTTTTGGTTACGATATGGATTTCTTAGACTCAGGACGTAGCGTCCAAACCGGATCAAAGCCTGGGTTGGCGGATCGTCGAGTAGTTGCCGCGTTGGCCCAATAAACCTGGCGAGAGGGCCTCGAATAGAGGGCTGTCGCCGACTGCGGCGGTCGTTCGGCGCGGCTAAACCATCCCAGCCCATGTCCGGGTCCACACCGCGTCGGACGGGTGGCGGAAACGGCCGTCGGATAGCGCCATAGGGGATCTTCGGGCCGTTCCAATCAGACAGATCTGGCAGCAACCGCGGCGCTTCGCTTCCAGAAGGCAGGGCGAGCTGCCAAGGCTGCCGTCAGCGTACCTAGGACTTCATGCAGCACCCGATCCATACGGACGCGTGATCGCCTCGAGGAAATGCCCGTCAGGATCCGCGAAGTAGACGCCACGTCCGCCGTCGTTGTGGTTGATCTGCTGCGGGCGGGACCGTCCCGGGTCCGCCCAGTAGGGGATGCCCTGGGCCTGGATCCTTGCGAAGATGCCGTCGAAGTCCTCCTCGCTGACCAGGAAGGCGTAGTGCTGCGGGGAGATGGGCCGGTCCGCCGTGGCGAAATCGAGGGCCACGCCGTGGTCGAGGGGCACGGTCATGAAAGACCACATGGCTTGGGGTTTCGGCAGTCCGAGCACGTTGGCCAGGAACTCCGCCGAACGGCGCTTGTCCGTTGCGTAGACGATGGTGTGGTTGAAAGTGACCGTCATGGTGACCTCCGCGGGTGTTTTGTTTGCGACCTTCTAGGTCCAGCGCTCTTCAGATTTCAAGGCCGCCCGCTACGTCCTTGGAAAGGCCTTGGCGATCGGCAGCACCAGCATGTAGCCGGTCGGCAGATTGCTGCTCCAGCGTCGCGGTTCGCGGACGACGAACTGCGTCGCCAACTGCTCGGGGGTGAGCAGGGTGTTGGGTGCGGGGGACGGTCCCCACTGCTGGTCGCCATGCGGGTAGAGCGGATCTTGGACGCGGATGCCGGTGACCGAGAATTTCGGGAACTGGTCGGGGTCGCCGAGTGACGCGAAGCCGCTCATCACCCATACGTGGCGACCGCGCCACATGACCAGCCCGACGGGCCGGCCTGTGTCAGCGATGGCGCGCGCCGCGGTCCGCAGCGCTTCCTCGTAGTCGGCGATGCTGACGACGGTGTACGGCCCCATCCCGACCTCGGTCAGCACTTTCGCCCAACCCAAGGGGTTGGCACCGTTGAACGAGTTGGACGACCGTGCCCGGGCCATCTCCCACAGCTCGCCCTGGTGAACGCGATCGGCCCACGTGCCGGCCCCCTTGTCGTCGATGAGGTTGTGCATGATCTGGATGCTCGCGGCCACACACCAGTCAAAGGTGTACTGCGGCACGAAGTCCCCCTCCTGGTAGAGGTTGAGGGCGTACGCCCGGGGCACCGGGGTCGGCGTGGGAACCGATGTCGGGGTGGGGGACGGGGGCCGCTGAGGACCGGGGACGACATCGCGCGCGGCTGGTGGGGCCGAGGAAGTCTGGACCGGCTGACCGGTGGCGGCCTCATCGAGGCTGGCAACTGGAGCGCAGCCCGAGAGGAGGGTCGCTAATGTGACGAACCAAGCAAGAAGACGGAGCGGGACGCCGTTCATGACCGGTCCAGTTTATCGCGACGCGGCGGGAATGCGTCGTGCAGGGGATGTCACCCATGAGCCTCAACGCCACCAGCGACCCGTGATGGAAGAACTCGCACATCTGCTGCGCAAGACAGGTTAGCGGGAAGGTCCATTGGGCTGCTAATGCTGCAGGTGACAGACCGATTGAAGATCTTGGAGCCCGGTCTTCCCGGGGCAATCAGGGAGCTGCGGCGTGCGTGCTCTGCATACGCGGCAGCTGTTCGGACGTCACTTGGAATGTGGCAAAAAGGAAACCGGGGCCGGCGACGAGACTGAAGCCTTCTGAGACGGGGCTTAGGTACCCCAGCTGGCGCCGGACCCCTGGCTAACCCGATCTGCTCATTCCCCTCGGCGATGGGGCTTACGGCAGGACCTCCCGCGGAGGCCTTAGCTGGCTCGAGCACTTGGATTCACCGCCCTGGGCTGGACCGAGTGGGAAGCGGCGTCATGAGCCTGCTTTCGGTGCCACGGAACTCTTGCTGGCCGGCGGTTTTCCCCCGGTATCCGCTTTGTGTGCCGCGTCCTCGCCTTTAGGTGGCGCTTCGTCCGGCTTTGTCCCGGCCGGGCTCCATTGGTCCAGTCCCTTGAGCGGGCGGCCGATCAGCAACAGCGTTGCCGGAGACACAGCTGCCAGAGTGAAAACAAACGCGAGTAGGGCCAATTCGGTCCCGTTCATTCGTCCTGCCCGCACCAGGTCAAGACAGCTGACGATCAGTACGACACTTATCAGGGACATGACAGCGAGCATGGGGACGACCTGTTTGGACAGGTCTGTCCACCTCTGGAGCTGTTGGTTGATTGACTTGCTGACGTCCACGGCAGCTAACAGCATGAGATTGCGGGCCCTGCGTGCTGCCGCGTGTTCGGCGGTAATCCCCCCGGCTTCTTCGAGCAAGCGTCGTGCTATGTCTGCCCGTTCATCGTCGTTCGTCAGGTGTGCCAACAGCGCGTTTTCTCGTGTCGGTAGCCAGGCGGCGCGTCCCTTCCGGTCGGTTTCGAAGACCACGGCCTTCTCAATGAGGGTCTTTGCCGCAACCTCAGCGTCGGCTTTTTGATCGCAGTCCACGCCTCGGCCGGAATTTTGGGTACGCCGGCCAGTACTTCGTGCGGCGCCGGAGGTGCCGGTGCTGGTGCCGCAGGCGGCTTGGGTTCCGGGGTGTCGCGGCCGGCGGCTGGAGGCTGGACGGCTGTCTTAGGACCCGCTTCATGGTCGTTGTTTCCCGCTGACAGGACCTCCGACAATATGTTGACGAAACCGTCCATGAGGGTCTCGGGTGCACCGATCTTGGCCCCGCCGGTTTGGTCCTTGCGATAGAAGATGCGGTCCGGGCTTTTCAACCGTGCCTCACGGACCTCGAACGGGCTCGCCTCGACTATGGCCAGGTCCCTAACGACGGCTGCGTCGTCAGTCTCAAACGTGCGTGCCACCTCGACGTCGAGGGAGTCCATCCCAGGAGGTGACGTCCGCTCCCAGCCAGCGGCCGTAAGTGCCTCGATGGTCTGGCCCTGTTCAAGCCGGAGTTTTAGGTGGACAGTGCGCGGCATGCGGTTCTCCCAGTGGCTTCGGCGGGAAGGTCCAGCGGACTGGATGAGCGACAATGTAAGCCCGGTGGCGGGAGTTTGGGAAGTCCCCTGGCGGAGCCGTGCAGCGGACACAAAATTCAGGTGACGTTCGGCGCGCTGGCCAGGATGTAATCGGTCGCGGCGGGACCGGTCATAGCCAAGGCGTTGCTCGTGGGACTGATGCCGTGCAGGTCCTTGAGCGCCTTGAATAGCACCCTGGGAGGCGCGGCGGGGGAGTGGGTGATCAGGCACCAGCTCGTGTACAGGCCGTACAGTGCATCCGGCCCGAGTCCTGGCCCTGCTTCCCGGTCAGCGGCGATGGCTTCGTCGAGAAAACGGCCAAAGGGTGAAGCGGCAGCCACGCTGCTCATCGACACCGTAGAAGCATAGGGCCGGTGCCCGCCGGGACCGCCTACGCCAAATTCGGCTCGGTGCCGTGACCAATCGGCCGCAGACCACACAACCGGGTCAGGCCACGGCCCACTCCCAGCCAAAAGAAACGGATGCGGGGCCCTGGGCTCCGGGATTTCAGACATTTGGCTGCTCCTCAACATGGAAAAGAGTGAGTAGCCAGGGTCCGGGGCGACATGATCAGTTTAGAGGTCAGGGTCGACGGATCCATAGCCAGCAGTGCGGCAGCGGCAGTGATTCCGTAGGCCAGGTGAGGGATAATGTCGCTGATCCAATCCGTGCGGGACCAGCGGCGGGGATCGGTCACTCCGAGAGCTGTCATAGGTCCGTTGCCTACTACAAGGGCTCCTGCCGTGGCGGTCAGGAAGGTGCCCAGTGGGCCGGGCCGGTATCCGGCAGCGCGGGCCAGCAAGGGCGCCGCCGAGGCCCGTTCCCGCCATGATGCCAAGCAACGGGCCCAGCCCGGCCAGGCGGTTGCTGCGTTCCTCGCCGCTTCCGGGGATTGCAGTGCCAGCCAGGTCGGCCATCCTCTGAACGGTTGCTTCCGGTGTGGTGCTGGCAGGGCGGGCCCGCTAGACCATATCCAGATAGGCGACGGCGTTCAGAGCGGGAGTGCCGGCAGCTCCGGCAGCGGCCCCGGCAGCCAAAGCTCCCAGCGGAGTCAAGGGGAGGCCCGCCGGTGCTACTAGAATGTTCCGAGCCATGAGTCCTCCCGCCAGTTAGGACCCGTGCCGGTCCATCCGCCGCTGTCTTCATGTGCCATCATCGTGCTCCCGGAAGGGCCGGAGGGCAAGAGGACTCCAGTGCGCGGTGCGCCTTCCGGTTCAGGGGGTCGTTGAGTTTCATCGTTTAGCATCCGGGGATGATTCATTTGCGGGAGGAGCAGTTGTGTGGTGGGATAAGTTCTCTTCTGGCGCCCCTGAGTGGCCGGGTATCGTGGCCGGCGAGCTGGGACGCGAGTAGAATTTTGGCAGGCCGGCGGCGGTATATGAGCCGCATGTGTCCCCCATGCCTGCTGGCTCATCCCAGCCCGCCACCGGCCCTGGAACGTTGCCCGCGCGCCGGGAATCCGCCGGTACTTTTCGCGATCGACGGCAAGTGGGATCATCGCTGTATGAGCGAGAAAAGGGACAAAGATGCCCCGTTGCCCCTCGCGGCTTCAACGGTGGTGCGAAGGCCGGACCACGGAATATACGCGGGACCTCTCTCGACGCAGGTGCTGCGAACCGTGGGGCGGCGCCGGCATGATGCCGAGGCAAAACTGGAGCATCATCTGGAAGAGGCCCGGCACAAGAAGGAGCCCCTCGGTTAACCAGATGCCTGGACGACCGGGGTCAGGTGCCCGCCCGGCCGAAGACCTTTGCTCGCCTCCGTTGCGGAGCAGTGGAACGGGGCTCCTGGACCTTGGCTTCTGCGGGCTGGTGTTCGGGCCGGGCCAGGTCAGTGGCTCGCGTTGAGGTTATCCCGTCTGCAGGAGGCTGCGGGCGGCGGCGGTGATGTGCCGAGCGGAGATGCCGGCGGCGTCGAGCAGTTCCTGCGGTGTGCCCGAGGTGGGAAGTCCTTTGACGGCGAGCAGGGCGGCGTGGAGTTCGGGCATGTCGGGGCCGGCGAGGGCTTCGAGGATGGCTGCGCCGATGCCGCCTTCGGGGTAGTGGTCTTCGGCGATGACGATCCTTCCCCCGGTCTCCTGGCAGGTCCGGCGCAGGGTGTCCGTGTCGATGGGTTTGATGGAGTAGAGGTCGATGACGCGGGCATTGATCCCGTCCTCGGCGAGTTGGGCGGCGGCGGTGAGGCATTCGTGCAGGGTTACTCCGGCGCCGATAAGTGTCAGGGCGTCGCGGGATCCGGCGTGGTGGACCTTGCAGCCACCGAGGGGGAATTGTTCGTCCGGACCGTAGATGACCGGGTAGGCGCCCCGGGTGGCGCGGAGGTAGGAGATGCCCGGGGTGTCGGCCATGGCCTTTACGAGCTGGGCGGTGGAGGGGGCATCGGCCGGGTACAGCACACTGGAGCTGTGCACGGCCCGCATGGCAGCGATGTCCTCCAACGCCATTTGCGACGGGCCGTCCTGGCCGATTTCCACGCCGGCATGGGTGCCGACGAGCCGGACATTGACCTGGGAGACTCCTGCCATCCGGATAAAGTCGAAGGGCCGGGAGACCAGGAAAGCCGCGAAACTCGCGGCGAACGCTGTGTAGCCGCGGACCGAGAGCCCGATCGCGGAGGCGACGAGTTGTTGCTCAGCGATGAACATTTCGAAGTACCGTTCCGGGGCGGCGTCTTGGAATTCCCCGGCGTGGGTCGAGTTGCCCACCTCCCCGTCCAGGACAACGACCTCCGGGCGCGCGGCCAGCGCGGACACGGCGGCGCCGAAGGCGGCCCGGGTTGCCACCTCCTCACCCGGCTCCCATCGGGGCAGGCTGACAGCTGCCTGTGCGTTGGAGGTGATCGCAGGGGTGCCGTCTTCAGGGAGGGCCGTGGTGATCCGGAGGTTACCGGGGCCACCGAGCGCTGCCACGGCGCGGTCGGCCATGTCCTTCGGGAGCGGCTTGCCGTGCCAGCCGTTCCGGTCTTCGATCTCGGGAACGCCTTTACCTTTGATGGTTCGGGCGAGAATGACTGTTGGCTGGTCGGGCCGGGACCGTGCCCGGGTGAGCGCGTCGTCGATCGCCGTATGGTCGTGGCCGTCGATGATGAGGGGATGGGCACCGAAGGCCTCCACACGGCGAGCGTAACGCTCCATGTCCCATTGGAGCTCGGTGGGGCCGTTCTGGCCCAGGCGGTTGACGTCCACGATGGCGGTCAGGTTGCCCAGCTTGTAGTAGGCGGCCTTGTCCACAGCCTCCCAGATGGATCCTTCGGCCAGTTCACTGTCTCCGCACAGGACCCAGGTCCGGTACGGCAGCCGGTCCAGGTACCGTCCGGCCAGAGCGACGCCGACCGCGGCCGGCAGGCCCTGGCCCAGCGAGCCGGTCGCGACGTCAACCCAGGGCAGGGCGGGTGTGGGGTGTCCCTGGAGCCGGCCGCCGAACTGCCGGTAAGTATGGATTAGTTCGTCCTCCTCGACCACACCGACCGCCCGATACATGGAGTACAGCAGCGGGGAGGCATGGCCCTTGGAGAAAATGAGGTGGTCGTTCGTCGGCAGCGACGGCTCGTCCCAGTCATAGCGGAGGTGTCGTTCGAGCAGGACAGCCATGAGATCCGCAGCCGACAACGAGGAGGTCGGATGACCGGAACCGGCCTGTGTACTGCACCGGATGGAATCGACGCGCAGTTGCGCCGCAAGCCGTCCGATGAGCCCGGACTGCACCGCCGTCATCGGCGCCAGGGCCGGTTCCTGAGGTTCGGTCATCGTAATCACCTTTCACGCGTTTAAAAGAGTTCCCGTTTCCGGGACGCCGGATCCACCATTGCCCCGGAAGCCGGTTCCTGAGGTTCGGTCATCGTAATCACCTTTCACGCGTTTAAAAGAGTTCCCGTTTCCGGGACGCCGGATCCACCATTGCCCCGGAAGCCGGTTCCTCCGAAGCACCCGGGGAGTTCCGCGGCGGTGGGGCCTGCGTTCCCGGTCAGGCGGCGCCGGCCAACCCGGGTTTGGTTGTTGCGGCCCGGTGCAGCGCCCTGTCGCGGTATGCCCCGGAAGGCTGCCCGGAATGCGTACGCGCTGGTGCAGGGCCGTCCGATTGAGGCGGGCAAAGGTCGGTGATGTGACCCATGCCGGCGTATTCACGGACCGCGGCTATGCCTGCAACGGCGGCGGGTTTGTCGTCAAACGGTTTGGAGATGGCCATGACGGTTCCATCGGGTGCTGTGAGCCGGAACCTGACGTGCGACTGTGCGTCAACGAACAGTTCAAACAAGCCGGCCATAGGGGTCCTCCCGTTCTGTGGGCTTCCTGCCCGGGCGGCGACATCGCAGCGGAAAGGTTCGACGGCGCCTTCGCTGTCCACCCTTGAAATCACTTCACCAAGAGACCAACAGATTGCCGCAGGCAACCAGCGTTGCGCAAGGGCCCGGGGATAATCCACAGGCAACGCCCATGGAAGTCACAGCGAAGGTGCCCCTTGGCGGCCCGCGCAGCGCACAGGGCATCCGCATCCCCGCAGCATACTTCGTGCACGCGAACCGACGCCGACTATGCCTGCCCGAACAGAAGATACTGGGCCATGGGTGGACTACCCCTAAGTCGGGCCGCTCTGGACGGCCCGGATCCGTGAGGGATTGTCGCATCAACGGGGTGCCCGCTCCAAGGAAACGGAACGTCGTCGGAGGGGTGTCAGGATTCCCGGTCGGAGCGGATGATGGACATAGGGATGGCGTCTACGTCGCCGCCATCGGCAAGGCCGGTGCCGTTCGCGAGGCAGTAGTCATCCCTAAGTCTGAGAACCACGAGTGCTCAACCCCCTGGTCGCCAGGGACCAGGGATCGAGCAAGCCTTATTCACGGGCGGGACCCGGAGGCGGCGCGCCAGACTTGTCTAACGGAATGCGGACGCATCTACGAAGGGACCAGCAAGGGAGCAGCAACGTCAGGCCTCACCGAACAGATCAGGCACAGCGTCAACAACCCCCTGACTTCTACTGACTTCGACTTCACAGCAGTTCTCGACGACGTGCTGGGCACTGTCGGTCTCAGCATCAAGGACGCTGGTGGGGACGTGCGTTTCTACGGCGGAGCGGACCCGTGATCGCCAGTCCGTTCCTTTTCGGGTCTGCGGCTGCGGTGGCGCTCGGCGCCAAGGGTGTTGCTGCTTCAGCGATTTAACGCGAACGCGGTGGCGGCGGCCAGGACATCGCCATCGACGTTCGGAGGGCGTTCCAGCGGTTCTCCGGATTCGCGGACGGGCGGTGGGAACAGGTCAACGGACGGCCGCCGTCGCTTAAGTGGAATAAGTACAACCCGTTCGGCGAAGTGCCGTTCTTCCGCGCTACCCGGGACGGGCGGCATGTGGTTGCGCTCAATGTCTACCCGGGGCTGCACCAGAGGGCCCTGACGTTCCTGGACTGCGCGGACAACGTCAAGTCGGTCCACGAGGCCATCGCGAGGCGGGACGCCGATGAGCTCGAGGAGGCGGCCGCTGATGCCGGCATCATCATCGCCAAGGTGCGATCGACCGAGGAGTCCTTCCAGGAGCAGCAGTACCAGCATGTGCTGCAGCACATGCCACTCATCTCCGTCGATAAGATCGCTGATGGCGATCCGCAGCCGCTGGCGGCCGGTGCGTCAACGCCGCTGGAAGACATCCGGGCCTTGGGAATGGGGCATGTCATTGCCGGCTCCGGGATCGGCCGGGATCTGGCATCGTTTAGGGCTGACGTCCTGAACGTGTGGCGCCCCGACGACAGCGAGGTCGAAATGTTTTACTGGGACACACAGGTAGGCATGCGATCGGCGTACCTATCCGATACCGGCGACGATCGTGCCAAGCTGGACGAGCTTTTGCGGGAAACTGACGTCTTCTTCTCCAACCGTCACCCTGCCCACCTAGAGCAGGTCGGCCTGACGGCCGAGAAGGTCGCCACCGGCCACCGGGGTCTGATCCATGCGCAGGTGCCGCTGCACGGCGCCGAGGGGCCGTGGGCGACACGCCCGGGATTCGACGAGATCGGCGCTTGCGTCAGCGGGATCTTCGCTCTCGGCGGCACGCTCGAAGACCCCAGGATGCCACCGCTGCTGCCCATAGTCGATAACATCGTCGGCTGGTTCGGCACGGTCGGGATAATGGAGGCGCTCCGCCGCAGAGCCGCCGAGGGCGGCTCCTACCGAGTGCGGGTCTCACTCACCCGCGTCTGTCTCTGGCTGATCTCCCTGGGGATCTTCGACAAGGAGTTCGCTACCACCACAGCGGGGAGCACTGCGGAACACTCGGTCATACCGCCCGAGCTGTTCACCGCAAAGACCCCCCTCGGCACCTACCAGGGAATGACCGATCAGATCGAATTCTCTTCACTGCCGCAGGGATTTACCACCACGGTGCTGCGGCCTGATTGGGCCCCCATTAGCAGTCCAGCGTCTATGCGATAGCTAATTGGTTTTCTTGCGTCCATTTTTCCCAGTAGCGTTTCGGCGTCATGCCGTCCAGGGAACCGTGGGGCCGTTCATGATTGTAGATAGCTTTCCATTCCATGGCCAAATACTTCGCTTCGGCCATGGTGTCCATGATTTCTCCGGCGAGTTGTTCCCTTCTGCACTGGGCGTTGAAGGATTCGATAAAGCCGTTCTGCCAGGGCGATCCCGGGTCGATGAACGCGGTGTCGACGCCGGCGCTGTTGCACCACTCGATCAGTGCGGCGGCTGTGAATTCCGGCCCGTTGTCACACCTGAGGTAGGCCGGGACGGTGCCGGTTTCGGCGATGATGTTCTCCAGCACCGCGACCACGTCCGACGCTTTGAACGACCGGCGCGGGATGACCGCCAGCGCCGTGCGCGTGTATTCGTCGATGACGTTGAAGAACCGGATATGCCGCCCGCAGGAGGTCACGTCCGACTGAAAGTCGAAGCTGACCACATGCATCGGGTACTCGGCCGCCAACCGCTTCTGCTCCCCGGCGCCGGGCCCGGTCCGGCGCTTCTTCCGCGCCCGGGTTTACAGACCAGATCTTCGTCGCGCCAGAGCCGGCGCACCCGCTTCCTGTTCAGCGCCACACCGTCCCACTCAGGCTGGGCCAGCAGATGCCAGCGGGCCTTCCGCCAGCCCCACGCCGGGTGCTTCACGGCGAGTGCGCGCAAGGCTGCGCGGAGCTGGGCTTCCTCAAAGCCCATGTCAGGTTTCTTCTTGCGGAACGCGGACCGGTTCTGCCCCAGGACCTTGCAGGCGAAGCGCTCGGACGCCCCGAACTTCTCCACCGCCATGCGCACGGCACGGCGGCGGGGCTCGGGGCTCAGAATTTTCCCTTCGCCACCTCTTTCAGGATGTCGATGGCCAGTTCCTTCTCCGCCAACAGGCGCTTGAGCCGGGCGTTCTCCTTCTCCAGCTCCTTCGCCCGCTTGGACGCCTCGGCGTTCTTCTCGGACCCGTACTGGTTCAACCACCGGTACCAGGTCGCCTCGGTGACCTGAAGTTCCTTGATGACCTCGACCATCGGGCGGCCGTCGTTGAGCATCTTCTGGCCCTGCCGGACCTTGGCGATGACCTGCTCCGGGGTGTGTCTGCGTGCCATGATTCGTGAATTTCCTCCTGTGCCCATTCTCGGACACGAAACTCACGCAAACACCGGACTCCTACACGGGGACCCAACCAAGCCGATGGGCGCCGATCAACCGGAATGGTTGCCGCGAGTAACTCATCCGGCCTGAGCCGCAATGGGGCTATCGATCGGCTGCAGCTATGGCACTAGGGCGTCGATGGCCGGGGCCCGCTATGCTCCGACGCCGGTCCGGCCGCGAAGCCGCGGAGCTGGAAGCCAGCTGCCAGCAGCAGAACGCCCATCAGGAACGCGAACATTGCCAGCAGCCCGAGGATACCGGCGCCCGGCAGGATTAGGACGTAGAGGCCGAACAATGCGGTTGCAACACCGCTGGCCAGCCAGGTCCACCAGGATTTCAACGTCTTCTTCGCCTCAAAAGAGAGCGCGATCTGGGTGACGCCCAGAACGAGGGCCCAGGCGCCGATCACCAGTGCCAGCGACAGGGCTGTAGGGGCCGGCCAAACGAAGGCGAGGACGCCAGCGAGAACGGACATGACCCCTCCGACGAGTGCCCAGACGGACCGGCGGGGGCGATCGGAGAAGTAATGGACGATGTTCGCGATTCCATCCACGCCGGCATAGAAGCCGAACAGATAAATCAGGGCCGGGACGGTAACGCCAGGCCAGAGGATCACAAGGATCGCGAAGAGGATGGCGAGGGCGCCGCGGACGAACAGTGCAGTTCCCGCTCCCTCGAAAGATTTCTGTTCCGCAAAGTAGGACATGATTTCACCGCACGGTGTGCTGAGCCTTTTATGTGAACCTGCCCACGCTTGCCAGCGTGGGGGTGCCTCTATGGTTTTCGTCAAGCGGCTGAGGGTAGCCGGGGTTCGTAGAAGGTGCCGTCCCTGAGCATGGCGTAGAGGGTGTCGCAGCGGCGGCGGGCGAGAGCGA
>NZ_JBDLAK010000025.1:0-66625 GCF_039748055.1 Burkholderia sp. RS01
AACCAGACCACACCACGGGGTGGCGCAACCTGGCAAATTCAACCAATTCATATAAAATAAACCGGTATCAACAAACTTGGCACACTATTGAGTTCTCAAACAACAGACACACCCGGCACCACCACAACCAAACAGCCGTGGATCGCTCCGGAGCAACTTTTCAAACTTAGCCGCTCGCTTCCTCCGTGTCAAATCGGCGTCTGCGGCTCGTCGATGCCTTGGGCATCTTAGCTGCTGTACCGACCAACTCCGGGGAGCGGCGCGGAAATAAACTTTACCACTACTTTGCGCTGGGGCCAACCCGGCCACAGAAGGGGCCGAAAAGGCCCGGAATCACGGGGATTCCGGGCCTTCTCGTCGCCCTGTTTGCGGGGTCCTTCGGCGGCGTCTTAGACACCGCTGGCTGCCCGCATCATGGTGCTTACGTCAGCGGTCCGCCCGGCAGTGCGGTGGCACCGTCCGCGGCAGCGGCTGAGCCGACTGCAGTTGTACCAGGACCGGCCGGCTTGAAGTAGGCAACACCCAGCGGCGGCAAAGTGACCGTCAGGGTTGCGGGCTGACCGTCGATGCCCTCGTCCTCCGCCGTCAAGGTGCCGCCGTTGAGGACTCCCGATCCCCCGTATGCGGCGGCGTCGGTGTTAAGCACTTCGGTCCATGCACCGGTGGAGGGTACTCCCAATGCGTAGTCCTTGTGCGGGCCGCCCGAGAAGTTGACTGCGCAGACCAGCGGGTTTCCCTCGGTGTCCCAGCGCACGAAGGTCAGGACGTTGCGGTCCGCGTCGGCTCCGTTGATCCACTGGAATCCGCCGGGCTCGTTGTCCCGCGCATAAAGCGCGGGAGTGGACTTGTACAGTTCGTTCAGGTCCTTCGTCAGCAGCTGAAGCCCGCGGTGCGCGGGGATGTCCGCCAGCCACCAATCGAGACCGTGCTGTTCGGACCATTCCGCTTCCTGCCCGAATTCCGTGCCCATGAAGATGAGCTGCTTGCCCGGATGCGCCCACTGGTAACCGAGGAAGGCGCGGAGGTTGGCCAATTGCTGCCAGCGGTCGCCGGGCATCTTGCGGAGCATGGACCCCTTGCCGTGGACAACCTCGTCGTGGCTGATGGGCAGGAGGAAGTTCTCGGTGAACGCATAGACCATCGAGAAAGTGACGGTGCCGTGGTGCCACTTCCGGTTGACGGGATCCTCGGAGGAATACTTGAGCGAATCGTGCATCCAGCCCATGTTCCATTTGAGTCCGAAGCCGAGGCCGCCGTGGCTGGTCGGTGCCGTCACGCCGGGGAATGCAGTTGACTCCTCCGCGATCATGACCGCTCCGGGATGAGTCTTGTACACCGTGGCGTTGGTTTCCTGCAGGAAGGAAATGGCTTCGAGGTTTTCCCGCCCCCCGAACCTGTTCGGCTGCCACTGGCCTTCCTCGCGGGAGTAGTCCAGGTACAGCATGGACGCGACGGCATCCACGCGCAGGCCGTCGATGTGGAACTCGTCCAGCCAGTAGAGCGCATTGGCGACCAGGAAGTTGCGGACCTCGGTGCGCCCGAAATCGAAGATCAGCGTGCCCCAGTCCGGGTGCTCCCCCAGGTTGGGATCGGCGTGCTCGTACAGGGGCTGCCCGTCAAACTGCGCCAGGGCCCAGTTGTCCTTCGGGAAGTGCGCTGGCACCCAGTCCAGGATGACGCCGATGCCGGCCTGATGGAGGGCGTCCACCAGGTAGCGGAACTCGTCCGGGTGGCCGAAGCGGGAGGTCGGAGCAAAGTAGGACGTGACCTGGTAGCCCCAGGAGCCGCCGAAGGGGTGCTCGGCCACCGGCATGAACTCAACGTGGCTGAAGCCCAGCCATTTCACATACTCCACGAGCTCCTTGGCCAGCTCGCGGTAGCTCAGGCCGAGGCGCCAGGATCCGAGGTGCACCTCGTAAACGCTCATGGGCGAGTTGTGGGGGTCCCGGGCGGCGCGCGCCTGCATCCAGTCCTCGTCCTCGAACCGGTAGTGGGACTCGACCACTCGGGACGCGGTCAGCGGCGGTACCTCGGTGCCGAAGGCCAGGGGGTCGGCCTTCTCCACCCAGTAGCCGCCCTTGGCCTTGATTTCGAATTTGTAGCACGCCCCTGCTAAAACGCCGGGGACGAACAGTTCCCACACCCCGGAGGAACCGAGGGACCGCAGGGAATTTTCGCGGCCGTCCCAAGCGTTGAAGTCGCCCTTGACCCGGACAGCTTCGGCATTGGGGGCCCACACGGCGAAGGACACGCCGTCGACGTCGCCCAGTGAGGACTTGTAGTGCTGCACATGCGCGCCCAGCACCTCCCAGAGCTTCTCGTGGCGGCCTTCACCGATCAGGTGCAGGTCCACTTCGCCGACCGTGGGCAGGTAGCGGTACGGATCGTCCACGGTCACCGGTCCCGCGCCCTCGTACGTCACCTCAAGGCGGTAGTCCGGCACGTGGCCGGCCTGGAGGGGCTCGACGACGGCAACCCACACGCCGTCGGCCTCATGGGCCATGGGCAGGGCGCCCGCGGCGGTAACCACGTTAACCGCTTCGGCCAGGTGCTTTACGGTGCGGATGGTTACGTGGCCGTAGTCATCGAGGTGGGCGCCGAGCACCGAGTGTGGCGCATGGTGTTCGCCGGCCGCCACCTGCGAGAGCGTTTGCGCATCCACGGGTAACGGCGCGTGGTGGCTGTCGGTATGTGCAGAGCCTGTCATCTTCTTACCTTCCGCTGCGGCGCCGGCCGGTTCGCCGGGGCCTTTACTGCTGAGGAGTCGTCTGGACGCATTGACCGGAATGGCCAGCCAGCCGGGCCTGTTCCGCAATTCATAAACGACTTCGTACAACGCCTTGTCCAGCCACAATGCCACAAAGAGCGGCGAGTTCCGGTCGATCGTGCCAGGCGTGACCTCGGAATATCCCGCGAGGAAGGCCTCGGCGCAGTCGTCGACCCAGGATTCCGGCACGCGGGCATCGGTTCGCTCCCGCTCGGCGGCACCGGCCGCGTAGTCGAAGGAGCGCAGCATGCCCACCACGTCCCGCAGCGGCACGTCGGGAAAGTTGCGTTCGGAGATGGGCCGCAGGGGCTCACCCTCGAAATCGAGGATTGCCCAGCGGTCCTCCGCTCCGCCGCTGCCGGGAACCTGAAGGATCTGGCCCAGATGGAGGTCGCCGTGAATGCGCTGCAGGGCACCGGCCGGGACACCGTCGAGGGTGGCGAGCAGGCTTTCCAGCCCCTCTTCATGAGGCCCGACGGCGGCCCGCGCCTCCGTCCATGCCTCGCGGATGCGCTGCGCTACTCCGGGGGCGATGACACCGCCGGGGACGGCCTCGGCAGATACGCCAAGCGTTTCCGCGAGCCGGCGGTGGACCATGGCTGTTGCGTGGCCCAGGGCGTGGGCCTCGGCGGTGAAGTCAACTCCCGCGCCGGCTGCTTCGACGGCGAGCCGCCAGGCGTCCCGGCCGCCGGCCAGGAACTCATGGGCAACTGCCAGTTCACCGTCGGCACGGCCCGCCGGGGCATCCCATTCGCCGGTGACCCAGCCCAGGGTGGCCGGCACCTCGGACGTCCGGGCGGCAGAAAGTGCGGCCCCGACTTCCACTTCGGGATTCCGGCCCGGGGAAAGCACGCGGAAGAACTTCACGATGGCCGCGGAGACGCCGTCGTCCACTATCACCGAGCTGTTCGACTGTTCACCGGAGAGGACCTTGACCGTCCCGGAAGCGCGCGGCAGGGGCTGGCCGGCGCCCGACAGGTGGCCGCTGGCCGTGCCCGCGGCGGCGGCTCCTTCCGTTCGCATGAGTTCCAGCCACGCCGCAATGAACGCGCGGTCGTGAACGGCGTCGTAGATCCAGCGGTGACCCAATTCGGGGTGGTCGCTTTCGCCGATCAGCGCGCCTTCCGCGCCGGGCAGGGGGTCGCTGCGGTAGCTCAGCGGCACTTGCACCACATCGGTGCGGCGGCCGCCGTCGGCCGTGTCAGAAACCACGGCGGCGAGGAACACCTCAAGGCCCACCTGGCCCGCGGCATCGGTGAGGATGAGTCCGCCCACCGGATCCAGCGAAAAGTCGGCAGACTTAACCGGGAACCAGCGCTGGCGCGGCAGCCAGCTGCGGAGGAGTTCTTCGAGTGTGGGTGTCAGGGTGGATTGGCTCATGTCAGCCCTCAATGGACAGGATCGGCATCGCCTGGGTGAACGGGGACGACGGGTTGGAGGACGCCGAGCGGATCCGGAGCCAGAAGAAGTCGTGGCTGCCCAGGGTCAGTGTCAGGTTCCCGTCCTCACCAATGCCCGGAAAGGGCTGGCCGCCAAAAACGTCCCGGAGCCCGCGGCCGGCAAATTGCGGGACCTTCAGCGTTGTCGCCACCGGATGCTGCGAGAGGTTGAAGGCGCAGAGGATGGACTCGGCCGGCTCGCCGGCTGAGTTGCCCTCCGGCAATTCGCGCAGGTAGGCCAGGACGACGTCGTGGTCGGCTTCGACGTGCTTGAACCCGCCGAGGCCGAACGCCGCGTGGTTGCGCCGGACGCTCAGGATCTGGCGGGTCCAGCGCAACAGGGATCCGGAGTGTGCCGCTTCAGCCTCCACATTGGCCATGCTGTAGTTGTAGACCAGCGACTGGATGACCGGCAGGTACAGCTTGCCGGGGTCGGCATTGGAGAATCCCGCATTGCGGTCCGGGTTCCACTGCATGGGGGTGCGGACGGCGTCGCGGTCTTCGAGCCAGATGTTGTCGCCCATGCCGATTTCGTCCCCGTAGTACAGAAACGGGCTGCCCGGCAGGGACAGCAGCAGGGCATTGATGAGCTCGATTTCCGCCCGGGAGTTATCCAGCAGCGGCGCGAGCCTGCGCCTGATGCCGATGTTGGCCCGCATGCGGGGGTCCGGGGCGTACCAGCCGAGCATGGCCGCGCGTTCATCCGCGGTGACCATTTCGAGCGTCAGTTCGTCGTGGTTCCGCAGGAACGTGCCCCACTGGGCGCCCTCCGGAATCTCGGGCGTGTCGTGCATGGTCTCGATGATCGGGGCGGCCTTCTGATCACGCAGCGCGTAGTACAGCCGCGGCATGATGGGAAAGTGGAAGGCCATGTGGCATTCGGGCTCTTCCTCGGTGCCGAAGTACTCCACCACCTCGTTGGGCGGCTGGTTGGCCTCGGCGATGATCACCCTGCCCGGGTAGCTGTCATCCACCATTTTCCGCAGCTTGCGCAGGAAGTCATGGGTGGCGGGCAGGTTTTCGCAGTTGGTGCCCTCTTCCTCAAACAGGTACGGGATGGCGTCTGCGCGGAAGCCGTCGATCCCCTGGTCCAGCCAGAACCGCACGACGTCGAACAGAGCGTCGATGACCTTCGGGTTCTCGAAATTCAGGTCCGGCTGGTGGCTGAAAAAACGGTGCCAGAAAAACTGGCGCCGGATGGGGTCGAAGGTCCAGTTGGACTCCTCCGTGTCCACGAAGATGATGCGGGCGTCCTGGTACTTCTCGTCGGTGTCGCTCCACACGTAGAAGTCCCCGAACGGACCGTCCGGGTCCTTCCGCGACTCCTGGAACCATGGGTGCTGGTCCGAGGTGTGGTTCAGCGGCAGGTCAATGATGACCCGGACGCCGCGGGCGTGCGCCTCGGCAACAAGCCGCTTGAAATCGCTGATGGTGCCGAACTCGTCCAGTACGGAGTTGTAGTCCGAGATGTCGTAACCGCCGTCGCGCAGCGGCGACTGGAAGAACGGCGGAAGCCAGAGGCAGTCCACCCCAAGCCACTGCAGGTAGTCGAGTTTCTCGATCAGGCCATGGAAGTCGCCTGAGCCGTCGCCGTTGGCGTCCGCAAAACCCCGGACCAGCACTTCATAGAACACCGCCTTCCGGTACCACAGGGGATCGTGCTGCAATCCGGGTGCATTGAGCTCGAACGAGCTCTTGGGTGTGAAGTGATGACTCGGGTTCTGCGGGCTGAAACTCACTTGAGGCTACCTCCGGATGTTCAGAATGTGTGCAGGTTCAACGTGGGCATCGAGTCTTACGTAGTTGTATTCGCCCCACTCCCACGTCTCGCCCGAGATCAGGTCATCGACGCGGAATCCGCCGTTCGCGGAGAGGTCGTCGGGGTCCAGGTGCAGGGCCGCGAGATCCAAGGACACCGTGCTTTCCCGCGTGCTGTGCGGGTCCACGTTGATCACCACGATGACGGTGTCCTTGGTGCCGTCCGGAAGCGTCTTGTGCTTGGAGTACACGATGGTGGCTTCGTCGGTGCTGTGGTGCAGCGTCAGGTTCTGCAGGTCACCCAGCGCAGGGTGCGCCTTCCGGATTTCGTTGAGCCGGGTCAAGTAGGGCGCGAGTGTCCTGCCGGACGCGTTGGCCGCGTCCCAGTCGCGGGCCTTGTACTCGAACTTCTCGTTGTCGATGTACTCCTCCGCCCCTGGCCTGGCCACATGCTCGTACAGCTCGTAGCCGGCGTACACGCCCCACAGCGGGCTGGCGGTGGCAGCGAGGGCAGCCCGGATCTTGAACGCAGCTGGCCCGCCGTACTGCAGGTACTCGGTCAGGATGTCCGGGGTGTTAACGAAGAAGTTCGGCCGGAAGTAGGCCGGCGACACATGGCTGACCTCCTGGAAGTACTCCTCGAGCTCCTTCTTGGTGTTGCGCCAGGTGAAGTACGTGTAGGACTGCTGGAAACCGGCCCTGCCCAGCGCATGCATCATGGCGGGCCGCGTGAACGCCTCGGCCAGGAACACGACTTCCGGGTTCTTCTTGTTGACCTTCGCAATGAGCCATTCCCAGAACCACACGGGCTTGGTGTGCGGGTTGTCCACGCGGAAGATCTTCACGCCGTGGCTGACCCAGAGCTGGACGATGCGCAGGATTTCCTTGGACAGGCCCTCGGGATCGTTGTCGAAGTTGAGGGGGTAGATGTCCTGGTACTTCTTCGGCGGGTTCTCCGCGTAGGCGATGCTGCCGTCGACCCGGGTGGTGAACCATTCGGGATTCGACTGCACCCAGGGGTGGTCCGGCGCCGCCTGCAGTGCAAGGTCCAGCGCCACTTCCAGGCCGAGTTCGTTGGCGCGCGCCACAAAGGCATCGAAGTCGTCAAAGGTTCCGAGCTCCGGGTGGATGGCGTCGTGACCGCCGTCTTTTGAACCGATGGCCCAGGGCGAACCAGGATCCTGGGGACCGGCGATCAGGGTGTTGTTCGGGCCCTTGCGGTGCTGCACGCCGATCGGGTGAATGGGCGGCATGTAGATGACGTCGAAGCCCATGCCGGCGACGGCATCCAGCCTGTTGGCCGCGGTCCGGAAGTTCCCGGACGTCCACTCCCCCGTCGAGTGGTCCCGCACGGCGCCTTCCGACCGGGGGAAGAACTCATACCAGGCACCGCGGCCCGCGAGATCCCGCTCAACCAGGAGCGGAAAAGCTTCGGAGACAGTGACCAGATCGCGGATGGGCTCGCGGCCGACGACGGCGGCCACGTCCTCGCCGAAACCCGCAGCCAGGCGCTCCTCGGCGGACAGGGCCGTGTCGGACAGCACGGAGGCGGCGGTGCGGAGCGTTCGCCTGTCGTCGGAGTTGCGCGAAGTATCTTCGGCGGCCTGGGACAGCAACGCGGCCCCTTCGTCCAGCATCAGTTCGACGTCGATGCCCGCTTCGACCTTGACCTCGGCATTGTGGTGCCACGTGCCGTAGCGGTCGTGCCAGGATTCGATGACGAAGGACCAGTTGCCGGTTGACGACGGCGTCAGCATGCCCTCCCAGAGGTCCGTGCCTTTGCCGCGATCCCCGGCCGGGGGCTGCAGGCGCACCCGCTGGCGTTCCTTGCCTTTCGGATCCAGGAGGACCGCGCTCACGCCAAGCTGGTCATGGCCTTCGCGGAAGGACCGGGCGCTAACCACGATTCCCTCGCCCGGGAGGGCCTTCGCCGGGAACTTCCCCCCTTCGACAACAGGCTGAACGTCCGTGATGGGGAAACGGCCAAACCGGAGGCCATCCATGATCGAAACTTTCGGCGTTTGCTTTGATGGGGCGCTGGTTCGCGTGTTTGTCGTCACAGGCTCGACGTTAGCGAGAATCCGGGCGAATTGCTAAGCGTGCGATCTTAATTTGTGAAGTGACTCGTCATTTACCGGAAAGTAATCGAATGCGGTTCCTGCCGTTCATCTTGTCGGTTAGTGTGGCGCAGGTGAAGGCAATCCGCAGATTTACCGTCCGTACCGTTCTTCCCGAACCGATCCGGCCGCTTGCCCGTCTGGCCACAAACCTTCGCTGGTCGTGGCACCGGCCCACGAGGGAACTCTTCGAGGGTCTCAACCCCAAAGTGTGGGCTGAAAGCGGCAACGATCCGGTGAGCTTCCTGGGACTTGTGGGCCGCGAGGAAATGCACCGGCTGGCCACTGACCCGAATGTGGTGGCCCGTGTGCAGGCGGCGGCCGAGGACCTCGACCGGTACCTCCAGGAGCCCCGCTGGTACCAGAGCCTGGGCAATGACGCCCCTGCCTCCATTGCGTACTTCTCCCCCGAATTCGGCATCACCGAAGTCCTGCCCCAGTACTCGGGCGGCCTCGGCATCCTCGCCGGTGACCACCTGAAGGCGGCCTCCGACCTGGGCGTGCCGCTGATCGGCGTGGGACTCCTTTATCAGGCCGGTTACTTCAAGCAGTCCCTGTCCCGCGACGCCTGGCAGCAGGAAACCTATCCGGTGATTGACCCGGACGGCCTGCCGCTGACGCTGCTGCGCGAGCCCTCCGCGGACGGCAACGGCAAGCCCATCCAGATTGCCCTGCCGCTGCCCAACGAACGGCGCCTGTTGGCACACATCTGGCGTGCCGACGTCGGCCGTGTCCCCCTTCTGTTGCTCGACTCCAACGTTCCGGGCAACGACGACGCCGCCCGCGGCATCACCGACCGCCTCTACGGCGGCGGAGGCGACCACCGGCTGCAGCAGGAACTCCTGCTGGGCATGGGCGGCGTGAAGGCGCTGCGGGTCTACCAGCGGCTGACCGGGACCACCGCGCCGGAGGTCTTCCACACCAATGAGGGCCACGCCGGGTTCCTGGGCATCGAGCGGATCCAGGAGCTGATGGCCGGGGAAGAGGCCCTCACGTTCGACGAGGCCCTCGCCGCGGGACGCGCGTCCACCGTGTTCACCACGCACACTCCCGTTCCGGCCGGAATCGACCGCTTCGAAACGGCGCAGATACAGCATTTCTTCGAAGCAGGCCTTGCTCCGGACGTTCCCATGTCGCGGATCCTGGACCTCGGCCGGGAAGACTTTGCTGACGGAAACCCCTTCCTCTTCAACATGGCCGTCATGGGACTCCGGCTTGCGCAGCGGGCCAACGGCGTGGCCAAGCTCCACGGTGAGGTGTCGCGGGGCATGTTCTCCGCGCTCTGGCCGGGATTCGACCACTCCGAGGTGCCCATTACCTCCGTGACCAACGGCGTGCACGTTCCCACCTGGGTGGACTCCAGGATTTCCAAACTCGCCCGTGAACGATTCGGCGTTGAAGCCGAAGTCATGGGCCGCTGGGACCTCGCCTACAACGTCAGCGACGCCGAGGTCTGGGCGCTCCGGCGCGAGATGCGGGTCTCGCTCGTCGAGGATGTCCGGCGCCGGCTGCGTGCGGCCTGGAAGAAGCGCGGCGCCGCCGACGCCGAGCTGGGCTGGACCGACTCGGTGCTGGACCCGGATGTCCTCACCATCGGCTTCGCCCGGCGCGTGCCCACGTACAAGCGGCTGACCCTCATGCTGCGCGAGCCGGAGAGGCTGAAGGCCCTCCTGCTGCACAAGGAGCACCCCATCCAGCTGGTCATCGCGGGGAAGTCGCACCCGGCGGACGACGCCGGCAAGAAGATGATCCAGGACCTGGTCCGCTTCACGGATGACCCGAAGGTCCGCCACCGCATCGTGTTCCTGCCGAACTACGACATCGCCATGGCCAGGACACTGTTCCCGGGCTGCGACGTCTGGCTCAACAACCCGCTGCGTCCGCTGGAAGCCTGCGGCACGTCCGGTATGAAGGCGGCCATCAACGGGTCCCTCAACCTGTCCGTGCTCGACGGCTGGTGGGATGAGATGTACGACGGCGAGAACGGCTGGGCGATCCCGACCGCCAACAACGGCGCTTCCGCCGAGGAACGGGACGACATCGAGGCAGCCGCGCTTTATGAGCTGCTCGAGACGCAGGTGGCGCCGCGCTTCTACGGCAACACCGTCTCCGAATCGGCCGGCGCTGCCGGGCCCTCCGACTCCGGCCAGGAGAAGATTCCCACGCATTGGGTGTCGATGATCAAGCACACGCTGGCCCACCTGGGCCCTGCCGTCTCGGCGGAACGGATGCTGCAGGACTACGTCAACATCCTGTACAGGCCCGCCGCAATCTCGGGCCGGCACGCGGTGGCCGGTTCCTACGCCCAGGCCAAGGCACTCGCAGCCTGGGTCTCCAAGGTCCGTGCGGCATGGCCGCACCTCCACGTGGAGCACGTGGACTCCATGGGAGTGTCCGAGGAGCCGCAGATCGGTGACTCGCTCCAGGTCAACGCCTACGTGGGGCTGCACAACCTGTCGCCCAACGATGTGTCCGTGGAGGTGGCCTACGGCCAGGCGGAGGAAAACGACGAACTCGCCAACGTGACCTTTGTGGAACTGGAGCCGAAGGAGGAACTCGGCAGCGGCCGCCACCTCTTCACCGGGTCCATCGTCATCGACCGCTCCGGGTCCTTCGGATACACCGTCCGTGTGCTGCCCAAGCACGAGGCGCTGGCATCCAAGGCCGAACTGGGGCTGATTGTCAACGCCTAGTCAGCCTCCTCGCGCTTCCTGACGTGGCCGCTTAGAGGAAGACGGCGATGACTGACAGGTCGTGGCCGGCGTAGCTTTCGGCGTCCTGCAGGATCTCGCAGACGACGCCGAAGGAGCGTCCGCTGCGGAAGGCGGCGGGCACCTGCCAGATGAGGGTCAGGGGTTCCTGGCCGTTGTCGGAGATGGCGTCGGCGAAGTCGTGCAGCGAGTCGTTGAGGGCGTCGAGGTTCACGCCGTAGTGGTCCGGGAAGTTCAGTGCCTCGCCGAAGGTGGCCAGCACTGCTTTCTTGGACTCCGCGGCCGGGATCACCAGGCTGCGGCGGCCTGCGTCCGCAATCTGGTCGCGCAGCTCGTCAACGGTCCAGGTGTCCCCGGAATAGATCTTCATGGGTACTATTTGCCTTCTGCTATGAATTTGAATGACGCGTAGTGGTCCGGGGTGTAGTACTTCTCGCCGTCCTTGCCCGCCACGATCCTGCGGGCGCCCCTGTCTGACTCGCCGGGGGTGGGGACCGTGTATTCCTTGTAGTACCCGCCCGACTTGCGCGGCAGGACGCGCTCGAAATTGCTGAACGTCACGCCGTCGCGGCTGTACGGAAAGGGGCCGCCCTGCCGGATCAGGACAAGGGTGCGTCGGCCTTCGGCCGGCAGCTGGGACTCCCGGATGGTGGCCAGCCCGGAAGGGTTGGGAATAGCCGTCACGCTTGCGGACGGAGAAGTGGCCGCGGGCGCCTGCGCGGTGGGCGACGCAACGGGCCCGCACGCCACGAGGGCCGCCAAGGCGAGCCCTATCAGCAGAGACCCTACGGCCATTGTCCTCCGCTTGTTGGTGGGGTACACGTGGCCTAGGTGCGGTAGATGCTGATGGTGTTCGCCAGAACGCTGTCCCGCTCACCGGAGGCAACCAGGCTGCCTTGGCGGCGGTCGTGGAGCTCGGACGTGGTGAGGCGCAGTTCGAAGATCCGCTTGCCGGTGCCGTCGTCGTTGGTGACCTGGGGAAGGGTGACATTGGCATCCTCGCGGCCGCCGTTGACCACAACGAGTCCTGCCACCTGGCCGTCGTCGGAACCCAGCAGCAACTGCACCACCCTGTGCCGGGGATCGTTCCACCGTTCCATGGACATCGGCTGGCCGTCCTCGTCATACCAGTAAAGGTAGGACTGGGCGTCGCGGACCGGATAATCGTGGGGCTGGCCGGCCAGGAATTCCTTGCGGAGGCGGATGACGCGCTTGGCGCTGCGGAGCATGGCGTGCGACTCCGGCGTGCTGGTCCAGTCGAGCCAGGCGAGGGGGTTGTCCTGGCAGTAGGCGTTGTTGTTGCCCTGCTGGGTGCGGCCAAGTTCGTCGCCGGCCGTGATCATGGGAACACCGAGGGAGATCATGAGCGAGGCCATCAGGTTGCGCCGGGTCTGGGCGCGCCGGGCCAGGATGCTTTCGTCCTCGGTCCGCCCTTCAAAACCGTGGTTGTAGCTGCGGTTATCGCCGTGGCCGTCCCGGTTCTGCTCACCGTTGGCCTCATTGTGCTTGCGGTCGTAGGACACGAGATCGGTCATGGTGAAGCCGTCGTGGGCGGTGATGAAGTTCAGCGACGCCAGCCGGGAACGTCCTGACGGCTCAAAGAGGCTCGCCGAGCCGGACATGGCGTCGGCCAGCCGGGCCACGGAACCGCCTTGGCCGCCGGCGTCGATGGCCGCACGGTCCGCGAGCCAGAACGAGCGCAGGGCGTCCCGGTAGTGGTCGTTCCAGTCCACCCAGCCGCCCGGGAAGCGTCCGGTCTGCCAGCCGCCGTACCCCACATCCCAGGGCTCGGCGATCAGCTTGACCCGGGACAAAACCGGGTCCGCCGCGACGGCCACCAGGAACGGATGGTTCGGATCGAACTCGTTGGCGGCATTGCGGCACAGCGTGACGGCCAGGTCGAAACGGAAGCCGTCGACGTGGAATTCATCGACCCAGTAGCGGAGCGAATCCAGCACCAGCTGGACCACGCGGGGCTCGCCGAAATTGAGCGTGTTCCCGCAGCCTGTGGTGTCGATGTACTTGCCGTGGCCGTCGGTGCGGTAATACTTCTGCTCGCCCAGTCCGCGGAAGCCGAAGGTGTGGCCGTCGGGCCCGCCCTCTGCGGTGTGGTTGTAGACGACGTCCAGGATGACTTCGATGCCCGCAGCGTGGAGCAGCTTGACCATGCCCTTGAACTCGTCCTGCACGGCCTGCGGCCCGGAGTCCTGCGCAGCCTGCGTGGCGTAGGCGGGGTGCGGGGCGAAGAATGCCGCCGTGTTGTAGCCCCAGTAGTTGGTCAGGCCGAGGTTCTGAAGGTGCGGCTCGTCCAGGTGGAAATGCACCGGCAGCAGCTGTACGGCCGTGATGCCGAGGCCGGTCAGGTGCTCGATCATGGCCGGATGGGCCATGCCAGCGTAGGTTCCGCGCAGGGTCTCAGGGATGTCCGGGTGCAGCTTGCTCTGCCCGCGGACATGGGCCTCGTAAATGATGGTGTTGCGCCACGGCGTGTGGGGGCGGTCGTCGGCGCCCCAGTCGAAGTCGCTGGCCATCCTGACGTTCGTCAGGAAACCGTTGCGCTGGTCCACGGCGCGGCCGTAGGGATCGAGCAGCAGCGGCTGCCGGTCGTCGCCGTGGTCGTCGTCAAAATTCAGGGTGGGAACGGAAAGCGGCAGGACTTGGGCGTCGGGAGCCGCGCGGAAGCCGTAGCGCGAGCCGACCGGGAAACCTTCAACAATGCCGTGATGGACGCCATTCGTGACGTTCGGCAGCGGCTGGAGCCGCCAGCTGCCTCCCGGCGCCTGGTACGCGACCTCCAGGGTGAGGACGCCAGGCGCATAGACAGCCACGTTGGCGCGCGTGCCGTGCGAGCCGTCCCCTGCAGGCCTGGGGCGCGGCGAACTGACGCCGAGGGGGAAGGCCTGGGAGGCGTCCACGGTCGAGGCTGTGTCTAAGAGGGGCATTACCATCGGTTAAAGCTTAGCTGGCACTGACAAATAAGCTGATCTATTCCGGGATGTTGCACACGGGCGGACGGCGTCCGGGCAGCGGCATACTGGTAGTACGCACCGACATGGAGGCACTCGTGAGGGTTGCACTTGCCCAGATCATCACCGGCCGGGACCTGGCCGCCAACCTCGAGCTGGTCGAGGAGTACGCCCGCCGCGCCAAGGACGGCGGCGCCGAGCTGGTCGTGTTCCCTGAGGCCTCCATGCGCGCCTTCGGAAATTCGCTGATCGACATCGCAGAACCGCTGGATGGCCCGTGGGCCAACCGGGTCCGCTCCATTGCCGCCGGTCTTGGCATCGTGACCGTGGCCGGAATGTTCACTCCGGGAGCGTCCTCTTCCGGAGGGCAGGCGAAGGTCCGCAATACCCTGCTGGTCACCGGTCCCGGCGTGGAAGCCAGCTACGACAAGGTTCACCTCTTTGATGCCTTCGGCTTCCTCGAATCGGACACCGTGGACGCCGGGACAGGACCTGTAACGTTCGACGCCGGCGGCGTCACCTTTGGCCTGGCCACCTGTTACGACATCCGTTTCCCTGCACTTTTCACGGCCAACGCCGACCGGGGAGCCGTGGCGAACATCGTCTGCGCCTCGTGGGGTGCGGGGCCCGGCAAAGTGGAGCAGTGGCAGCTCCTGGCCCGCGCACGCGCCGTGGACACCACCACCTACGTGCTTGCCTGTGGACAGGGCGATCCGGCTACCCAGGGTGTTGAACCGCGGGGCGCTGCCCCGACCGGAGTGGGACACACCGCCGTCGTATCGCCTTTCGGCGAAGTCCTCGAAGAGCTCGACGGCGCCCCCGGCCTGCTGTTCGCCGACCTGGATCCCGCCGTGGTCAAGGACGCCCAAACCAGGCTCCCGGTCCTGGCCAACCGCCGGCAGTTCTAGGCTCTGCTCCGAGTGCCGCTGTCACCGTTAACGGGAAACGCTCCCGCACGTTAAGTGCGGAAGCGTTTCGCATTTTCTGACAAGAGTTGCCAAATTCGCATGCCGGCCCGAGCCGGTCTCGACAGGCTCGACCAGCGGGGACTCGACCGGCGGGGAACTACTTGACGGCGCGCTGGCGGGACACCTCGTAGAGGGAGATGCCGACGGCCATGGAGGCGTTGAGCGATTCCATGGCGGAGTCGATCGGGATGGAGACGATCTGGTCGCAGTTCTCCCGGACGAGGCGGCTGAGACCCTTGCCTTCGGAGCCCACGACAATGCAGACGGGCTCGGTGGCCAGGGTGAGGTCCGGCAGCGAGACGTCGCCGTCGCCGTCGAGTCCGAGGACGAAGATGCCCATGGACTTGAACTGCTTCAGGGCGTTGTTCAGGTTGGACGCGCGGGCGACGGGCACGCGGACGGCGGCACCGGCGCTGGTCTTCCAGGCGGAGGCCGTGACACCCACGGAACGGCGTTCCGGGACGATCACGCCGTGGCCGCTGAAGGCCGAGACGGAGCGGATGATGGCGCCGAGGTTGCGGGGGTCCGTGATGCCGTCGAGGGCAACGAAGATGGGCGCGTTCGAGACGTGCCCCTTCTTCCACCGTTCGACGGTCTGCTCGGCCAGGTCGTAGGCGTCCTGGTATTCGTACGGCGGGATCTGCAGCACGAGGCCCTGGTGCACGGCGTCGTCGGTCATCCGGTCGAGTTCCGGTTTGCCGGTCTCCAGCAGCGGGATGCCGCGTTCGGCGGCCAGCTTGAGTGATTCCTTGACGCGGTCGTCCATCTCGATGCGGATGGCCACGTGCAGTGCCTTCGCGGGGATCCCGGCCCGGAGCGCCTCCACGACGGAGTTGCGGCCGGTGACCACTTCCTCGGTGGCGCGTCCCTTAGGGCCCGAACGTGCGCCGGCGTTGCGGCTACCTCCGGAGCGCTTGGCCTCTGAGCGCTCAGAGAACTGCTTGTTCTTGTATGCCTTGTGATACGGGCGATCCTCGGCTTTGGGGGTTGGCCCCTTGCCTTCGAGTGCCTTGCGGCCGTGGCCACCGGTTCCGGTGGTGGGGCCCTTCTTGAGCTTGCGGATTGCGCCCGGGCGACCGTTGTTGGCCATGAGTTCCACCCTTGGTTGTATTGAGTACGTCTGGACTCCAGTCTACTGACTCAAGTTAAATCGTTGACCGGGGCGGATCGCTGCCGCGGAATCTAGCCGCGCTGGAGGCTCCAGGTGGCGCCGTCCGCGCTGTCTTCAACCACCACGCCGGCGGCGGACAAGACGTCCCTGATGGCGTCCGATGCGGCCCAGTCCTTCCGCGCCCGGGCGTCCGCGCGGGCGGCAAGCTGGGCCTCCACAAGTGTTCCGAGGGCCGCGGTGGCCTGATCGTCGACGGCCGGCTGCGCGGCGTCGCTGATTCCCAGCACACGGAGCATGTCAGTCACGCTGGTCAGCGCCTGCCGTGCTGCCGCGAAGTCACCGCCGGTGAGCGCGGTGTTCCCTGCGCGGACCGTGTCATGCAGGACTCCCAGGGCCTGCGGCACGTTGAGGTCGTCGTCCATGGCGGCGGCGAAGGCGTCCGGCACCGTGCCGTGGCTGCCGAACAACAGGGAGCCGTCCGCCGACAGGGCGCGGACCGCCCGCGCGATGAAACCGTCGATGCGGTCGACGGCGGCGGTGGCTTCCTGCAGGGATGTCGGCTGGTAGTCCAACACCGAGCGGTACTGGGCCTGGCCGAGGTAGTAGCGGACCACGCGGGGCGGGGCGAGTTCCAGCATTTCAGCCGGGCTGACGGTGTTGCCCACGGACTTGGACATTTTTTCGCCCTGGTATGTGACCATGCCGTTGTGCATCCAGAAGTTGGCAAAGGCGTGGCCGGCAGCCTGCGACTGGGCCATCTCGTTCTCGTGGTGCGGGAAGCGCAGGTCCAGGCCGCCGCCGTGGATGTCGAATTCGGTGCCGAGGTACTTGGTGACCATGGCGGAGCATTCGAGGTGCCAGCCGGGGCGGCCGGCGCCCCACGGCGAATCCCAGCTTGCCGTCGTCGGCTCGCCTTCCTTGTGGCCCTTCCAGAGCGCGAAGTCGCGCGGGTCCTTCTTGCCGCGGGGGTCGGCGTCAGTGGCCCCCTGCATGTCATCGAGCTTCTGCCGCGTCAGCGACCCGTACTTGTTCCATGAGCGGACGTCGAAGTAGACGTCACCCGAGCCGTCGAGGGCCGGGTAGGCATGGCCGCGGTCGATCAGCTGCTGGATGAGGGCGAACATCTCCGGGATGTGGCCGGTGGCGCGCGGCTCGTAGGTGGGGCGGGAGACGCCGAGGGTGTCGTAGGCCTTGAGGAATTCCTGCTCGTACCGGTACGCCAGCGCCCACCATTCCTCTTCAGGAACGGCTCCGGGCTCCTGCTCGAAATCCGGGTGGAACGACGCCTCGGACTTGGCGAGGATCTTGTCGTCGATGTCGGTCACGTTGCGGACCACCGTGACCCGGAACCCCCGGTACTCAAGCCAGCGCGTGAGCTGGTCGAAGGCGATGGCGGAGCGGATGTGCCCCACGTGCGGCATCCCCTGCACCGTCGCCCCGCAGTAGTACAGGCTTGCCTTGCCCGGTACGAGGGGAACGAAGTCGCGGACTTCGGCGGATGCGGTGTCGTAAAAGCGGAGGGTCACCGCTCCAGATTAGCCGATGGCATTGACCGCTTACTTGCAGACCTCGCCGATCCTGTTGTTCTGGTTCTTGAGCTCGGTGAGCTGCTCTGCGCTCTTGTCTCCGAGCGAGGTGCCGGCCACCTTCTTCATGACGTCAGCCATCTTCTGGATCGGGTCGGCAAGCTCCGGGGCTACCTTGTCGGCAGCCTCCTGGTAGTGCTTGGCGATCTGGTCTGCCTGCTGGACTTGGCTGCCGGTCGGTTTGAAGGTGTCCCCCTGGAGGAACTTGCAGCTCTCGTCCACGCTCATCTTGGGGCTTCCGGCGCAGCCTGCGAGGAGCAGCCCTGCGATCACGACGGCGGGAAGCAGCTTTTTCACGACGGGTCTCCTAATATTGCGGTACTGGTGCTGCTTCCAGCCTAGGCGATCCGGTCAGGGGGCCGGGTACACGAGGGCCGTGGCCACCGCCGAAATTCCCTCGCCGCGGCCTGTGAATCCGAGGCCGTCGCTGGTGGTGGCGGTGACGCTCACGGGGGCGCCGGCGGCTTCGCTCAGCACGAACTGCGACTCTTCGCGCCGGGGACCGAACTTGGGCCGGTTGGCCACGAACTGCACAGCGATGTTGCCGATTTCGAAGCCGGCGGCCCGGACGATCCGGGCCGCTTCCGCCAGGAGGGTGACTCCCGAGGCGCCCGCAAGTTCCGGGCGGTCAGTGCCGAAGTGCGTGCCGAGGTCTCCGATGCCGCAGGCGGAGAACAGGGCGTCAGCGGCTGCGTGGGCGACCGGGTCGCCGTCGGAATGGCCGGCCAGCCCCCGCTCCCCTTCCCAGAACAGGCCGCCCAGCCAGAGCGGCTGCGATGCACTTTCCGGGGCGAAGGCATGGACATCAATGCCGATTCCGGTGCGGGGCAGGATCATTTTCACTTCGGCCGGGCTCAATGTCTCAGCCGGCTTCTCTGCGCTCATGGACTCAGCCCTCGACCCAGCGGACGCCCAGGGGTCCCTCGAGGAGGCCTTCGGCGATGATCAGGTCCAGCGGCGTGGTGATTTTCAGGGATTGGCTGGCGCCCCGGACGGCATGCACCGGTACACCCAGGAGCTCCACCAGCATGGCGTCGTCGGTCACGGCGGCGGCCTGGCGTTCGTCGAACCGGAGTGCGGCCTGGTGCGCCTGCCTCAGGGTCTCAAAGTTAAAGCCCTGCGGTGTCTGGACCGACCGCAGCTCTTCACGGGGAGCCGTTCCGGTCACGAGTTCAGGCGCGATGTCCAGGTCGCGGCCCTGGGTGGCGGCGACTGTCTTGACCGTGTCAACGACGGGAATGACCGGGATGACGGCCGCTGCCCCGGCGGCCAGGGCCTGGGCCACCCGGTGGAAGACGGACTCGGGCGTGAGGGCGCGGGCGGCATCGTGGACGAGCACGGCTTCGGTCCCGTCCTCAAGGGCGGCCAGCGCGGACCGGACGGAATCCGCCCTGGTGGGTCCGCCGTCGACCATGGTCAGGAGCGGGCCGCCATCGACGAGCTCCACACGGAAGTCTTCGCACAGCTGACGCAGCCCGTCATCGCCGGCAGGCAGGGCAACGCATACCTGGCGCGCGACCCCGGAGGCCACAATTCCGCGGAGCGCATGCAGGAGGATGGGTTCGCCGCCTAGCGGAACAGCCGCTTTGGGCAAGCCGTAGCCGAGCCGCTGCCCGGATCCTGCCGCCACCAGGATCACGGCGGTGACGGGGCGGGTGGGTGCATTGTTCATGCGGTCTAGCCTACGTCCCGGCCGCTCGGCCCCGGCCGATTTCGCGTCCACGGGCCCAACTGGGTAGCAGCAGGCGCCGTTTTGAGCGCGCAAAACGGCGCCTGCTGCTACCAAGTTGGGGATTTTGGGCAAAAAGAAACCCCGGTGGCGCTTTGCCACCGGGGTTCAATTCTTAGGAAGCCAGGACCTCGTCGAGAACGCTTGCCGCCTTCTCTTCGTCGGTCTTTTCAGCCAAAGCCAATTCTGAGATCAGAATCTGCCGTGCCTTGGCCAGCATTCGCTTCTCGCCTGCGGAAAGGCCCCGATCGTGATCCCGGCGCCACAGGTCGCGGACGACCTCTGCAACCTTGATGACGTCACCGGAAGCAAGCTTCTCCAGATTTGCCTTGTAACGACGCGACCAGTTGGTGGGCTCCTCAGTGAACTCGGCACGAAGCACGTCAAATACGTGCTCCAAGCCTTCTTTGCCCACTACGTCGCGTACCCCAACAAGGTCAACGTTCTCTGCTGGAACTTCAATGGTCAGATCACCCTGAGCCACCTTGAGCTTGAGATACATCTTCTCTTCGCCCTTGACAGTGCGCATCTTGATTTCTTCAATTTTTGCTGCACCGTGGTGAGGGTAAACTACTGTCTCGCCGACCTCAAAAACCATGTGGACTTTCCCCTTTCCCGCAGACCAGTTTATCACGATTAAGGCATATGACTGGCACGGATAAGGGTCAGGAACCGCGTAAATCCGCGGAAAATGGGCCGAATCAGCCGGCCAAACCCCTTGACGAACACGGATAATAGTGTATTCGCGACCCGCCGACAAGCGTTACGCGCGGGTAGTCAGCGCCTCCCGGCGATGCCCTGGCGGCGGCCGAACCTCGCCCGTATGTGTACCGGCCGAATCCTTGTTTGGGTCCGTTTGCCGATAGGCTATGGCTGAAAACTGTTTCAAGACTTTTCAAGGAGTGCGTGACGTGCGTTTCACTGCGATGAACCGGGGCCAGCGCGGCAAGTTGGCAATGGCGGCTGCCGCCCTGAGCGTCGGCCTGCTGGCCCTGAGCGGCTGCGGCTACGTCAACGCCCAGCAGACCTCCCACCAGTACGCCGCCTCCGACGGCATCCGCGCCGACGTCGGCCCGCTGCAGCTGCGTAACATGCTCATCGTGTCGTCGGGTGAAAACGAACCCGGCCGCGTGATCGGCGCCGTGTACAACTCGTCCTCCAAGGACGTCAAGCTCACGCTCAAGGGTGCGGAGGGTTCCCAGACCGAAGTCTCGGTGAAGAAGAACTCCTACACGCTGCTGAACGACTCGACGGACCCGGCAACGCTGAGCACGACGGGCGGAAAGGCCGGAACCCTCGTGGACGTCCAGGTCACCGAAGACGGGACGAACGTCAACAAGCCCGTCAAGATTCCCGTGGTTGACGGAACCCTGAAGGAATACCAGCAGTACCTTCCCGCCGGCAGCACGCCCACCGGAACTGCGACGCCGAGCGAGACCGCAACGCCGGGCGAAAGCACGCCGTCCCCCACCGCAAGCCACTGACGGCTGACGCATAGCTGACTACAGAGAAGGAGGGGCTCCCGGCCGGGAGCCCCTCCTTCTCTGTTATGTCTGGCCTTAGGGTTCGAACTTGTAGCCAAGTCCGCGGACGGTGACCAGGAACCGCGGCAGCGACGGATCGGGTTCAATCTTGCTGCGGAGCCGCTTGACGTGCACATCCAGGGTTTTGGTGTCGCCCACGTAATCGGACCCCCACACGCGGTCAATCAGCTGGCCCCGGGTCAGCACCCTGCCCGAATTCCGCAGGAGCATCTCCAGCAGTTCGAATTCCTTCAGCGGCAGGGACACCTGCTCGCCGTCGACGCTCACGACGTGGCGTTCAATGTCCATCCGCACCGGCCCGGCGTGGACGGTGGAGGAAACGAGTTCTTCCGGCTCGCCCTGGCGCCGGAGCACCGCACGGACCCGGGCCACGAGTTCGCGGGAGGAGTAGGGCTTGGTGACGTAGTCGTCGGCACCCAGTTCGAGCCCCACCACCTTGTCGATCTCAGAGTCCTTGGCAGTCAGCATGATCACCGGGACGCTGGAACGCTGCCGGAGCTGCCGGCAGACTTCCGTGCCGGACAGTCCCGGCAGCTGCAGGTCCAGGAGCACGAGGTCGGCCCCGTTGCGGTCGAATTCCGTGATGGCGTCCAGGCCGTTATCCACAACCTCGACCTCGAACCCCTCCTTGCCCAGCAGATAGGACAGCGGATCGCTGAACGATTCCTCATCCTCAACAATAAGAATCCGGCTCAAGCGTTAGCTCCTCGTTCGTGGACGCCGGCGGCGTCGCGTGGTTCCTTGACGTTGTGCGGTTGGCTGCCCTCCGGCAGCTTGGCACGGCCGGACGCCTTGGCGTCGCGCGCCTCACCCGCGGCGGTGCGCATCCGTGGTGGACGGACCTCGGAGGCGGAGTCCTCGTCCTGCCCCTCAATCTCGGGAAGCCGGAGCGTGAACGTGGAGCCCTGGCCGGGCTGTGACCACAGGGTGACTTCGCCGCCATGGTTGGAAATGACGTGCTTGACGATGCTCAGCCCCAGCCCGGTTCCGCCGGTGTGCCGGGACCGCGCCGCATCCACGCGGTAGAACCGTTCGAACACCCGTTCCTGGTCCTCCGGCGAAAGGCCCTCGCCCTGGTCGGTGACGGAGACCGAGATCAGGCCCTCCCTGGAGCGGACTCCGATGCCCACGCGCGTGTTCTCCGGCGAATAGCGGATGGCGTTGTCGATCAGGTTGCGCAGGGCTGTGACGAGGAGGTCCTGATCGCCGTAGACCTTGGCCTCCACGCGGCCGCCGATGACGATCTTGATGTTCTTGCTCTCGGCCGGGAGCTGCGAGCGGTCCACGGCTTCGGAGATGACGTCGTTGATGTCCACGGCGTGGCCGCGCTGCGCCACGTTCGCGCCCTGCAGGCGGGACAGCTCAATGATGTCCTGCACGAGCGCCGCCAGCCGGGCGGACTCCTTGTGCATGCGCTTGGCAAAACGGCGGACGGCCTCTTCGTCGTCCGCTGAGGATTCGAGTGCCTCGGCCAGGAGCGAAATGGCCCCCACGGGCGTCTTCAACTCATGGGAGACGTTGGCCACGAAGTCGTTGCGGATCTCTTCGGTACGCGTGATCTCGGTCCGGTCATCGGCCAGCAGCAGGATATATTCTTCACCCAGCATGGCCGCCCGCACCTGCACGATGATGGTTCCCTGACCCAGCGGCCCCCGCGGGAGCTCGAGCTGCTTCTCTAGGATGACGCCGTCGCGGCGCACGTTGGCCGTCATGTCCAGAAGCTCGCGGTGTACAACCGTATGGCCGCGCACCAGGCCGTAGGCATAGGCGGCGGGGCTGGCACGGACGACGCCGTCGATGGCGTCCACCACAACAAACGCCTGCCCGACGACGGCGAGCACCTCGGCGGATCCCGCCGGAAGCACAGGCTCGTCGTATTCGACGTCCACGAGTTTCCGCTGCTGCTCGCTGACCCTGAATGCGAGCACGCCAAAGACGCCGAACGACAGGCCGATCAGGCCGGCGATGACACCTATGAGCATTGGATCCACGGCTCCAGCTTATGCTTTCGTGAAGGCCGAATAGCCGATCCGGGGCCAAGACGGTGCGGATTCAGCTAACGTTCATCTAGAGGTGCGTAACAGTTCACCGGACACTGGAATAGTGGCCAGTTGGACTGCCGGAACGGTGACACGAAATTCTGACCGCCGCGGCGGGGCGGAGTTTCCAAGGAAAGGACGCCTACGTGCGTAAGGTTTTTCAGGAGGAGCTTGCCCAGGTGGGCGAAGACCTCATCGAAATTTCAAAGCTGGTCAGCGAAGCGATCGTGAAGGCAACGGATTCCTTCGAGGTCGCCGACGTCGATCTGGCGCAGGATGTCATCGCGGCCGACGCACGCATTGACTTCCTGCAGAACAGCCTGGACGAGCGGGCCATCGACATCCTTGCCCTCCAGGGCCCCGTCGCCAGCGACCTGCGCATGATCGTGGGATCGCTGCGCATGAGCGCATCACTTGAGCGCATGGGCGACCTTGCCCGCCACATCGCCCAGCTGGCGCGGCTCCGGTTCCCGTCGACCGTCATCCCGGCACCGCTCACGGACACGTTCAAGAGCTTCGCCGAGCAGGACATCCAGATTGCCAACAAGCTCACGGAACTGCTCGAGACCCGCGACCTCGAAGTTGCCCGCGACATCATGAAGGCCAACACCACGGTGAATGATCTCCACCTCAGCGTGTTCAAGGCGATCGCCCGCAGCGACTGGCAGGAATCACCGGCCACCACCGTGGACGTGGCCCTCGCCAGCCGTTATTTCGAGCGCTTCGCTGACCACGGCGTCTCCGTCGCCCAGAAGGTCACGTACCTTGTGACGGGCGCCTGGCACCCGAACAGCATCGAGCACGGCTAAGGGCCTTCGCTCCTCTTAAAGCAGCGAACGACGGCGGGTGGTCACCTCAGGTGACCAGCCGCCGTCGTCGTCTCGCTGGTTGAGCTCTTGCGAAAGCGGCTCAACTAGCGCACATTCGCGTAGCCTTACTTTTTGCCTTGGTTGGCCACGGCCTGGATAGCCTCCGCAGCGGCCTCGGGATCAAGGTAGGTTCCGCCCGGGTTGATGGGCTGGAAGTCCTCGTCGAGGTCGTACACGAGCGGGATGCCCGTGGGGATGTTCAGGCCGGCGATCGCTTCGTCGCTGATGCCGTCCAGGTGCTTGACCAGGGCGCGCAGGGAGTTGCCGTGGGCGGTGACCAGGACGGTCTTGCCGGCCTTGAGGTCTTCCTTGATGTCCGATTCCCAGTAGGGCATCAGGCGGACAAGGACGTCCTTCAGGCACTCGGTGCGCGGGAGGGCGTCGCCCAGGTCCGCGTAACGGGGATCGTGCGCCTGGGAAAATTCGCTGTTGTCGTCCAGGGGCGGCGGCGGGGTGTCGTAGGAACGGCGCCACAGCATGAACTGCTCTTCGCCGAATTCGGCAAGGGTCTGTGCCTTGTCCTTGCCCTGCAGGGCGCCGTAGTGGCGTTCGTTCAGGCGCCAGTCGCGCTTGACGGGGATCCAGCCGCGGTCGGCCTTGTCCAGGGCAATGTTGGCCGTGTTGATGGCCCGCTTCAGGACCGAGGTGTAGAGGATATCCGGGAGCACGTCGTGCTCGACCAGAAGCTCGCCGCCGCGGAGCGCCTCCTGGCGGCCCTGGTCGTTCAGGTCAACGTCCACCCAGCCGGTGAAGAGGTTTTTGGCGTTCCAGTCGCTGTGGCCGTGGCGCAGCAGAATCAGCTTGTAAGTCATGATTTTCATCCTAGCCGAGCAGGACCCGCCGGCGCCGAGCGTTACATTGTGCCACCCTGTGGCCGCTGCTGCGCGGCTGTGGAACGGCCGGAATGCGGGCCCGCGTTGGGTAGGCTGGGGCGGTGGTGCAAAAAGCAGAGCGGGTGGCGGCGAGCCGGAGCAACCGGGGAAAGCCCGTAGGCAACGTGACCCGCGGCACCACGAACCCCAACCGCATGCGCCGGCTGGACCGCTGGCTGGCCGGACCGCAGGCCTGGCGGCTGCGGGCAGCTGCCCACCCCCTGGTCGTCGACCTCGGCTACGGCGCCTCCCCGGCCACCGCCGTCGAGCTCTTTGAGCGGCTCGGGGCTGTCCGGGCCGATGTGCACGTCTGCGGGATCGAGATCGAGCCGGACCGCGTGCGCGCGGCCAAGGCGCTCGAGCGTCCCGGGCTGAGCTTCCATACCGGAGGGTTCGAACTCCCGGTGCCGGGGCAGCCCGTGCTGGTCCGCGCGTTCAACGTGCTGCGGCAGTACGAGGAAGCGGACGTCCGCGGCATCTGGGGACTGGTGCAGGGCCGGCTGGCGCCCGGCGGGCTGCTCATCGACGGCACATGCGACGAGATCGGCCGCCGGGTCACGTGGATTGCGCTTGATGCCCAGCGCCCGCTCAGCCTGAGCATGTCCGTACGCTTCGGGAGTTTCAACCTGCCGTCCGACATCGCCGAACGCCTGCCCAAGGCACTCATCCACCGGAACGTCCCCGGCGAACGGGTGCACGGTCTGCTGCAGGCCATGGACCGGGCGTGGCTGGAATCAGCCCCGTTGGCATCCTACGGAAACCGGCAGCGGTGGACGGCCATGTGCCGGGCACTGCTCGACGGCGGGTGGCCGGTCCACGACGGACCGGCGCGGTGGCGCCTCGGGGAACTCACCGTGGGCTGGGAAGCCGTGGCGCCGGAGTAGCTCCGGGTTTCGACGGGCCCAACCAGCGAGTGAACTACCAGGGGCCGTAGGGGCCCGTGTTGCGGCTGCCGCCGCGGCCGGCGTCCTTCACTGCGGGCCGGACGTCCGCCAGGTAGACGGAGGCCGCCACCACAGCGGCCAGGCCAAACAGGCCGAGGGGCCCGATCAGGCCGCCTCCCCCGCCGCCCAGCACGGACAGCGCGCCGACAGCCATGCTGCCGCCGGTCAATGCCAGCCAGAACGTCTTGGTCCGCTTGCCCACGGCCTCGAATGCGTTGGCCCTGTGGCGGACGCAGTCGAAGAAGGCCCACACCTCCAGGACCAATGCCGCGAGCCCCAGGATGTAGTACACCGCGTTCTCGACCAGAATGATCAGTACTTTTCCGTCCACCCGCCCAGCCTATCCGCCCAAGGCGTCCAAAGCCTGCTGCAAATCGGCCCAAAGGTCCTCGACGTTCTCGATGCCGACGCTCAACCGGACCAGATTCTCCGGGACACTGACCGGCTCGGCAACGTGCCGGCGTCGTCGTTCAATCAGTGATTCCACGCCGCCGAGCGAGGTGGCGGGCAGCCACAGCTGCAGGGCCCGGACCAGCTTGTCCGCGGCGTCGGCGCCGCTAAGGCCTCCTGCCGGGGCAATCTGGATGCAAAGGATGGAGCCGAAGCCCGTCATCTGCGACTTGGCGCGGTCGTGACCCGGGTCCGAGATCAGGCCCGGATACCGGATGCTTTCGACGGCCGGATGCGCGCTCAGCCTGTCGGCGAGCACCGCGGCGGAGGCCTGCGAACGCTCGATCCGCAGCGCGAGCGTCCGCAGCCCGCGCAGGGCCAGCCAGGCTTCGAACGGGCCGGCGATGCCGCCGTGGATGATGCGGTGGTGAAGCAGGGCCGCCCGCAGTTCGGCGTTCGAGGTCACCAGGGCGCCCAGCACGACGTCGGAGTGGCCGGCCAGGTATTTGGTGACCGAGTGAAGGACGACGTCGGAGCCCAGCTTGAGCGGCTGCTGCACCAGCGGCGTGGAAAAGGTGTTGTCCGTGACGACGATCGCGCCGGCGTCGTGGGCCGCCTGGGTGAGCGCCCTGATGTCGGCGATTCCGAGCATGGGGTTCGTGGGGCTCTCCAGCCACAGCATGTGGGCGGGCTTTCCGTCCGCCGGCGCCAGCTGTGCCCGGACGGCGTCCGTGTCCGCGATATCCACGGTGCGGAGCTCGAGCAAGCCCTTGTCGGACAGTTCAGCTGCCATCACCAGGGAACCGGCGTAGCTGTGGGACGGCATCACTAAGACGCCGCCGGCGGGAACGAGTGAAAGCGCGGAACTGACCGCCGCCAGTCCGGATGCGTAGAGAAGGCCAGGCAGCGAGGCGCCTTCGAGCTGGCCCAGGGCCTCCTCGAACGGGTCCCAGGTGGGGTTCGCGTAGCGGCCGTAGCCGCGGTCGCCGTCGTCAAGGGCGCCGGTGCCGAAGTAGGTGGAGGACAGCACGATCGGCGGGTTGACGGGCGCATCGTGCTCACGGGGAGGACGGCCTGCGGCCACAACCACCGTTTCCGCCGAAAGGGACGCCGCGTGCTGTTCGGAAAGACTCATGGTCAAAGCGTACGTTGGCCGCCCGCCCGGTGAAAAAGCGGTTACGGCGGCCATTTCCTGTCAGTGATTGTCGGTAGGCTGGACCAGTGAACACGCACAGTCCCGGACTTTTCATCGCCTTCGAAGGCGGTGACGGCGCCGGCAAGTCAACGCAGGCCGCCCGGCTGGCCGGATCACTCGAATCGCTGGGCCTGACCGTGCTCCGGACCAGGGAACCGGGCGGGACCCCGATCGGCGAGAAGCTGCGGTCCCTCGTGCTGGACCACGGCCACGGCCACATCGACGCCCACACGGAAGCGCTCATCTTCGCCGCCTCCCGGGCGGCCCACGCCAGCCAGGTCATCCGGCCGGCCCTGGAACGCGGTGACGTGGTGCTGACGGACCGCTACATCGACTCCTCCGTGGCCTACCAGGGCGCAGGGCGGGACCTCGGCACGGACGCCGTGCGGTGCATCAACGAGTGGGCCACGTCCGGGCTGCAGCCCGATCTCACGGTGCTGCTGGACGTCCACCCGGCAGACGGCCGCAGCCGCCGCACGGCCGCGGACGCCGCCGAGGACCGCATGGAATCGGAAGCGGACGAGTTCCATGCCCGCATCCGGCAGGCCTTCCTGGATCTCGCCGCCGCCCGGCCGGACAGCTACCTTGTCCTTGAAGCGCGGCTCCCCGTCGATGAGCTTGCCACCACCATCCTGGACCGCGTCGGGAAACTCCTGGCCTCCTCCGGCAGGAGGATGGGATGACAGTCTGGGATGACCTCCAGGGCCAGCCCGCCGTCGTCGCGCAGCTGCGTCAGGCTGCCACGGGAGAGGGACCTACCCACGCATGGCTGTTCACCGGGCCGCCCGGCTCGGGCCGGTCGAATGCCGCCAAGGCCTTCGCCGCAGCGTTGAACTGCGACCAGCACGACGTCTCGCTCCGCGGCTGTGGCGAGTGCGCGGCGTGCCTGACCATCCTCGGCGAGACCCATGCCGACGTCGCGTTCGTGCGCACCGAAAAGGTGACCATCACCATCGAGGAAGCACGGGAACTCGTTTCCACGGCCGGCAACCGGCCATCGTCGGGGCGCTGGCGGATCATCGTGGTGGAAGACGCCGACCGCATGGCCGAGCGCACCACCAACGTGCTGCTGAAGGCAATCGAGGAACCCACGCCGCGCACCATCTGGATGCTGTGCGCCCCCTCCCCGGCGGACGTCCTCGTGACCATCCGCTCGCGGTGCCGGGCGGTGGCGCTGCGGCTCCCGCCCGCCGCGGATGTCGCGGCCCTCCTGGTCAAGCGCGACGGCGTGGATCCGGCGCTGGCCGAACGCGCGGCCCGCGCCGCGCAAAGCCACGTCGGAATCGCCCGCCGCCTGGCCCGCGACGCCGAGGCCCGTGAACGGCGGCTGGAGACCGTCCGGTTCCCGCTCGGCTTGCGGGGCATTACGGCTGCCGTGATGATGGCTGATAAACTCGTGAAGATCGCCACCGAGGAGGCCAACAGCTCCAATGAGGAGCGTGACGCCGCCGAGAGGGCCGCCCTGCTTGCCACACTGGGCGCCCCCGAGACCGGAACGCTGCCGCCAGCCATGCGCAGCCAGGTCAAACAGCTGGAGGACGATCAGAAGCGGCGTGCGAAACGCTCGGTGACGGACTCCCTGGACCGGACGCTGACGGACCTTTTGTCGTTCTACCGGGACGTCCTGATCATCCAGCTCGGGAACGCCGTGGATTTGGTGAACGTTGAGCTGAGAGGCGAGCTGGAGGAATTTGCAGGCAGGTCGGGCCCCGAGGTGACCCTCGCAAGGATGGACGCCATCAACAAGGCCCGCAAGCGCATCACCACCACGAACGTCGCTCCGCTGCTGACCATAGAGTCAATGGCGGCCAGCCTGATCTAGCCCCACGCCCGCCCCGCCCCGTGACGCCTGACGCCGTTGCCCACAAGGAGAACCGCATGATGTCTGCACCGCCCCTGTCCGCGCGATCCCGATCCCTTGCGACCGGGCTGCGGGCCGTCGGCGCCATGGCGCTGGTCATGCTGCTGGCATCGTGCAGTTTCCTGGGCCAGTCCAAGGGCAGTTCGTCGCAGGGCAACTCCACCGGCCAGGCGGACCCGTCCATCGCGGCTGCGGCCCCGGACGGACTGAAGGACATTTACTCCCAGAAAGTGGTCTGGGAGCCCTGCGAGGACAAGCTCCAGTGCGCCAAGATCAAGGTCCCCCTCGACTACGCCAAGCCGGACGGCAAGACCATCGAAATCGCCGCCCTGAAAATGTCCAGCACGGGGGGCAAGAAGCAGGGCAGCCTGCTCGTCAACCCCGGCGGCCCGGGAGCTTCCGGCTACGACTTCGTCCGGGACGCCGGCGCGAGCCACTTCTCCGACAAGCTGCGATCCAACTACGACCTCGTCGGCTTCGACCCCCGCGGCGTCAAGCGCTCGTCTCCTGTCACGTGCCTGACGGACAAGGAACGCGACGAAGCCCGCGCCAAGATCTACACGCCCGAGACCGACGCCGGACTGGCCATCCTCCGCGCCGACAACAAGGCTGTGGCGGCCAAGTGTGCCGAGGGCACCGGACCGGTGTTGGCGCACATCGACACCGTCAGCTCGGCCAAGGACCTTGACGTCCTGCGCGCCGTGCTCAACGACTCCAAGCTGAACTACATGGGGTTCTCCTACGGAACGTTCCTCGGTTCCACCTACGCTTCGCTGTTCCCGAACAACGTGGGCCGCATGGTCCTCGACGGCGCGCTGGACCCCTCGCTCACCGCCGAGGAACTCACCAGCGGCCAAGCGAAGGCGTTCGACAAGGCGCTCCACGCCTACGTCGCACACTGCCTCGGGGAGAACGGCTGCCCGCTGAGCGGCACTGTCGAGGACGGGATCCAGCAGATCCGCGACCTCATCGAGTCCGTGAAACAGACTCCGCGCACCGCCAAGGACGGCCGGGTTGTGGGTGCCAACACCTTTGTCAGCGGCCTCATTGTTCCGATGTACGGCAATGAAAGCTGGCCGGCCCTGACCCAGGCGCTGGACGCAGCCATGAAGGGCGACGTGAGCCCCATGCTGCGGCTGGCCGATCTTGGCGCGGACCGCGCTCCCAACGGCAAATACACGTCAAACACCGCCTTCGCCTTCGGCGCGATCAACTGCCTGGACTACCCCAGCAGCAGCGATACGGCGGCCATGCGCGCCGAGGAGCAGCAGCTGGTCGGAGTCTCCCCCACCCTGGGTTACTTCTTTGCCTACGGCGGCGCGAACTGCGCGGACTGGCCGTACAAGAGCACCCGCACGCCTGCCGCCGTCGAGTACACCGGCTCCGCGCCGATCGTCGTGGTGGGCACGACAGGTGACCCCGCCACCCCCGTGGAATGGGCCAGCGCCCTGCGGAAGCAGCTGGGCAACGCCTCGCTGCTGACGTGGAAGGGTGAGGGCCACACCGCGTACGGCCGGTCCAACAGCTGCATCGGCGATGCCGTGGACAAGTACTTCGTGGACGGCAAGGAACCGGCGGATAACACCGTCTGCTGACGCGGACTGTTGTCAGAGGCCCGCTGCGCGGCCCTCGAGCAGCGCAGGAAAGTCCTTGACGGAAGGAACGACGGCGGTGGCCCCGGCTCCCCGCAATGTCGCCTCCGTATGCGCCCCGGTGAGGACACCTGCCGCCACCGTGGCTCCCGCACGCAGGCCGGTATGGATGTCCGCGCTCGTGTCCCCCACGACGGCAACCTTGCGGACGTCGTCGATGTCGAGCGCGAGGACAGCTGTCAGCACCATGTCCGGGAAGGGCCGGCCGCGGCCTGCGTCGGCCGGGCACAGGCTCAGGTCGGCAAGCCCCATCCAGCCGAGCGACTCAAGCACCATGTTCTGCGTGTGCCGCCCGAAGCCGGTGGCCAGGCAGACCTTGATCCCGGCATCGCGCAGCCAGCCGATGGATTCCTCGGCACCGGGAACAGGGCGGATTCCGCCGGCGGCTATCAGCTCGTCGCAATTCAGCTCAAACATCCTGTTGGCGCTGACGGCAGTCTTCGGATCACTGAACAATTCGCTGAAGACGGTCATCCGGGAGATTCCGGAATGGTCGCGCGCGTAGCCCTGCATGCGCTCAAATTCAGCGGAACCTTCCGGGACCCCCTGTTCCACCAGCGTGCGGGACATCGCCCGTTCCATCAGGCCGCCGTCGAACACTGTTGTTCCCACCATGGCCAGCACGGCCAGGCGGACCTCCTGGCCTTCAGGCACGGCAACCAGGCCAGCGGACCGTTCGCTGCCCAAGATCATTCCTGCCCCTCCCCCGTTGAAGACCGCTGCGCTGTTCATGGCCGTTGCGCTGTCTAAAGTCATGGTCAAGCTCCTTTGCCGACGTGGCCCGCATGCTGCACCACTCTGTTTCCGCCAGCATCGCTGCTCTGTCTGGTGGTGGCCTGAACCCGATCCGACCGTCGAATGAACATCCTGCCAACGTCAATCGCGGGCTGGAGAAGCCGTCATTTTGACCCGGACGCAGGGACTCTATTACAGTTGACTCTTGCATGAACCAGCCGGTTTACCGGTTGTTTGGTGCGGTGCTTCCTTAGCTCAGTCGGTAGAGCGTTTCACTCGTAATGAAAAGGTCATCAGTTCGATTCTGATAGGAAGCTCGAGACGAACCCCGCACTCCCGCTGATCCAGCGGGAATGCGGGGTTTCTTGCTTTGCCGCCGACCTTTTGGGTTTTCGTCCCGAGTGCGGGCCGGCAGGGCGGCCTGAATGCGGGACATTCCTTAGGTAAACCTTGGCGCCGTTCCCTCAATTCTGGGCGGCGCTGAGACCACCACCGGCGCCGAACGCCGCTCTTATTCCAAGATGCGGAGGGGAGACTGTGGGTGTCCGGCAATTAAGGGTGACCGCGAACCCGAGAACACAGGACAGCCGGGGCCGGCGCTCTCCCAGTAGCACCGCCCCCGGCATCGCAAGCCCGCGCCAGGCTGGGTGGCTAGGACGGGCACGTAGTCCCGCCCGGTTCGGTGGAAACCTGATCCGGGCGGGAGTCCGCCGCTAATTTCCAGGCCTTGGCCGGCTCCGGTCATAACGAATCGTTGGGTGGACGCCCCCGCGTCACCCGCCGCATCATGCCGCTGTCCCTGCTCTGTTGCCAGGTCACAGTCCGGTGATCGCAGAAGTGCCCTGCGCGGAGATGTCCTCCGCCTGAATGGTCCACGCTGACCAGTCCAGAGGACTGGCCGAGGGGCGTCCGAGAAGATAGCCCTGACCGGTTTCCATCCCGAAGCTCTTGACGAGCGCGAGCTCTTCTTCGGTCTCGATTCCTTCGGCGGCCAGGACCGCGCCGGTCTCCATCGCCAGTTCGACCATGGTGGAGGCATCCGGATGCCCGTGAGGACTTTGCAGTCCTTCAAGGAAACCGCGGTCAAGTTTGACGACGTCCGGGTGAATCCTCCGGATCAGGTCCGAGGCGACACCGTAGTGGCCGGAGCCGTCGACCGCCACGCGCAGGCCGGCGCGGCGCAGCGGTGCCAGGGAACGGTTCAGTGTGGGGATCTCGTCACTGCCGATACGCCCGGCGAGGTCGATGATGATCCTGTCCAGGCCGAGGCCGGAACCCTCCAGCATCCAGGGAACGCGGGTGTCCCGGCAGATCGCTGAACTGAGGTTGAACGTGACGAACAGATGCCCCGGCACGTCACGGGCTGCTTCGAGGGCGCACTGCAGAGCGGCAATTTCCAGGTCCGGGCCAAGCCCCACGGCGGCGGCATCGCGGAACCAGACGTCGGCGCTGGCACCGTCGTCACTGACGAACCGGGTAAGTGCTTCGAACCCGGTCACGGTGCCGGACGGCAGTTCCCTGATGGGCTGAAAGGCCGTGAGCAGCATCCTGTTGCGGAGGACAGTCCGGATCCTGTCCCTGCTTTCCTGGGCAAAGAGCACCGACAGGTACCGCGGCTGTGCCGGCGCCAGCTGGTCCTGCAGGGACTCTGCGAAAGACTCATCGGCGTCAGTCGCCGCCCGGGTGGCAACCAGATGCTCCAGAAGCGCCCGTTCCGGTTCGTCCGGATGGGAAGCCAAGAGGTCGCGGAGCTGCGACCGGGCCCATTCGCCCTGCGGATCAGAATCCGCCAGGACTTCAGCAATAATCTGTGTGACCTGCCCGCGCAGCGTCACGCCGTCTTCGTCTCGCGGAGGAGGCGAGGCCTGTCCGTCCGGACCGGGCCTGAATGACTCTCCGAACTCCGCTAGAAAAGAAAACCTGTCCCCCGACATCGGCTATTCCTTTGTGTGTGCGCGCACCGGCTGAGCCCGGCACGGAACCCGGTCCCTGCATCCCTGTGGGAAACGCGGACCGAGCCTGGTTGAAGACTACAAGCGTCGGGACTAATTGTCTCCAGTTCCGCGCGCACGGGATTATTGTTCCGCTGAGGGCGGTGTCGCCGGAAGGCTGGCGGACACCCGACCAGGACCTGCGTCGATGGGGTCAGCTGGCTGCGCTGACCGCAATGAAGCCGCCCTGGGGGTCGCCGATCACCGCGCTGCGAAATCCCGGAGTGTTGGTCGGCGCCATCAAGACGGTGCCGCCCAGCTCGACGGCGTGCCGGGCGATGGAGTCCGCGTCCCGGACGGCGAAATTGACACTCCAATGGGGCGGGACGGCGACACCGTCCGTCGCCGTCACAACGGCCACGACCCGGCCTGAGCGTCGCCACATTGAGAAGGGAGCATTCGGCACCGACTCGAGCTGCCAATCGAAGATGGAGCCGTAGAACGCCTGCGCCCGTTCGACGTCTGTGGTGTGCAGCGAGCTCATCGCCCAGGAGTTCGGCTCATTGGCCAGCTCGTCGCCGTCGCTCTCACCGGGGCGCCACAGGCAGAACGGGACGCTGGTGGCGTCTGCGACCACCGCAAGGACGCCACCCGAGCCAACACCAAACGGTCCAGCCATGCGCGCCCCTCCCGCTTGCTCGGCACGAGCGAGAGTTTCCGCGACGTCGTCGACGCGCACGTAGGTGTTCCACGTCGGCAGTGATAACGGCGGCGCCTGGCCGATCCCGGCCACCCGCCGCCCGCGGACGCGTGCAGTGAAATAGTCGCCCTCGAGGCCGGCCGGCATCGGGGTCGGATCATCGAAGCTCCAGCCGAAGAGCGGGCCATAGAAGTCCATGGCGGCCCGGGGGTCCGGCTGGAACGTGTCGACCCTGCAGGGAGCGCCGACGGAGTGGGTCTCTCGGGTTGTCATTGAGGTGCCCTTCTGTACTTCGTGCGACGTCTCGTCCGTCGCTGCGGCAAAGCTGTTCGTCACAAACAACCTACTTCACGCGCGGCTGAAGCGTTCCCTAGCTCCGAAACGGAGCCGCACTGCGCGCTGATTTTCGGCTAGGGCTGGCCTCCCTGGCGGGGTCCTGGGGGCCGATCACGGGGCGCCTCCGCGGGCAACCCTCCGACGGTGGCCCACAGGGCCTTTTCGTAGTCGCCGCCGAAGCTGATTTGGGTCAGGTCCTTGAACTTGACCGTGAAGGTCCCGTCTTCCCATGTGGCCTTGACGTCTATGGTCACCAGCTTCGCGGGACGCCCACGAAGAAGGGTTTGGGCCACTTCTCCTCCATGAAGACTGACAGAACACTGCTGGTTTCGATCGCGGTTTCCAGGATGTCGTGGGGCTCGCTGTGCTGCCGGGAGACAGCCTGGCGGGCGGCCAGCCAGGTCCCTGCCTGAGGAAGTCCTGAGTCCTTCTTGTGCCCCATCGGCACATCCTGACACGCCACACCCTGTCCGCCAAGGCACGGCACTCGCTTCGTCCCGGCGCCTAGTCTGGAAGACAGGCAGGTGCCATCAGTGGGCCGGCTTATCACCTCGGGCGGCTCCTTGGGCCGAGACAAGTGTTCCTGCGCATCTTGCTGTCCCACCGAGCGATATGGTTTCCCAGTGGGTTTTTCCTTCCCGGACCAACCCGGTGCAAGGGAGCCCGAGGAAGGAAACGGTGACAGGCAAGTGACCACGAAGCAGCCGTCGACGCGTGCAACCGACAGCAGGGACGTCTTCGTCCGGGTCGGGCGCTGGCTGGGGGACGAATCCGGGGACCGTACCAGGCCCGTCATCCTGGCCGTGGTCCTGACCCTGGCCGCCATCGGACTGATCGAGGTTGCGTCCTCATCATCGGTCGAGTCGGTTGCGAACGGGCTGAACCCGTACGACCTGCCGCTGAAGCAGGGTATGTGGACTGTGGCCGGCGTAGCGGCGATGTTCGGGCTGGCGCGCCTTCGGTCCCGGCACATCCGGAAACTTGCCTGGCCGCTGCTCGCGGCCGCGATTGTGGCACTCGGACTGGTGTTCACTCCGTTGGGCATGACCGTGAACGGCAACCGCAACTGGCTGAGCTTCGGCGGTTTCACCGTCCAGCCGTCCGAGTTCGCCAAACTCGCGCTGATCCTCTGGTCTGCGGCCGTCCTCACGCGCAAGCAGCCCCTCCTCAAGCAGTGGAAGCACGCCGTCGTTCCGTTGGTCTTCCCCGGCGGGGCCCTGATCGCCGGGCTTGTCGCGGTCGGCCACGACCTGGGCACCACCATGATTATCATGATGATCCTCGCGGCTGCCATGTTCTACGGCGGTGTGCGGATGAAAGTCTTCGGCGCTGCCGGGGCCATCGGTGCCGTGGTCGTCGTCGTCCTGGCCGCCACCAGCGGTAACCGTGTCGGCCGGATTTCCTCCTGGCTCGGCATGGGCGCCGCGGACGACGCCCAGGGCGTCGGCTACCAGGCGCTGAACGGCCAATACGCGCTGGCCTCCGGAGGCTGGTTCGGGGTCGGCCTGGGCCAGAGCCGGCAGAAGTGGAACTGGATCCCCGAAGCCCATAACGACTTCATCTTCACGATCCTCGGCGAGGAACTCGGGTTGGCCGGCACTCTCTTGGTCCTGGGGCTGTTTACAGTGCTCGCCATAGCCGTTTTCAAGGTCATCGCCCGGACCCAGGACACGTTCGGCCGCATCGTTTCGTCGAGCGTGATTACGTGGATCATCGGCCAGGCCATCGTGAACATCGCCATGGTCAGCGGGTTGCTTCCGGTCATCGGCGTGCCGTTGCCGTTCATCTCCTATGGCGGCTCCGCCATGGTCTCCTCCCTCGCAGGGATCGGCGTGATCCTCGGCGTCACCCGCAAAGAGCCGGTGGCCGTGCGCCGCCCCCGGCCGAAGAAGCCCAGGCTGGTTCCGCTGTAGCCACGGCGGCTACAGCGGGCAGCGCGGCGCGACAAGGCGGCTCAGGCGGTGAACGTCACGTCTTTAGCGTCCGTGACCTGGGCGGTGCGGCCCGGAGCCGTGTGGTACTTCCAGTACAGGTTCGTGTGTGCAATGACTTTGTCCGGCGTCGGGGCGCCCCACGCCGTCTGATCCTCGGTCGTGTGGGCATCGCCGACGAGCGTGACGTCGTAGCCGCGAACGAAGGCCCCGTGGATCGTGGACCGGATGCATTCATCCGTCTGGGCGCCAGCGACGACCAGGCGCCCGACTCCGGCATTGGCCAGGACGTCCTCCAGATCGGTGTCTTCGAAGGAGTCCGCAAACGTCTTGTGCACCAACGGTTCCGGATCCTGGCGTGACAGCTCCGGGACATATTCCCAGGCGTCGTTCCCCCGCTCCAACTGCTCGTCGGAGTGCTGGATCCAGACGATCGGGGCGCCTGCCTCCCGCGCCTTGTCGACGAGCATGCCGATGTTGGCGATGACCGAGTCGCGCTCGTGAACATCGGACACGACGCCCCTCTGGACGTCGATGACCATCAAGGCGGTGTTGGGTCGATCTGGCAGCGTGGTCATGACGATCTCCTCTGCTGGTTGGGGCGGGCCCTGTCACTCGATCATGATAAACCGGTCCGACGACGGTGGCTCCGGGTGGGCACCGCAGGTGGGGGTACCGCCCCCGCCATAGGTCCAGGGCCTCCGGCTTTCCCTAGGGTGGTCCCGCAAAACTTGAGTATCTCGACGAAACGGGCACCCCATGCTGCACAATCTGAAGACCTATTCGTTTCCGCTCGGCGCGGGAGAGCAATGCCCCTCGGGCACGTTCCACCTGGACCTGGCGTCGGGCCGCTGTGACTGGTCCGACGGCCTGTTCGCCATCCACGGCTATACCCGCGGGGAAATTGTCCCCACGCCGGAACTGATCATGGCCCACAAGCATCCGGAGGACCGCGGACCCATTCTGGAGCTGCTTGATGAAATCCATTCGAGCGGCGGGCAGGGGGCACTCTTCCACCGCATCATCGACAGCCAGGGGCGCAAGCATCGCGTGCTGACCCTGGCCGAGGCCGTAGAAGGCCAAGGACCGGTTACGGCGATCCGCGGCGTGGTGATGGACTTTACCCAGACAGTGGCAGCGGAAGTCAGCCGTGAGGCGGCGGCGGCGGTGGCCGGCGCTTACGCCAACAAGGCGACCATCGAGCAGGCCAAGGGAATCATCATGGGACGCCTGGACGTCCAGGCCAACGAGGCCTTCAGCATCCTTGCGGCCCGGAGCCAGCACACCAACAAGAAACTCGCCGCTGTCGCTGCTGAGCTTGTCGATGCCGCTGGTCAGGGCAAGCTCCGCCAGACACTGCAATGCTGGGGGGAACTCGTGGGTTCGCGTCCATATGGCCGCTGAACCGGGGCCGGCTGCAGTCAGCGATTGTCCCTCCGCCGGCGCTCCGGCCCGGGGTCTGTCTGGTCCCCTGAAGGTGGCGGGCCGTCCGGGGCAAGGAGCAGATCACCGAGCCTGGCTGCTTCAGCATGCGAGAGCCATACGGAGAACGGATGGTCGTCGCCCATCCTCTCGATGGTCAAGGTAACTCCATTGCCGCGCCCGCCGACGAGGTAGTCCGCCAAGGCAGGCGCCAGGTCCGGTCCCATGAGAATGCTCCCGTCGCGACCCGTGCAATCCCAGCGTTCGCCTGCGTCCAGCGCCAGCTTATGCTCCCCGCACACCAGCGCTGTGACCTTCGAGTGGGCCGAAACGAACCGGGCGGCCGAGGGGTTGGGGCATCGCAGTACCTGGCATCCAGCCATCGCTGCTCCTTTCTGGCGTGTAACTGCCTGAGCCGCGTCCGTGCCGGGCGCCTCACGACCGTTCAACTCCAGGATTCGGTGGGCGGTCACGTGCACCCCCGGAAGTCATCACTCTCGTTTGTGCGCCTTGGAAAATCCCGGAGGAACCATGACACCCCTCGTGATGTGGGCGCCCTAATCAAGGGGGCCAGCGCACACGGCAGCGCGAAGTCCGGAACGAATTCGGAAACTGCGGCCCGGAAAGGCAGCACGGAAGGGCGCGCTTCCCGGTGCGCAACCCGGCCAAAAAGGGCGCGAATCCCCGTTCCAACCTAGAAGGCGGCTGCCTGGTCGCCCTCCTGTTGCCGCCACTCATTCAGGGGGGAGTCTGCGTCATCCGCGTCATACCGGCCGCTGAGATGGGCAAGAAGCGCCATTTCCGGACTGCCCGGGTTGCCTGCCAGGTGCTGCAGCAGGCTGACGCGGGCATCCGGATCCGTGGCGGTGGCCGACAGGACATCGACTATGACGTCGAGGACCTGTCGCCGGAGGATGGAATCGTCCGGACTCTGCGTCATGAGGACCTCCTCCTCGGTCATTTGTCCGGGCGGCCGTGTACCAGCATTGTCGGGCCCGGATCCCGGATCCCCAGAACCCAACGGAAGTCCTAGGTTCCAGCCGTCAGACACAAGGCACCTTGAACCGTGTGAAACCTGTTTCAACCGCCCGTTTGGACGGCGGCGCCGGTCAGACCCGGCTCCTGCGGGTGACTGCACCGAAGACCAGCAGCACGATGACGGCGCCAAGGATGGAAAGCAGCCAAGTCCTGAGGTCAAAGAATTCGCCAAGACCCCCGCCGAAGATCAGGGAGCCGATCCAGCCGCCGAGTATCGCCCCGACAACGCCCAGGACAAGGGTCAGCAGCCACCCGCCGCCCTGCCGTCCCGGAAGAATGGCTTTGGCTATGGCCCCTGCAATCAGGCCGAGCAGGAGAAAACCGAGAAATCCCATGATGCACTTCCTTCCCAACACACACGTACCGCTGGCATGGCGCCAGCCGTATTACGAGTTAATCAGCATGCTTAGTATCTGGCAAGTATTTGGTGTGGATGCAGCGGCTTGCCGCCGGCGAAGCTCCGGGCGATGGGGAGTCTGAGGCCCGAAGCCCCGGCGGGCAGGGACAAACCAGACCCGAAAACAGGCTGGCGAAAACATCAAGGACGCCGTCAAGGAATAGCCCCGGAATTCTCTTGTCAGACCAGTGTGGCGGTGCTATAAAACTCGGTATCAGCCGTCAAAAGCCGGTAAGAGCCATGCAGGACCAAGCGTAAGACCAGGGGGTCGGTGACAGCGGATCAGCGCCGAATGGACCGGGACGGGACGCCGGAACCCGCCGTGGTAACCCTTCGGGTGAAGAGCTTATAGAGAACGCCACAGCGCAGAGTCGCGCTTGTGGAGCACCATGAGTGCGCGGAATGCACGTTCCGCGAGGTGGTCTCCGGTTGTCGAAGCTGACGGAGACCGCGTCACCCAACGCTGCCGAGGGAAAAAGCAGCACCACAAGCCAGTCACCTGGCTGTTGATCGGATTCCAGTGGATCAGGCGACGATCGTCGGCTATGCCCTCGCCTATGTCGGGGTAATTATTGCCGTTTTCCTCATGCTCCTGCCGGCTCTCATCATTTTTGCGTTCCTCCTGCTGGTGGCAGGCGCGGTTGAGGTGGTGATTCTCTTCTTGAACGCGCTGGCCGTCGGGCTGTACAGGAGTCTTGCCAGAACACTGCGGAACGTGGCCGACCGGTTGCATCGGATGCGCCAAGGCGGCAGACTGACCCCCCATTTACCAGGGCGATAACTCAACGGCCGCCTCCTCGCCGATGCGCCGCCAGGGTGTCCGATCCTCCTGCCGCGCGGCAGGCGGTCCTAAGATGGCTGGCATGGTGGAGGTTCTGGAGGAAGTCGCACGGCGACTGTACGCGCTCCCGCTCGACGAGTTCGTTGCCGCACGGACCGCCGCCGCCAAGGATGCAGCCACCTCCGACCGCTCGCTATCCCAAGCGATCCGCGAGCTTCCCAAACCCTCCGTCGCGGCCTGGGCAGTCAACATGCTGGCACACGACCGGCCAGAGGCCATGCAGCAGCTCAGCGACCTCGGCCAGACGATGCAGGACGCGCAGGCTTCGCTCGACGCCGCCGCGCTGCGCGAGCTGGCACGCGAGCGGCGGAAACTGCTCGGCGAGGCTGTGGCGGCCGCCAGGCTTGCTGCTGAGGGGCACGGCCGGAAAATCAGCGGACCTGTGGCCACGGAGGTGGAAGAGACCCTCCGCGCCGCCACGGCGGACCCGGCGGCGGCCGCCGCAGTGCAGTGCGGGATGCTGCTGCGGGTTCTGTCCGCCGACGGCGTGGACCAGGTTGATCTGAGCGGTGCGGTTGCGGTTCCTGCCGCGCTCGGCACACGGCCAGCCAGGCCAAGGACGATGCGTACAACGGCCGGACAAGCTTCGACGGACAGCCCTCCGGCGCCCCCGCGCCCATCCGGGCAGTCTGGCGCCCCGGAGAAGCCCCGGCTGCAGGCCGTGCGCCAGGCGCCCCGCCCGCCGTCGCCGTCGGTGCTGGACAAAGCGCTGACAGCCCTCGCCGAGGCCGAGAGCGCTGCAGCGGGAGCTGCCGGCGAGGCGGAATTGCGCGCGGAGGCGCAGGAGGAAGCTTATGCGGCCTTCGATCGGCTGACCGACGCGGTGGCCGAGGCCCGCCGACGGCTTCAGAAACTGGAGGTCTCGCTGGAAGCGGCGCGGAAGGAGCGGGACGTGGCTGCCGCGGAGGCCAAGCAGTCGGCCAGGGCAGCGGAAAAGAGCCAGCGGTCAGCCATGCTGGCCAAGGAACGGGTGCTTCGGCTGCGCAACACACCGGGCTGAAGCACGAATAATGTCAGACCCCGGTTGCACCATGGATTCATGGAAATGAATCAGGAATTCCACGTAACGTATTTCGATGCCGACTGCGGGCGGGCCAGGACCGAGGTCTTCGATACCGCCGCGGACGCTGAGCGGTTTGCCAGCCGCAGCATTTCGGGCGAGGACGGCTGGGCTGTAGTCGACGCCGTGGAAACGCGGCAGGACCGGCTGGCAGCCTAAAGGCCGGCTCAACGGACGCTGGCCCCGTCCGCTATTGATCTGGGGCTTAACAATAGCGGACGGGGCCAGTCCAGGCTCAGCGGATGGCAGCCTGCCGGGCCGCCAGTTGGCGGCTGCGTCCTGACGCCTTAGGCGAAGTCAGAGACCGCGGGGTCCGGGCCGATCCGCCCGGCGCCTGCCGCGGTGCGCTCCAGGCCGTTGATCGCCGCGATGTCGTCGGTATCCAGCGTGACATTCAGTGCCTCAAAGTTCTCGCGAATCCGGGCCTCCGTGACGGACTTCGGGATGACCACGTTCCCGATCGCCAGATGCCAGGCGATGACCACCTGCGCCGCTGTGGCACCGTGCTTGCCTGCGATGGCGGCGATGGTGGCGTCCTCGAGGAGCTCGCCGCCCTGGCCCAACGGCGACCAGGCCTGGGTCAGGATGCCCTTTGACGCATGGAACTCCCGGAGCTCGGACTGGTTGAAGAACGGGTGCAGCTCCACCTGGTTGATGGCCGGTACCACTCCGGTCTCGTCGATGATGCGCTGCAGACCTTCGATGGTGAAGTTTGAGACCCCGATGGACTTGACCCTGCCGCGCTTCTGCAGCTCGATGAGCGCCTTCCACGTGTCCACGTACTTGTCCTGCTTCGGCTGCAGCCAGTGGATCAGGTACAGGTCAAGGGTTTCCAGGCCGAGGCGCTCCATGGATTCCTCGAACGCCGCGAGGGTCGACTCGTAGCCCTGGTCCGCGTTCCAGAGTTTGGTGGTGATGAAAATTTCCTCGGGCGAGAGCCCGGAGCTCGCAATGGCCCGGCCGACACCGGCCTCGTTGCCGTAGATTTTTGCCGTGTCGATGTGGCGGAAGCCCGCCTGGAAGGCCTGGAAGACCACCTTTTCGGCGATGTCGTCTTCAACCTGCCACACTCCGTAGCCAAGCTGGGGGATGGTCTTGCCGTCATTGAATGTCAGTGTTGGTGAAGAAGTCATCTGTCCATCCTGCCAACAATGGACACACGGGCGTAGCCCATGCAGCGAGGCTAAGCTAGGCGCTTAATCCGGCGAGGCCGGGAATAACGCGGGTTTCCCCGAGTCAGGAGGATGCGGCCAAGAGCCGCTCGGCGTCGGCCACCTGCTCGAAGACCGTTTCGGCACGGCGCCGCACGGACGCGGCACCCACCGGAACGGGACCGACGGCGAGGCGGAGCATCGCTGCCGCCTCCGCAGTGGCGGCCAGCGAATTCCCTGCCTTCGACAAAGCGCGGTGCACGCCGGAGAGCGCATGCGGAATATCAAGCCCGTCGCTTGGCGAACGCCGTTGCGCCTCGACGCAGACCCGGCGCACGCGGCCGGACAGGTCCGCCAGCTGGTTGGCCACCTCGACGAGCTCCGCGTAGAGCTGTTCGTCCTCGACGCCCTCCAACACCTGGTGGTAGCGGTCCAGTCCGCGGTGAAAGCGGTCGTGGGCGCGGCGCCACAGGCCCCTGCCGAGTTCGGCGTCGTCTTTCCGCCCTTGCATGGCGGCCGTGAAAAAGCCCAAAGAAGACCTACAGGTACTGGCCGGGGCCGTGATCGGAATCTTCCTTCCGCCCCGGTTGAGCGGTGCCGGCTCCGGGCTGCGCGGCCTTCGCACGCTGCGGCTCGCCGTTCTCGCCGATCACGACACCCGGGGCAATGACAGTCCCCGGCGGAAGCTGCCGCAGCTGCATCTGGGTCATGGCCTGCTCCCGGGCTGCGTGCTGGGCTGCAATGGCCGTTTGGATGCCGTGGAACAGGCCCTCGAGCCAGCCGACCAGCTGCGCCTGGGCTATCCGGAGTTCGGCGTCGGACGGCGTCGCGTTATCCGGGAAGGGCAGGCTTATCCGTTCCAGCTCTGCTACGAGCTCGGGCGCCAGCCCGTCCTCGAGTTCCTTGATGGAGCGCTCGTGGATCTCCGCCAGCCGGCCCCGCGCGGCGTCGTCGAGGGGCGCCGCCTTCACCTCTTCCAGCAGCTGCCGGATCATGGTGCCGATCCGCATCACTTTGGCGGGCTCGTCCACCAGGTCCTGCAGGTTGGCGCCCTTGGGCTTGGCCGGTTCAGAAGGTGCGTGCCCGTCCCCCTGAACGGCATCGCCGTCGATGGTGGTGCCTTCCACGGGGACGTCGTCGCCTGCCTGGATCCCGCTGTGCGGGGCAGTACCTGCGTCTTCGGCCGGCCGCGGCTGAGTGTCTTTCGGATCGCTCATGCGTTCATACTCTCACGGGCCCGGAATGCGGAGTCCAGTCAATGAAGCTCCTTGACCAGGATTTCGCCTTCATCGGCAACGAAACCGCATTTGCGGTAAAAGCCAGCGGCGTAGGTGTTGGCCGGAACCCATACTTCCGCAACCCCGTTCTCCTTCATCCACGCTTCCATCGCCGCCACCATGCCCCGCCCGATCCCCCGGCGGCGCCAGTCCGCATGGGTCCCCATCTCCATCAGCAGCAGTTCCGCCCACGGGCCGGAACTCCGGCGGCGCTGCACGTAGCAGTGCAGGAACCCCACCACCTGCCCGTCCGCCTCAGCCAGCCAAAAAAGCACCGACGGGTCTGACAGGAAGTCCCGGGCGCCGTCGGGCGTCAAGGCGCCCGACGGCTCCGTGGCGGGATCCTGGTCGAAGACGTTGTCTGTCCGTGCCAGGGCGTTCAAGGACGCGGCGTCCCCGGGTCCGATCCGGCGGACCGTGACTCCGGACGGCAACACGGGCATGGTCAGCAGCACCTGCCCTCAGGGTTGGCGTCCTGGCGGTCGGTCCGGTCCCGCCAGAATTCCCGTTCGGTCATGGGCGGCCCCTGGTGGCCCGAGGCGGCGTGGTGCGCCAGGTATTTCCGGTAGGCATCCGCCCCCATCACGCCGCCGAGGTACCGGGCGAACCCCCGGAACCCTTCGGCTATCCCCTTCACGGCCGTCTCACGCATCAGTGGTGCGCTGGCCTTTCCAGCCGCTGTTCGGCAGGCAGACGGTTCCACTCGGCCATGATTTCGCGTTCCGCCGCCGTGGGAACAAACCCTGCCGGCGCGAAGGTCGCCGACGGCACGGCCGGATCCTCGTGGTCACCCCGGGCAGCCCCGGCAGCCCCGTTGCGGAAGGCCTGCACGGTGGCGACCGTCGCCGTAATGATGACAATGATGCTCAGCACGACGAAGATCACCGACAGCCATCCCTGGATCATGGTGTTCCGGACCACGGCCTCCATGGCGGCCTGGGTCTTGGCGGATCCGAAGGAGGTCTTGCCGTCCGCAAGCGCCTTGGCGAAGGCCGCGTTGTTGGCGAAATAACCCACGGCCGGGACCGGGGAGAAGATCTTGTGGAAGCTGGCCGTGATGGTCACGACAGCAGCGAAGGCCAGCGGAGCCGCCACGACCCAAAGATATTTAAAGGAGCCGCGCTTGGCCGCAATGGCCATGCAGACCGAAAGGGCAATGGCGGCAAGCAGCTGGTTGGCGATTCCGAAGAGCGGGAACAGGGTGTTGATGCCGCCCAGCGGGTCGGTGACGCCCATGATCAAGACCGCGCCCCAGGCGGCCACCATGATGGCGGTGCAGAGCCAGGCACCCGCGCGCCAGGACGCCTCCTTGAACTTGGGCACAAAGTTCCCGATCGAATCCTGCAGCATAAAGCGGGCAACCCGCGTGCCGGCGTCGACTGCCGTCAGGATGAACAGGGCCTCGAACATGATGGCGAAGTGGTACCAGAACGCCATCATGGCCGTGCCGCCGACGAACTGCTGCATGATGTGGGCAAGTCCGACGGCCAGCGTGGGCGCACCGCCGGTGCGGGAGACAATGCTTTCTTCGCCTACGTTGGCCGCCGTCTGGGCCAGGAAGTCCGGCGTGATGTTCACGCCCGAGAGCCCCAGGCCGTTGACCCAGGCTGCCGCGGTTTCCACGGTGCCGCCGGTCAAAGCCGCCGGCGAATTCATGGCGAAGTACAGTCCGCGGTCAATCGAAATGGCGGCGACAAGGGCCATGATGGCCACGAATGACTCCATCAGCATGCCGCCGTAGCCGATGAGGCGCGTCTGGCGTTCCTTTTCGATCAGTTTCGGTGTGGTGCCGGAGGCGATCAGGGCGTGGAACCCGGACAGGGCGCCGCAGGCAATGGTGACGAAGAGGAACGGGAACAGGGCTCCCGAGAACACCGGACCGTTGTCCCGGCCGGCGAACTCGCTGAAGGCCGGAACGGTGATTTCGGGGCGGACCACGATGATGGCCAGCGCCAGCATGACGATGACACCGATCTTCATGAACGTGGAGAGATAGTCGCGCGGAGCGAGGAGCAGCCACACCGGAAGGATGGCGGCGATGAAGCCGTAGACGATCAGGCCCCAGGCGATGGTGACCTTGTCCAGGTGGAAGAACGCGGCGCCCCACTCGGTGCCGGCCACGGCGCCGCCGCCGATGATGGCGGCCATGAGCAGGACGAAGCCGATAAGGGAAACTTCCATGATCTTGCCGGGCCGGATGAAGCGCAGATACACGCCCATGAAGAGGGCGATCGGGATGGTCATGCCCACGGAGAAGACGCCCCACGGGCTTTCGCCGAGCGCGTTGACGACGACGAGCGCCAGGATGGCGACGATGATCACCATGATGAGCAGGGTGGCGATGAGGGCGGCGGTGCCGCCGATTACGCCGAGTTCCTCACGGGCCATCTGGCCCAGGGAGCGGCCGCCCCGGCGCATGGAGAAGAACAGGACCAGGTAGTCCTGGACGGCACCGGCCAGCACGACGCCGAGAATGATCCAGATGGTGCCGGGCAGGTAGCCCATCTGGGCTGCGATGACGGGTCCCACCAGCGGCCCGGCGCCTGCGATGGCGGCGAAGTGGTGGCCGAACAGGACGTTGCGGTCCGTGCGGACATAGTCCTTGCCGTCGGCCTTGTATTCGGCCGGGGTGGCGCGGCGGTCGTTCGGCTTGGTGATGTACCGTTCGATCACTTTCGAGTAGAAGCGGTAGCCGATCAGGTACGTACAGACGGACGCAAACACGAACCAGATCGCATTGACCGTCTCCCCCCGGATGATCGCCAGCATGAACCAGGCCACGCCGCCCAGCAGCGCTATCGCTGCCCAGATCGCGATCTTCGCGGGCGTCCAGTTGCGGTCTTCCGCCTCGAGGACGGCCTCGTCCACGGCGGTAGGCGGCAGCAAGGGATCCGGTGTTAGCTCCAGATCCTCGTCCGCCGTCCGAGCACTGCCATCCGGCATGCTGCTCATGTCTCCTCCTTGAGATCAAAAATGTGATGTGGCTCTCTCTTGCGCACCCTACCAAGGGCGCCAGGAACCGCCGGGCACATTTGCGAGGTGCCGCCGGCCGGCGCGCCGAGCGGTAGGGCAGGCGCGCTGAACGGGCCAACCGTGCAGCGCGCCCGCCACGGCGGGAGCCGAAACAGGAGGCGCTAAGCGCCCACGCCGCGCCGGGACATGGGCAGGCGGGCGCGGGTAACGAGCCACGCCAGGGCCCCTCCGCTCAGCGGCACGGCCACGAGCAGGGCCAGCAGCTGCAGCCATGGGACCACCGGGGCGGCGAGGGTACGGGTTGCCGCCGTGACCAGGACGGCAGGCACCACTCCCGCTATAAGTCCCATCAACGTCCCCAGCCCAGCCGTCATCAGCGACTGTGCTCCCGCCATGGACTTCCGGAGCCGCGGCGGCGCCCCGACTCCGGCGAGGGTCATGTGGTCGCTCCGGGCATCCGCCAGGGCCAGCCCGGCGGTGATCCCAGCGGCGCTCAGCGTGATCAGGGCACTCAGGCCGACGAGCAGCCACAGCACGGACGAACTGTCGCGGTCCGCGCCCGCCTCAACATGGAGGGCGGCGGGCTGGGTCCCATAGATTCCGGCGAGCGCGGCCGAGGCTTTGTCCAGCTCAGCTGCGGACGGGTACCCGAAGAGCTGGATCAGCAGGGCCGCCGGTTCCACATGGATGCCCAGACGGGAGGCGGCGTCGGCTGAGATGACGCCATAGTAGGGCACCGGCACCTCCGGGCTTTCCACCACCGCCGGCAGGCTGTGGTCGCTGACCACCTCGAAGTCAGCCCGATTGTTCGGTCCGGTCACAGGCCGCCGGAGGTCATAGGCCTGCAGTACTGTTTGCCCGTCCTTCACGAAGACCGGGTTGCTCACCACCATCCCGCCGCCCGCAAGCGCTTCCAGGGCATCCCTGCCCGGCTTTCTCCCCAGCAGGGCTTCGAGCTCTGCCGCGCCGCCGACGATGAGCTGAGGGATCTGGCCGCTGATTCCCAGAGGAAGCATCGATCCCTGGCAGCGCGAGTCGCCGGCGTTCAGGACCAGTCCCTGCTGCGTGGCGGGGCATTCATTGCCTGCCGGCACGGCCAGCTTGTACTCGAGGCAGTTGCCGTCATCCGGACGGGAGGAACCCGTGGCCCCGGCCCTCATATTGCAGTTCTGAGCCACCGGTGACGCCAACACCCGCGTCCACTCCACCGTCCCGAGCGCACCCTCAAGCGCGCCGGTGACCGCCGCGGGATCAATGACCCTGACAGGTGCCACCGACCCGTCCGCCAGCAGCGGTCCCGTCTCAGCGAGGGGCAGGGCCGCCTGGTTTTCCCGCGCCGACCAGGGGTGCGTCTGCCGTGCGCTCTCAAACTGGCTGGCGGCCAGGACCATCACGGCGCTGGCCAAGGTGGCGGCGGCAAGGATGGCGGCCACGGCGGGGACGGTGCGGCTGCGGTTGCGTGCCGCGTCCCTGGCGGCCATCCGTGCGGGCAACGGAAGCCACCCGCTGCGGGCTGTCAGCACCGCCACCACGCCGCCCGTGAGGAGCACCAGGGCGGCCGCAGTCAGGACGGCGCCCCCTATCAGCAGCCCGGCCACGAGCGGCGTCCGGGACGCCAGGACATCGGGGGCGTCTCCAACCATGCCCAGGCCCGTGCCCGCCGCCAGCGCAGCCACGGCAATGATCAGCAGGAGGACGCCGATTCTGGCCGGCCAGCGCTGGGCTGCCGACGACGCCCTGCCGGGACTTCAGCGCGCCCAGCACAGCCTGCCTGGCGACCTGGCCGGCAGGCACGGCAGCAGCAAGAAGGCAGGCGAGGAGTCCCATGCCCATGGCCGCGGCGATCAGCGGCGCGTCCGGATGGAACCCGGGAAACCGCACAGAACCCAGGAGCGGGACTTCGGCAGCGCCCACCGAGACCCTGAGCGTCAGCTGCGACTCCGTGAGGACGCTGTATCCGGTCGGGATGGCGTCCTTGGGGTCCCGTGGCACGAAGTCCGGGTCGCGGGCGTAGTTCCGCGACCCCGCCACTGTTTCCACGACGGGGTTCTGGACCATGTCCGCGTTGTAGGCGCCCATGGTCCGGAGCCTCGCCTGCGTGCTCCCCAGCTGGTGCTGGACACGCTCGGCGGGTGTCTCCTGCATGCTCTGCACAAGAGTTGCGGCCCCGGCCATGCCGGCGACGGGCACCATGATCAGCAGGACGATCAGGAGCGAACGGCCCCTGTGCCGGCTGATGTCCCTGCGTGCCATCCGCAGGGCGACGCGGAAGCTGTGCCGGCGCCCGCCGGGCGCCGGTTTGAGGTCGATCGCCACGTCAGAAGCCGGTCCGTGCCAGCAGTATCGCGGGATCGTGCATGGCCGCCGCCTCGTCCACGATCCGGCCGTCGCGGATGAACACCACCCGGTCCGCCCAAGCCGCGTGCCGGGCCTCGTGAGTGACGAGCATGACGGCAGCCCCGGCGTCTGCCCGTTCCCGCAGCACCTCCATCACGCCGTGGCCGCTGGTCGAATCCAGGGCCCCGGTGGGTTCGTCGGCGAGGATCAGCCTCCGGTCCCCCACGATGGCCCGCGCGATGGCCACGCGCTGCTGCTGCCCGCCGGACATCTCGTCCATGAACCGGTCGGCCAGTTCGGGGATGCCCACCTGCCGCAGGGCGTCCACGGCCTGGCGGTGGGCTTTCTTGGCCTGCACGCCGTCCAGTTCCAGCGGCAGGGCCACGTTTTCCGCCGCCGACAACGTGGGGATCAGGTTGAAGTCCTGGAAGACGTAACCCACTGCGCGCCGGCGCAGCCGCGCGAGTTCGTTGAGTCCGAGCCCCGCCAGCGGCGTGGATTCCACAAAGACACCGCCCGACGTCGGGCGGTCCAGTCCGCCGGCCAGCGACAGCAGGGATGACTTGCCGGACCCGGACGGACCCATCACAGCAACGAACTCGCCCGCGCTGACGGTGAGGTCAACGTCGCGCAGGGCTGCGACCGCCGTCGCACCCCGGCCGAAGGTCCTGCTCACCCTGGCGAGTTCCAGGACCTGCCGCGGCGCGTGGACGCTCAACGCCGCGTCTCCGCGTTGAGCGGGGCTGCCTCTTCCACAGTGACCCCGTTGGACGTTTTGCGTACGGCAGTGTGCGTGCCGGCCGTCTGCGAAAGCTGGACCATACGGGCTTCGCACAGGTCCAGCCAGCGGACTTCCGCTTCGGTCTGGAAAATCAGCGAATCCAGCACCAGCAGCCAGGCGGTGTCGCCCGGGCGCTGGCTGGCAGCTGTATCCCGCCGGGACTTCGTGTAGTCCTGCAGCGCCCGCATGGAAGCCACGCGCTGCGCCTGAATGATGGCGGCCACATCCACGCCGGGCAGCGTGACGGCGAGCGCCAGTTTGATGGCGAGCTCGTTCCGCGGCGGATTGGTCCGCTCCGCCGGCGTGGCGAACCAGCCCTGGACCTCGGCCTTGCCGGCGGCCGTAATGCTGTAGACCACGTGGCCTTCGCCGTCGCCGCCGTCGTTGCTGACGAGGCCGTCGCGCTCGAGGCGGTCCAGTGTGGTGTAGACCTGCCCGATGTTCAGCGGCCAGGTGGACCCGGTGCGGTCCTCGAATTCGGCCCTGAGCTGGTAGCCGTAGCGCGGCTGGTCCTGCAGCAGGGCGAGGAGGCTGTGGCGGATGGACATGTTGCTCCTTGGCTAGGAAGGCCGCGGTATGCACCGACCCCCAAGACCGGTGCATACCGCGTATGGTTCGAGCCTAGCGGCATTGTCCGGACATGGCAATACCGGGTATGTATGGTGAAGGACCCGCCCGCCAGAACCGGCGGCAATCGCCTGCTACATGACCAGCAGGATCTTGCCCACGTGTTCACCGGAGTCGAAGTACTCATGGGCTGCCCGGACCTGGCCCAGCGGAAACGTCTTTGCCACGAGCGGGTGGATCCGTCCTGCCGCGATCAGGGGCCAGACGGCATCGCGGACGGCGGTCATGATCACGCCCTTCTCTTCCACCGGCCTGGGCCTGAGTGCTGTGGCAACGACGGCCGCACGCTTGCGGAGGAGCTGCCCCAGGTCCAGTTCGCCCTTGGCGCCACCCTGCAGTCCGATGACGATGAGGCGGCCGTAGTCCGCAAGGGCATCGACGTTCTGTTGCAGGTACTTGGCGCCAACGACATCCAGGATCACGTCGGCGCCCTTGCCGCCGTTCTGGGCCCGGAGGCTGTCGGCGAAATTCTCCTCGGCGTAGTTGATGGCGATGTCCGCCCCGAGGAAGGCCTTGGCCGTGCTGACCTTCTCCTCGGTACCGGCCGTGGCGGCGACAGTTGCACCGATGGCCTTCGCGAACTGGATGGCCATGGTGCCGATTCCGCCGGTGGCGCCGTGGATCAGGACGGTCTCGCCGGGCTGCAGCTGTGCGGTCATGATGAGGTTCGAGTACACGGTGGCCGCAACCTCCGGGAGGGCCGCCGCGGTCACCAGGTCAACGCCGTCGGGAATCCTCACTACCTGCTCCGAGCGGACCGCTACCTGCTGCGCGTAGCCGCCGCCCGCGAGCAAGGCCACCACCTTGTCTCCGATGGAAAACGGCTTCGTGACGCCCGGACCGAATCCGGCGATGCGGCCGGAGACTTCCAGGCCCGGAATTTCCGAGGCGCCGGGAGGCGGCGGGTAGTAGCCCTTCCGCTGCTGCACGTCGGCACGGTTCAGGCCCGCGGCCACGACGTCGATCAGGACCTCGCCCTCGCCCGGCACCGGGGCGGGCACGTCCCGGACTTCCAGCTTTTCGGGCCCGCCCGGCTCCGAGATGTAGACGGCTTTCATGGAGAACTCCCGATTTCCTAGCTGATTACTGCCCAAAAATAGTGTGCACCGGCAGCAACCGCCACACTCCGGTTTTTGTTGCAGCCAACTGCCTATGAAACACTACTAGTTAGGGAAGGTTGTCCGAGCGGCCGAAGGAGCTGGTCTTGAAAACCAGTGTGCGGTAACCCCGTACCAAGAGTTCGAATCTCTTACCTTCCGCGCAGTGCAGTCAGAGCACAAAGTAGGGCCGGTTGGGCCAATCGAAAGGTTGGTCCGGCCGGCCCTTCTGCGTAAGCAAGTAGAGCTGCTGGCGATGACTCCAAAAGCAGGTAGACCGAGTACCTGCTCCGCAGAAATCGAGTACGCACCACGCATGCGCGGACGGCCGCCGAGGGCGTTCACTGGAATCAGCATTGCTCCTGCCGCCACAAGCGGAAAGGGCATCCGCGTCGCAGGGATTGGGGGAGGTTCGCCGTCATGACCAAGTCTGACAAGCAGAGCCTTAGGTACTCGGACTACTACTGGTGCATGTCCCTGAAGGACTTCATTGAGTGGGTCGAAGCGGACGACGACCAGGAACCCGCAACGTCGTATTCGGACCAGCGCTGACGTCCTGGCCATTGAAACCGTCAGACCCCGGGCATAGTGTCGAACCTGTCTCCATATCCCTTTGACCTGCGGACTTGCTCCGCGGCCCACAACAGGAGCTGACTATGCCCACCCCTGACATCACGCCCGGCGCACCCTGCTGGATTGACCTGATGACCTCCAACACGGAGACCGCCCGGCAGTTCTATGGCGAACTGTTCGGCTGGGACTTCCAGACCGGGGACCAGGAAAAATACGGCGGTTACATCACCGCCAACAAGAACGGCAAACTGGTCGCCGGAATCATGCAGAAGCAGGAAGAACAGGAGGCCATGCCGGACATGTGGTCCACCTACCTGCGCACCGACGACGCCGCCGCCACGGCTGCCGCTGTCGCGGCCAACGGCGGCCAGGTCTACATGGAACCCATGGATGTTCCCGAACAGGGACACATGGCTTTCTTCGGGGATGCTTCCGGTGCCGCTATCGGCGTCTGGCAGCCCCGCGAAATGCGCGGCTACGAGCTCGTCGCCGAGCCAGGCGCACCTGCCTGGCACGAGCTTCACACCAAGGACTACGCCGCCGCGGTGAAGTTCTATGAGGACGTCTTCGGGTGGAACACCGACGTCATGAGCGACACGCCGGAATTCCGCTACACCACCTTGGGCGCCGGGCGGGAAGCGAAGGCCGGCATCATGGACGCGTCGGGCTACCTCCCCGCCGAAGTCCCGTCCAACTGGCAGGTCTACTTCGCCGTGGAAGACGCCAACTCGTCCATCGAAAAGGCCGTTGGCATGGGTGCAACCCTCGTGGACGGACCTGACGATACGCCGTTCGGACGGCTGGCCACCCTGGCCGATCCCACCGGCGCCAGGTTCAAGATCGTCCAGGACACCGGCCAGGGCGCTGAGGCCCAGGCCACGGGCGCGTGAAGCCCGCCAGGTAGCACAACGTCGCCGGCTGGCTCCGGTACGCCGTCGCGTGGAACGACTACCGGAGATGCCCGCAGGGGCTAGCCCCGGTGTCTGCCGCCGAGGATGGCGCGGGCGATCTCGTCGGCGTCGCGCAGGGTCCGCTGGCCGCTCGCATAAACGGGCCCGGCCTGCTGGAGCGCCTCGGCGGCGATGGCGGTCCCCCACTGTGACGCCGAGAGCTGCAGGCCCAGCACGAAAAGCCGATCGGCAACTACTCCGTTGGCGGCCACGGGGCGGTAGGGATGCGGGCTGACGTCCAGTCCCGAGGCCTGCACCGGCGTGCCTTCCACGGTCATCATGGTCCGCGGGCGCACCAGGCCGTCCGCCAGCAGCTGTTCCAGGAGCGGCGACTCGTTGACGGCCACCCGGTTGGCCGGCGCGAGCGCCTCCACCATGGTCCGGGCCTGGGCTGCGTCGTCGTGGACCCACGGCGACGCGGCCGTGAAGGCGCCTTTGCTGCGGTCGAGACCGAACTTGGGGTCCGGCCCGACGAAGCTGACCACGCCGGCGCGGGCAAGGGCCGCCAGCTGCTCCGCCCGGAGGGCAGGCGGTCCGCTGGCGAGGCCCTCCACGAACGACTCAAACCAGCCGCGCAGCCCGGCGACCCACGACTCGTCGGTGATGCCGCCGTCGGCCACCACCGATTTCAGCACGGCACGTCCGTGGTGCAGCGCGCCGATGGCCATCTTGACGGGGTCGTCCTCGCCCAGCGCTGAACGGCGGGCGTCGTCGAGCAGATAGTCGACGACGGCGGCGTCCAGCTCCGCCCGGGAGCCGAAGGACCGGCCCGCCAGCGGCGCCGCGAGGCTGCGCAGGTCCAGCCTGCTGGCGGGACGGACGTGCTCCGCGATGACGGCGTTGAACGTCTCTTCCCACCTGCCCGTGCTGTGGGCGTGCGGATGCAGGGCCTCGTCCAGCTCCGCCAGGAATTTCGCCGGATCCGGCGCCGCACCGGGCTGCGAGCGCACCAGCGTGGAGTAGTAGGCCCAGAGCGCGTCCCGGTGCAGGAGGGGCCAGATGTCGTGGTCGAAGGCCGGGACGATTCCGGCCTTCGCAAACCGCTTCAGTGCACTCTCCGTGCAGTACCTCAGCGTGACCGACGCCGGATAGTAGCCGTCGAGGGTGGCCTTGGAACGGTACGGGGTTCCCCGCCGGGACGCCGCAATTATCAGGGGTTCCTGGCCCGAGGGCAGGTACTCCAGGGTGTCGCCGGCGTCCACGAACTTCCCGCCGCGGCCCTCCGTAAGCTGGCCCATGACGTCGAAGAAGTTCAGCCCCATCCCGCGGACCAGCACCGGTTCCTGCGCGGGGATGACGGACCAGTCGACGTCGGCCGGGACGGCAGGCGGAAGGTAGCGGAGGCCCAGCTGGGCGGCCGCCGCCTGCAGCTGGCGCTGCTCGGGGCTGAGGCGGGACGCCAGATGGCCGAGTGCCAGCACCACCGAATCCACGGCGAGGGCCCCGCCGCCGGCCAGGACGACGTCGAACGTTCCGTCCGGCGTCGGGCGCACGGCGGTGGCCGACGTTTCGTGGACGGTGACGGTAACGCGGTCGGGCAGTGCGGCCAGCAGCTCCTCGAACGTGGAGCGCAGGTAGCGCCCGTACAGCGCGCGGCTGGGGAAATCGCGGGACCCCAGCACCGCGAGCTCCGCGAGCTCGTCGTCCGACAGCGAAGGGAGGGGATCCTGCTGCTGGGCGGCCCGCCAGCGGTCGAACGTCGTGCCGGCAACCGGGGCGGCGAGGTCTGGGTCCTCGGGGATGAGGGTGGGGTAAAAGGACTGTGTGTTCATCAGGTACAGCCGCGACTGGCCGGGCTGCCAGACGTGCCCCGGGCCGGCCGGGTAAGGATCGATCACATCGATGTGCAGGCCGGGCGCCGCGGCGTCCGGGCCCGACGACGTGTCCTGGCCGGACCCGGACGGCGCGGCGGCCGCCCAGTTGGCGAGCAGCCGCTCCAGCACGCTGGCACCTCTGGGACCGGCGCCTATCAGTGCCGTTCGGATGCTTTGCGTAGTGACCACGGCATCCAGAGTATCGGCATGTGACTTGCTAGCTGAGCCGGGATGTTGTTTGGATGGGGCGATGACCACCACCGCAGCTGATTCCGCTCCCGCGTCCGGCCCTGTTCCCCCGGGGACCGCACCGGAGCCCACCGACGAAAACATCTGGCTTGAGGACATCTACGGTGAGCAGCAGCTGGCCTGGGTCCGTGAGCAGAATGCCCGCACCGAGGATCTGCTGGAGGACGCGGACTATGCCCGCCTCGAAGGCGAGATCCTCGAGGTGCTCGATTCAACGGACAAGATTGCCATGGTGAACAAGCGCGGCGACTGGTACTACAACTTCTGGAAGGACGCGCAGAACCCGAAGGGGCTCTGGCGCCGGACCACCTGGGAAAGCTACTGCAGCGACGCCCCAGAATGGGAGGTGCTGCTCGATGTGGACGCGCTCGCCGCCGCGGAGGGCGAGGAATGGGTCTTCCACGGAGCGAACTTCCTCCGGCCCGAGCCCGGCCAGCCCTACCGGCGGGCCCTCGTGGCGCTCTCCCCCGACGGCGGCGACGCCAACCGCCACCGCGAATTCGACGTCGAGTCCCTGAGTTTCGTGGAGGCCGCCGCGGGCGGCTTTGACCTGCCGACGGCGAAGGGCAACGCCTCGTGGCTGGATGCGGACACGCTGCTGGTCGCCAGCACCGCCGAAGACCTGCCCCGGACGGCGTCCTCCTACGCCCGTACCGGCGTGAAGCTGCGCCGGGGACAGCGGCTGGCTGACGCGCCGCGGATCTTCGAGATCCCCGAGGACCACATGATGGCGATCGTGGCGCACGACTCCACTCCCGGGTTTGAGCGGACGTTCGCGGTGGATTGGATCGACTTCTTCAACCGGAGCACATCGGTGATGCGGGACGGGTCCTGGGTGCCGGTGGATGTGCCCACCGACGTCAACCTGAGCGCGCACCGGGACTGGCTGCTCTTCCGCCCGCAGGCCGAGTGGACCGCGGACGGCACCAGCTATCCGGCCGGTTCGCTCCTGGCCGCGGACTTTGAGGGTTTCCTCGCCGGCGAGCGCCGGCTGACCGTCCTCTTCACCCCGGACGAGCACACGTCCCTGCAGTCCTGGAGCTGGACCCGGAACTTCCTGCTGCTGAACCTGCTGCGGGACGTCTCATCGGAAATCCGGGTGCTGGACCCTTCACGGCCCGGTTCCGGGGACGGTTCGGTTTCCGGGGACGGTTCGGTTTCCGGCGCGTGGGCCTCCACCGTGCTCGACGCCTGCCCGCCGCTGCACGACGTCAATGCCTTTGCCGTGGACGACGAAGATGAGGCCGGCGGGGATGCCGACGGCGGGCGGCACTCCGCCGGACCGGCCGGGGCCGGCGACGACTTCTGGCTCGTAGCCACCGGCTTCACGACGCCCAGCTCGCTGACCCGGGGCACGCTGACGCGCCAGCCTGCCGGCGGCGCCTCCGAAGATCCCGCGGGCGGAAGTCCGGCCGGGGGAAGTCCCGCCGCGGGCGTGGCGAGCAGCCATGCGGTCGTCAAGACATCGCCGTCGTTCTTCAACGAGGACGACTACGAGGTGCAGCAGCACTTCGCGGTATCCGAGGACGGCACGAAAGTGCCGTACTTCCAGGTCGCCGCACGCGGCCTGGTGCTCGACGGGCAGAACCCCACCCAGCTCTCCGGCTACGGCGGCTTCGAGGTCTCGCGGACTCCGGCCTACAGCGGCGCCATCGGACGGGCGTGGCTCGAGCGGCGCACCGGCGGGGCCGCGGGCACTGTCGATGCGGACGGACACCCGGCCCACAGCCGCGGCGGCGTCTACGTGGTGGCGAACATCCGCGGCGGCGGAGAATACGGCCCGTCGTGGCACCGGGCCGCGCTGCAGGAAAAGCGGCACCGGGCCTTCGAGGACTTCGCCGCCGTCGCCAGGCACCTGATTTCCCGGGGCGTCACCTCCCGGGAGCGCCTGGGCTGCGTGGGCGGCTCCAACGGCGGGCTGCTGGTGGGCAACATGCTGACGCGCTACCCCGAACTGTTCGGCGCCGTCTCGTGCGGCGTGCCGCTGCTTGACATGCGCCGGTATACGAAGCTCTCGGCCGGCCACTCGTGGATCGCCGAATACGGTGACCCGGATGTTCCGGAGCACTGGGATTTCATCCGGACGTTCTCGCCGTACCACCTCCTGCACGACGGCGTGGACTATCCGGAGACCTTCATCTGGACGGCCACCTCGGATGACCGCGTGGGCCCAGCGCAGGCCCGCAAGATGGCTGCGCGCATGCTGGCCATGGGCATCCCCAACGTATGGTTCCACGAAGCCCTGGAAGGCGGGCATGCCGGCGCGTCGGACAACAGGCAGGCGGCCGCGCTCCAGAGCCGCAGCCAGCACTTCCTCTGGCGTGCGCTGGCCGGCGGAAGTGCATGATCCGGCCGTCCCAAAGCAACGCGGGGTCACTTCCGGCCCATGTGGGGCCTCCGGATGGGCCAGAAGTGACCCCGCGTTGTTCCAGGCGAGCCGTTTTGCACTGAATGGCCGGTTCTGCGTATCCTTGGTTGGCTAGTAATAGCAATTGGAGACGTGCCAGAGCGGCCGAATGGGCTTCACTGCTAATGAAGTGTGGGGCACAACTCCACCGGGGGTTCAAATCCCCCCGTCTCCGCGTTTGGCCCCGGTCCTCGGACCGGGGCCTTTTGCGTTCCCGGGCGCGTCTTTCCTGGTGCTTCCGTCCGTGGCGTGTCCGTTCGGGTTCGCCCGTCCGGGTTGCGGACGGACAACGCGGACCCGGCCTGTCCGGTGGCAGGATAATCGCATGACTGGCAACGAGGCATACGACGCGATCATCGTGGGCGGCGGGCACAACGGACTGGCGGCCGCCGCCTACCTTGCCAAGGCCGGCCTGCGGGTGCTGGTGCTGGAGAGGCTCGGACACGCCGGCGGCGCCGCCGTTTGCGCCGAGGCGTTCGACGGCGTCGACGCCCGCCTGTCCCGCTACTCCTATTTGGTCAGCCTTCTGCCGCGGCAGATCATCGACGACCTCGGCCTGAACATCCGGCTTGCCCGCCGTCGTTATTCCTCCTACACGCCTGACCCGTCCTACCCGGGCCGTGGCCTCCTCATCGACAACGGCGACGCCGCGGGCACCGCCGCATCGTTCACAGCCATCGGCGCGCCCGTCGGCGAGGCGGAGGCGTTCGACACGTTCTACGGCAACTGCCGCAAACTTACCGAGGCCCTGTGGCCCACCATGCTGTCCCCGCTGCCGACGAGGTCCGAAGCAAGGCGGTTGGCGGAGGCCGCCGGGGCAACAGTCGCGTGGGAGGCGGTGACGGAGCGGCCCATCGGCGAATCCATCGCTGAGGCGCTGCAGCACGGCCTGGTGCGCGGTGTGGTGCTGACCGACGCCCTGATCGGGACGTTCGCGCGGGCCGGCAGCGAAGACCTGCAGCAGAACATCTGCTTCCTTTACCACCTGATCGGCGGCGGCACCGGCGACTGGGATGTTCCGATCGGCGGCATGGGTTCGGTGTCCGGCGAACTGGAACGGGCCGCCCGGGAAGCAGGAGCCACGGTACTCACCGGCGCGGAAGTGACAGGCATCGACCCCTCGGGAACCGTCACCTACAGGTGCGCGGGCGAGGATCGGGTGGCCGGGGCCAGCTGGGTCCTCGCCAATGTTGCCCCCGCGGTGCTGGCGAGGCTGCGGACGGGCGGGGCGGCCTCCGGCCAGGAGGACCTGCGTCCCAACCACTCGCGCGAGGGGGCGCAGGTCAAGGTGAACTTGCTGCTCAAGAGGCTCCCGCAGCTGCTGGACCAGACGGTCAGCCCGGAAGCGGCCTTCGGCGGCACCTTCCACATCAACGAGACCTGGGACCAGCTTGACCTGGCCTACCGGACCGCGGAGACCGGGGCCATTCCGCGGCCCCTGCCGTGCGAGATCTACTGCCACTCGCTGACGGACCCCACGATCCTGTCGCCGGAGTTGCAGGCTGCCGGGGCACACACCCTGACCGTGTTCGGACTCCACGTCCCCGACCGCCTGATTACGGAAGCGAACAACGAGGGACGCCGCGCCGAGTTGCAGGCGGCCGTGCTCAGCTCCCTCAATTCCGTGCTCGCAGAGCCCATCGAGGACCTGCTCATGACCGCTCCGGACGGGAGCCCCTGCATCGAAACCAAGACCACGCTGGACATCCAGCGGGCGGTCGGCATGCCGCGCGGCAACATCTTCCACGGAGGCCTGGACTGGCCGTTCGTGGACGACGGGGCGCCGCTGGACACCCCGGCCCGCCGCTGGGGCGTGGCCACCGGCGATGACCGCATCCTGCTGTGCGGCTCCGGAGCCCGCCGGGGCGGGGCCGTCAGCGCGATCGGCGGCCACAACGCCGCCATGGCCATTCTGGAACTGGCGAGGGGCTCATGAGCCGGGAACCGTCTTCCCCGCGGTCGGAACCGACAGCGGTGCAGCCGTGGAATCCGCGGCTTGCCCTGCTCGTGGCCGCCACGTTTTTCATGGAATTCCTGGACGGGACCGTGCTGACCACGGCGATCCCCAGCATCGCCGGTGACTTCGGCGTGCCGGCCGCAGGCGTGAACATCACCATGACCGCCTACCTGATGACGGTGGCCATGGGCATCCCGCTCAGCGGCTGGCTGGCCGAACGGCTAGGCGCGCGCCGCGTGTTCTGCCTGGCCACTGCCGTCTTCACTGTTGCTTCCCTGCTCTGCGCGGCGAGCCAGGACCTGACCATGCTGACCCTGAGCCGCGTGCTGCAAGGCCTCGGCGGGGCAATGATGGTCCCCGTGGGCACGCTCGTGGTGCTTCGCGGGACGCCCAAGGCGGAGCTGCTGCGGGCCACCGCCTACCTCGTGTGGCCCGGGCTACTGGCGCCGGTGCTGGCGCCGCTCGTGGGCGGTGTGCTGACCACCTACCTGTCCTGGCACTGGATCTTCCTGATCAACCTCCCGCTCGGCATCGCCGCGTTCCTGGCCGCGCTGCGCCTTGTTCCGCCCGTGGCTGGCGACCGGCACCGCCGGCTGGACTGGGCCGGGCTCGCCCTCACAACCATCGGCGTGGGTGCGCTGGTGGTGGGCCTGGAACTGGCCAGCAGCCACCCGGACGGTCCCTGGACCTGGCCCAGCATCGCGGCGGGGGTCCTGGCCCTGGCCGCGGCCGCCGCCTGGATGCGGCGGGCAGCGCACCCGCTGTTCGACCTGACGGTATTTGGCACGCGGACCTTCCGGGCAACGAACACCGGCGGTTTCATCTACCGGCTGACCATCAGCGCCGTGCCCTTCCTCCTTCCCCTGATGTTCCAGGAAGGCTTCGGGTGGAGCCCGCTGCACGCGGGCATCATGGTGGCGGCGGTGTTCCTCGGGAACATCGGCATCAAGCCGGCCACCACGCCGCTGATCAGGCGCTTCGGCTTCAGGCCGGTGCTGGTCTGCGCCTCACTGGCCTCGGCGGCGACCTTTGTCCTGTGCGCGCTGCTGACTCGGGGAACCCCGGAACCCCTGATCTTTGCGCTCCTCGTGTGCAGCGGCGTCTTCCGCTCCATCGGATTCTCGGCCTACGCATCCGTCCAGTACGCCGATATCCATCCCGGCCAGCTCACATCGGCGAACGCCGTTTCGGCCACGATGGTCCAGCTTGCCACCGGAGCCGGGATCGCCATCGGCGCGCTGCTGGTCCGCGTTTTCGGCTCAGGACCCGTGCTTGCCAGTGGGCTGGGAAGCGTCCTCGGGGCCGCAACGGACGACGGCGGGGTGGCCGCCTACCGGGGCGCGTTCCTGTCCATCGCCCTGCTGATGCTGCTCAGCACCGCAGACAGCCTCATGCTGCACCGGAATGCCGGAGCGGAGGTCAGCCGGCCTGGGCCAGTGCCAGCGGCAGAACCGCCCCGGCGCCGGCCTGCCTGAGGGCACGGCCGGCCACGGTGACAGTCCAGCGGCTGTCCACCAGGTCATCGATGAGCATCACGCTCTGGCCGCCGAAACCGGCAAGGGCCGAACCGAGTTCCTGGCCTACCGAGAGGCGGTCCCAGACGCCGGCCAGGCGGTAGGCGCTGTTGCCGCCGCGGCCGCCCGTGGGGCCGCCGTGCTCCAGCTGCAGCTGCCCGAGGTAGGGGATGCGGCCGATCTCCGAGATGCCCCTGGCCAGCGAGTCCACGAGGGCGGGCCTGCCGCGCGACGGCATGCTCACAATGGCCGCCGGACGCCCCGCCCCGCTCCAGCCCGGAACCCTGGAGTCGCCGGCACCCCATTCGCGCAGCACCTGGACGCAGGCCTGCAGCATGCCGGGATCCACGGTGCGGTCCGGGGCTCCCGCGGCAAAGAGCTCCCGCAGCGCCCCGCCCCAGCCCAGGTCCGTGAGCCTGGCAAGGACGCGGCCGTCGGCGAGGTTCTCTTCGGGTTTGATTTTCCCCTTCACCGGCACTCCAAGCCGGTCCATTCCGCTGGGCCACTGAAGCCGCGGTTCCAGGACGATGCCCGCCCGGCTCAGTGTCTGGCCGGCTGCCTCGGTGGCCGCTGATGCGATGTCCGCGGGGAACCACCGGCCGGCGCAGTTGTCACATCGGCCGCACGCGGAGGCGGTCTCGTCATCCAGCACCGAGGTGATGTATTCCATCCGGCACCCTGCGGTGTCCTGGTAGATGACCATGGAGTCCTGCTCGTCCACGCGCGCTTCCGAAATGCGGCGGTACCGTTCGGCGTCGTAGGTCCAGGGCGTACCCGTGGACCGCCAGCCGCCGCCGACGCGTTCCACGGCGCCGTCCACGGACAGCACCTTTAACAGCAGTTCCAGCGGCGTCCGGCGAAGGTCGACCCGGGCTTCGAGCGCCACGGTGGACACTGCCGATCCGGCCTCCGCCAGGGCGGTCAGCACGGCGGTGGCCTTCTCCTCCGACGGCATGGACGCGGTGGCGAAGTACTGCCAGATCTCGCGGTCCTCGGAGCCGGGAAGCAGCAGGACGTCGGCGTTCGCGGCGCCACGCCCGGCACGGCCCACCTGCTGGTAGTAGGCCACCGGTGAGGAGGGGGCGCCGAGGTGCACCACGAAGCCGAGGTCCGGCTTGTCGAAGCCCATCCCCAGGGCGGAGGTGGCGACGAGCGCCTTCACCTGGTTGTCCTTGAGGAGCTGCTCAGCCCGTTCGCGGTCCGCGGGGTCGGTGCGGCCCGTGTAGGCGAGCACCTCATGGCCTGCCTCGGCGAGCAGCCGGGCCGTGTCCTCGGCCGCTGACACGGTCAGCGTGTAGATGATCCCGCTGCCCGGCAGGTCCGCCAGGTGGGTCAGCAGCCAGGCGAGCCGCTCACGCGAATCCGGCAGCGTGAGCACACCGAGGCGCAGGGACTCCCGGCCCAGGGCGCCGCGGATGGTCAGCACGCCGTCGCCGAGTTGCTCCTCGATGTCGTGGACCACGCGTGAGTTGGCCGTGGCCGTCGTGGCCAGCACCGGAACCGCGTCCGGCAGCTGCGTGATGAGGTCCGCGATGCGGCGGTAGTCCGGCCGGAAGTCGTGGCCCCAGTCGGAAATGCAGTGTGCCTCGTCAATGACCAGCAGCCCGGTGCGGCGGATGAGCTCCGGCAGCTGGTTTTCGCGGAAGCCGGGATTGGTGAGCCGTTCGGGTGAAACGAGGAGTACGTCCACCTGGTCCGCGGCCAGCTGTTCGCGCACGGTGTCCCACTCGAGCTGGTTGGCGGAGTTGATGGCGACGGCCCGGACACCGGCGCGGGCGGCGGCCGCCACCTGGTCGCGCATCAGCGCCAGCAGCGGTGACACGATGAGTGTGGGGCCCGCTCCGCGCCGCCTGAGCAGCAGCGAGGCCACGAAGTAGACCGCCGACTTCCCCCAGCCCGTCCGCTGCACCACCAAGGCACGGCGGCCGGCGTCGACCAGGGCCTCAATAGCCTCGAACTGGCCGTCGTGGAAGTCGGCTTCCGGGTGGCCTACCAGCTCCCGCAGCACCTCCAGGGCCTGGGCCCGGGTCGCCGAGACTGCCCCCTGTTCCGTGCGGGGCGGAAGGCTGGAAGCGGACGGAAGAACTGCAGCGTGCTGGTTATTGGCCATTGATTCAGTATCCCAGCCGCCTCTGACACTCCCAAGCCGCGGATCCGCCTATGTGGACAAGCCCCGGTCCGGAACGGATACGGACCGCAACCCGCCGCCGCTTCCATTTCCCCGGTTTCGCGGGCCACACCCCGCTTCCCCGTAAGATAAATCCCGTGACTAGCGACCAGACCCGTACTTTTGACCTTTCGGCTTCGTTCAAGGCGTATGACGTCCGCGGCATCGTGGGCGACTCCATCACCGCTGAAATCGTCGAAGCGGTCGGGGCCGCCTTCGTCGACGTGCTGGGTCTGGAAGGCCAGACCGTCCTGGTCGGCGGCGACATGCGGCCCTCCTCCCCCGAGTTCAGCAAGGCCTTTGCCAACGGCGCGGCGACGCGCGGAGCCGACGTCCAGCTGCTGGACCTGATCTCCACGGACGAGCTGTACTACGCGTGCGGCGCCCTGAACGCCGCCGGGGCCACGTTCACGGCAAGCCACAACCCCGCAGAATACAACGGCATCAAGATGGCCAAGGCCGGAGCCGTTCCCATCTCCTCGGAAACGGGGCTCAAGGAAATCCAGGCCCTCGCCGAGCAGTACCTGAACACGGGCAGCATCCCCGTCGCCGAAACCCGCGGGCAGATCGGCGTGCAGGACGTCCTGAAGGGCTACGCCGAATACTTGCGCCAGCTCGTGGACCTCTCGGGTTCCCGCCCCCTGAAGGTGGTGGTGGACGCCGGCAACGGCATGGCCGGACTCACCACGCCCGCGGTGCTCGGCGACACCCTGCTGCCGAAGCTCCCCTTTGACATCATTCCCCTGTACTTCGAGCTGGACGGTTCCTTCCCGAACCACCCGGCCAACCCCCTGGAGCCGGAGAACCTGCGCGACCTCCAGGCCGCCGTCGTCGAACACGGTGCAGACATCGGGCTCGCCTTCGACGGCGACGCCGACCGCTGCTTCGTCATCGATGAAAACGGTGACGCCGTGTCGCCGTCGGCCATCACCGGCATGGTGGCCCGCCGCGAGATCGCACGGGCCAAGGCCCAGGGCGAAGAGACGCCCACCATCATCCACAACCTGCTGACGTCCCGGGCCGTGCCCGAACTCGTCGCGCAGGACGGCGGCCGCGCCGTCCGCACCCGCGTGGGCCACTCCTTCATCAAGGCCGTCATGGCCAAGGAAGGCGCCGTCTTCGGCGGCGAGCACTCTGCCCACTTCTACTTCCGGGACTTCTGGAACGCGGACACCGGAATGCTCGCGGCCATGCACGTGCTGGCCGCCCTGGGCGAACAGGACGGCCCGCTCTCGGAGCTCGGCCGCGAGTACGAGCCCTACATCTCCTCCGGCGAAATCAACTCCGAGATCGAGGACAAGGCCGGCGCCGTGGAGCGGGTCCGCGCCGATTTTGCGAACGACGACGTTGACGTCGACCACCTGGACGGCAGCACCTTCACGGCCACGGACGGAAGCTACTGGTTCAACCTGCGCCCCTCCAACACGGAGCCGTTCCTGCGCCTGAATGCTGAAGCCACGGACCAGGCCACCATGGAACGCGTGCGCGACCGCGTGCTGTCCCTGGTCCGCCGGTAGGACCGCGCAGATGGCAGAGTCCCCTTCCTCGCCGGCCGAGTCGTCGTGGCGCACGTCCGTGCCGGAATCCACCGCCACGGACCTGGAAAATCTCCTGGGCACCGGCATGGGCGCCGCCCAGGAGCAGCTTGAGCGCAACGGCGGCTTCCTGCCCTTCGCGCTGGTGGTGGAGAACGACGGCGAGGTCCGGCTTGTCGCCGTCTCGCCGGCTGATGCGGCCTCGGGGTCGGATGACGAGTTCGACGCCGATGAGATGATCAGCGACCTCACCGAACTGCTGCGCCAGAACCGGGAAGACTTCCGGGCGGCGGCGATAGTCTGCGACATCACTTTGGTCGAGGAAGGCTCGGACGCCATTCACGTGGCCACCGAGCACCGCGACGGAGCCGTGTTCGCTGCAGTCCTTCCCTACGCGGCGAACACGGCCACCCGTGAATGGGACTTCGGCGAACTGGCCGCGGACACCAACGAACCAGCCATCTGGGTGGACTAGACCGGATGGTCCCGTCCTTTGGCGCGGGTCATTAAGCTGGTGACATGAAAATCAACGCCTTCGCGGACGTCAGCCTGCGCGCCCTCATGGTGCTGGCTGCCGCGCCGGACGGTGATCTGCTCACCACGCAGAGCGTGGCGGACGCCGTCGGCACACCCTACAACCACGTCAGCAAGGCCATGGCCAAGCTGCGCCTGCTGGGCCTGATCGACGTCGAGCGCGGACGCAACGGCGGGTCAAGGCTCAACGCGGCCGGCCGGGTCATTACCGTCGGCAAGGTCCTGCGGCAGCTCGACACCCGGACGGACGCCGCGGAGTGCGTCTCCCCGAGCGGCGATTGCCCGCTGATCAAGGAGTGCCGGCTTCGGGGTGCGCTTGCCCGGGCCCGGGAAGCCTTCTACCGCGAACTGGATGAGGTGGTGGTGGCCGAGCTGCCCGGTTCCGGCCAGATGGCGCCCGTATTCCAGGCGATCCGCCTGCGCCCCGGACTCTAACCCGCTTCCGCCTGGTTTGGTATTTATTTCTACAAGGTGTAGAACTTGGGTATGGATATTGGCATTTTAAATGCAAGTATCCGACCGCGGTCCGGACGAAGCCCCGGGCCACTACCTCAGGAGTCAGCATGCTCTCGGACAAATCCTTCCCCGTCATCGAGGCCACCCTGCCGCTGGTCGGTTCCCGGATCGGGGAGATCACGCCCAAGTTCTACGCCCGCCTCTTCGCCGCCCACCCCGAACTGCTGGACGGGCTTTTCAGCCGCTCCAACCAGCGCAACGGCAACCAGCAGCAGGCCCTGGCCGGAAGCATCGCCGCTTTCGCCACCCACCTGGTGAACAACCCCGGCACACTGCCGGAGACCGTACTGGCCCGCATCGCCCACCGCCATGCCTCCCTTGGCATCACCGAACCTCAGTACCAGGTGGTCTATGAGCACCTCTTCGCCGCCATCGCGGAAGACCTTGCCGAGGTCATCACCCCGGAAATCGCCGAAGCCTGGACCGAGGTCTACTGGCTCATGGCAGACGCCCTGATCAAGCTAGAGAAGGGCCTCTACGCAGCACAGGCCAACGGCAAAATGTGGACCCCCTGGACAGTCGCCGCCAAGACCCCGGCCGGCACCGGCTCCATGACCTTCACCCTGGAACCGGCCGACGACACCCCCGTCACCGCGGCCCTCCCCGGCCAGTACGTCAGCGTCAAGATCACCCTTCCGGACGGACTCCGCCAGGTCCGCCAGTACTCCCTCTCCGGCGACACCGGCACCAGCCGCAGCTTCACCACCAAGCTCGACGACGGCGGCGAGGTCTCCCCCGTCCTGCACAACAAAATAGCCGTGGGCGATGTCATCGAAATCTCCAACCCCTACGGCGAAATCACGCTCCGGGAAGGCGACGGCCCCGTGGTCCTGGCCTCGGCCGGCATCGGCTGCACGCCCACGGCGTCCATCCTGCGCTCCCTGGCCGAGTCCGGCTCGGACCGCCAGGTCCTGGTGCTGCACGCCGAAAGCACGCTGGACAGCTGGGCCCTGCGCGGCCAGATGACGGACGACGTCGACCGCCTCGAAGGTGCCGACCTCCAGCTCTGGCTCGAGGAGCCGCAGGCCGGTTCCAAGTCCGGCTTCATGTCCCTGCGCGAAGTGGACCTGCCCGCCAATGCGTCGCTGTACCTCTGCGGGCCGCTGCCGTTCATGAAGCACATCCGCAACGAGGCCATCAATGCGGGCATCCCCGCCACCAAGATCCACTACGAGGTCTTCGGCCCGGACATCTGGCTCGCTTCATAACCGCAGCAGCGCGAACGGACACTTGGGCACCGGGGCTTAAGTGTCCGTT
>NZ_JBDLAK010000026.1:0-62417 GCF_039748055.1 Burkholderia sp. RS01
CCAGAGCGCCATGTCCACCGCGGCGATCGCGGCCATCGTCACCGGCCCCCGGCGCCAGTAGGAGGACCGGTACAGGAACTGCCAGGTGTCCTCGATCCGGTGCGGGTCCTTCCCGATCAGCAGCTGCGCCACATGCTCCTTGAGGTACGCGGCCACCGCGAGCTCACGGCCGTTCAGGGTGGCATCACCGATGCCGGTCACGCCGTCCTCCGTGGTGATCCGCAGGGTCACGAAGTTACGGGACGGGCTCGTCACGAAGACTTCCGCAGCAATGATTTTCACAACAGGTCCAGGCTTTCTTTCGGTCAACAGTGAACGTTCCGGCGTCCCGGCCGGCACAGGCGGTGGGTGCGGGGTCGGGTTAGCGTTGCGTGCTTCCGGCAACGTGGTTGCCGAGCAGTGCGAGTTCCGCGGTGCTCGGGAGGCCTTCCCAGTCACCGGCGGTGCTGACGGCGAAGGCTCCCGCGAGGGCGCCGCGCCGCAGCCGCCCGGCCACGTCGTCGCCGTCGAGCAGCGCTGAGAGGTAGCCGGCGGTGAAGGCATCACCGGCGCCGACGGTATCGATACTGGTCACCTGCACGGCCGGCACTTCCCACTGGCCGTCGGCCGTGTAGGCGCCGGCACCGGCGGCACCGCGCTTGACCACCACCTCCCGTACGCCCAGTTCCAGCAACCGTTTCGCCAGGAGGGCCTCGGCAGCTTCGGATAGTCCCGCTGCCGGGGCCGCAGCCGGGTCCAAAATCGGTTCGGCGCCCGCAGCCACAATCGAGGACGCCACCAGGTCCAGTTCGTCCTCCGAGGCGATCACGATGGTGGCGTGCCGGACGATCGGGGCCAGAGCGGCACGTGCCTCGTCCCGTGACCAGAGCTTGGCCCGGTAGTTGACGTCCAGCGAAACCAGGATGCCTTCCCCCGCGGCGCGCTCGGCGGCATACTCCACTGCGCGCCGGGCCTCAGGGCTGAGGGCGGCGGTGATTCCGGTCAGGTGGAGCACCCTGGCGCCGTCCCGCAGCGCTGCATCCACGTCCGGAATGCTGAGCGTGGACCCGGCCGACCCCGACCGGTAATAATATGCGCGGCTCACATCTGCGGTCCGCTGCTCCAGGAACATCACCCCGGTGCTGCGCGCGGCGTCTTCGCGGTGGTGCAGCCCGATGCCTTCCGAGCGCAGCTGCCGCACGATGAACTGGCCATGCGGGTCACCTCCCACCACGCCCGCCCACGACACTCCGTGGCCCAGGCGTGCCACGCCCACCGCAACGTTGGACTCGGCACCGGCCACATGCATCGCCAGGCTGCCGCCGGCGGACAGCGGGCCGCCCGATCTGAGCGAAACCATGGATTCGCCCAGGGTCAGGAGGTCGACGGCGGCCGTCACCGGGAACCTGCCTCAACGGTCCGGCGGCCGAAATCGGCGGCCAGTCCAACGAAGCTGCGGGCACGCTCCCGCACGGGGGCCAGGTTCCCTCCGGAGCCGGCGTCGCCGAACAGCGGCCCGCCGAGCCCGACGGCGATGGCGCCGGCTTCCCAGTAGCCCGCCGCTTCGTCGAGCCCCACTCCGCCCACCGCGATGAACGGGATGCCGGGGAACGGATCGCGGAGCGCCTTGAGGTAGCCCGGGCCGCCGATGGAGGCGGGAAAGAGCTTGACCGCGGTGGCCCCGCGGTTCATGGCGTCGTAAGCTTCGCTGGGGGTGAGGGCTCCGGCGAGCACCGGTATCCCCCGGCGCGCCGACTCGTCAATGGACTCCGCCAGCGCAGGGGTCACCATGAATTGGCCGCCCGCCTCGGCGACCCGGCCCACGTCCTGGGCGGTCAGCACGGTTCCCGCCCCGACGAAGCAGTCCGCAGGTGCCGCAGCCCGGACCTCGCGGATTGCCTCCAGGGCGCCGGGCGTGGTCAGGGCGATCTCGACGTACCGGAAACCCTCCGCCATCGCGGCCAGGGCCGCCTTCGCGGCAGCCGTTCCGTCCGTGCCGCGCACGATTGCCACCAACCGGGTCTCCCGGATGCCGGCGAGCAACGATTCAGGGGTCAGCGATCCGGGCGTGGGGGTGTTCTCCATGTCAGGGTTCTCCTTTGTCGGGGCGTTCTGGTCCGGGGTCACCGTTCCGGGGCTCACCACTCTGCGAAAGCACCGTCGGGGTGCCGCCACACGGGTCCGCGCCATGCGTGTCCCCGTTTGTCCGCCGCCCGGACCACCGCTTCGTCGATCTCGATGCCCAGCCCGGGCCCGGTGAGCCGCTCGATGTGGCCGTTGACGAACTTCAGGGGCGACTTGTCCACCACGTAGTCGAGGACTTCCGCGCCCTGGTTGTAGTGGATGCCGATGCTCTGTTCCTGGATCAGGAAGTTGGGCGTCGCGAAGCCCACCTGCAGGCAGGCGGCCAGTGCCAGCGGACCCAGCGGGCAGTGCGGCGCCAGCTGGACCTCGTAGATTTCGGCCAGGGAGGCGATCTTGCGGACCTCCGTGATGCCGCCGGCGTGCGAAAGGTCAGGCTGCGCCACGGCGATTCCGGCCTGCAGCGCGGGAAGGAACTCCTGCCGGCTGTAGAGCCGCTCGCCGGTGGACACCGGCGTCGTGGTGGAGGAGGTGAATTCGCGCAGCAGGTGGGTGTTCTCCGGAACCACCGGCTCCTCGAGGAAGAACGGCCGGTACGGCTCGAGGAGCGGCGCCACACGGCGTGCGTTGGCGAGGCTGAAGCGGCCGTGGAAGTCCACGGCCACGTCCCGGTGGTCCCCCAGGACTTCGCGGGCGGCTGCCACCCGGCGGACCACGCCGTCGAGCTCTGCCACCGACGCAACCGGGCTCATCCGGCCGCTGGCGTTCATCTTGACCGCGGTGAGTCCGACGTCCAGCTGGGCGCTGATCTGGTCGGCCACCTCGTTGGGCTCGTCGCCGCCCACCCAGCCGTACATCCGGATCCGGTCGCGGACAGGGCCGCCGAGCAGCTGGTGGACGGGCGCATTGAAGTGCTTGCCGGCGATGTCCCACAGCGCCTGGTCCAGTCCGGACACGGCACTGGCCAGGATGGGGCCGCCGCGGTAGAAGGAGCCCTTGGTCATGACCTGCCAGTGGTCCTCGATCCGCAGGGCGTCTTGTCCGAGCAACAGCTCGGAGAGCTGGTCGACGGCGGTGCGGACGGTTTCGCTGCGCCCCTCGCAGGACGCTTCTCCCCAGCCGACGATCCCGCTGTCCGTCTCGATGCGGACGAACAGCCAGCGCGGCGGGACCAGGAAGGTTTCTATTCTGCTGATGCGAGTCACGGTGTGCCCCTAGCCCTTGGTGGCGCCGGCGGTCATGCCGGACACGATGTATTTCTGCGTGAAGAGCGCAATGATCATGATCGGGATGGTCACCACGGTGGCGGCGGCCATCAGTCCGCCCCAGTCGATGCTGGCGTAGGAGACGAAGTCGAAGATGGCCACAGGCAGCGTCTTCGTCTTCGAACCGGACAGGACCAGGGCAAACATGAAGTTGTTCCACGAGAAGATGAAGGACAGGATCCCGGCGGTGGCCATGCCGGCCACGGACAGCGGCAGGGTGATGCGGCGGAACGCGCCGATCGGCGTCAGTCCGTCCACCTGCGCCGACTCCTCGAGTTCCAGCGGCAGGGAATCGAAGTAGCTCATCATGATGTACACGATCAGCGGCAGGGCGACAAACATGTGGCTGAGGATCAGCACCTCAAAGCCGCCCACCATCTTCAGGTTGGAGAAGACGTAGTACCAGGGCACCAGCAGGGAGACGCCCGGGATGACGCGGGCCATCAGGACCACCAGCGCCGAGCGGTGCATGGTGAACCGGCTCATAGCGTAGGCGGCCGGGACGCCCAGGATCAGCGACAGTGCCGTGGACACGAACGCCACCCAGAAGCTGTTGAAGATGAAGACGAAGTAGTTGTTGCGCTGCAGCACGTTGGCGTAGTTCTCGCCGGTGGGTGTGAACAGGAAAGACTTGCCGGCGTCGTAGATGTCCACGTTGGTCTTGAAGGAGGCAAGCAGCATCCAGAACAGCGGCGCGACGAGGAACAGCACCACCGCCACCAGGGCTGCTACGCGGAAGGTCTTGTAGGCACGGCTGCGCAGCGGCTTCTTGCGGCGTGCCACCTGCGGCCGGTGCCGGGCCGGTGCCTGGGGTTCAGTCAGGAGGGTCATTTGCTTACCGCTTTCTTGCGCATGGTCAGCAGCCACATGGAGCCAACGATGATCATGAAGAACAGGATCAGCACGGCCGAGGACAGCCCGTACTGGTTGTAGTCGAAGCTCAGTCCGTAGGCGTAGACGTTCAGGGTCTCCACCTCGTGGAAGGAACCGCCGCCCTTGCCCTTGGTGGCGTAGAGGATGTCGAAGGTCTTCAGGGCATCGATGCCGCGGAGCAGGATGGCCACGATGACCGTGGGCATCATCAACGGCAGGGTGACGTAGAAGAAACGCTGGACCGCGGTGGCCCCGTCCATCCGTGCGGCTTCATCCGGCTCCTCGGAGAGGGAGGTGAGGCCGGCCAGGAGAATGAGGACCACCATGGGGGTCCACTGCCAGACGTCCATGAAGATGGTGGTGGGCAGGGCGGAGTCCTGCCCGGACAGCCACGGCTGCGGCGGAATGCCCACGAGGCCGAGCAGCTGGTTGGCGAAGCCGATGTTCGGGTCGAAGATCAGCCGCCACATCATGCCGACCGCCACGGGGGTGGCCACAAGTGGCAACAGAATTGCCACGCGGACCCATTTTTCGCCGCGGAACGGACGCCACAGCAGCAAGGCGATGCACATGCCGAGAATAATTTCGCAGGCGAGCGCCACGAGCGTGAACGAGAGCGTTCGGCCCACGGCGGGCCAGAAGCGCTCGGTATCGGTGAGGACCGTGAAGTAGTTCTCGAGGCCCACGAAGTCCGACGCCGCGCGCACCGACCCCTGGGAGTCGGTCAGGCTCAGGTACAGGGTCCAGGCGAGCGGAAAGATGATGAGGACGCCCACGAAGATCATGGCGGGCGCTGCGAACAGCCACTTCCGGTGGCGGTTGGCCCAGGCGGAGAAATTCACCTGGGCGCTAGCCGGTCGACCGGAGGTCCGGGCAGGGGTCAGTACAGACATGGTTCACCTAAGAAGTTGGGGGTGAAAAATCTTCAGCGGACGACGGCGGGACAACAGCCTGGCGGGTGTCCCGCCGTCGCGCTTTGGTTACTTACTTTTCGTCGTCCAGGAACTTCTGGAACGCGGTGTTGGCCGTGTCCGCGGCTGCTGAAGCGTCGGCACCGGTGATGGAGGCGACAATCGGGCCGCCGACGATCTCGCGGGCCTTGCCCACGGTGAGGACCTGCGGGCGGTCGTGGCCCACGCCGTTTTCAGCGCTCACCGCGATGGCGGCGGCGAGGTCCTTCGGGTAGGTGGAGGTTCCGGCGGGGTCGGACCAGACCGAGGCGCGCGGCCCGGGTACGCCGGCCTTCTGCGCTTCCAGGGTGCGCTCCTTGCTGGTGGCCCACTTAATGAACTTCCACGCGTTGTCCTGGTTGGCCGAGGCCTTGTTGACCGCGAGGCCCCAGGACGGGATGTTGTACGGCTTGGAACCGGCGGGTCCGGCGGGCAGCGGGGCGAACCCGACGGTGTCGGCCACCTTTGACTTGGCCGGATCCGTGGCGTTCTTGTAGAGGGAATCCGCTTCGGTGTAAAAGGCGGCCTTGCCCTGGGTGAAGATGGCCATTGCCTCGGGCCAGCTCATGTCCGTGCTGACGTTCTTGGGGCCGTAGTTCTTGATCAGGCCGCCATAGAAGGCGTAGGCCTTCTTAGCTTCCTCGGTGCCGACGGTGGACTTGCCGTTTTCGTCGGTGAAGTCGCCGCCGAAGCTGTACAGGAAGCTGGAGAACTGCGTGACCGCTGCCGACTTGCCGGTGCGGGCGACGAACCCTGCGGTGTCCGCGGAGGAAAGCTTCTTGGCGGCGGCTTCGAGCTCCTCCATGGTCTTGGGAACTTCGATGCCGGCGGCCTTCAGCAGGTCCTTGCGGTAGTAGAGCACTTCGCGTTCGGTGATGATGGGGACGCCCGTCACCTTGTCCTCGTAGGTGGTGGCTTTGACGGGGCCGTCCTGGTAGTCCTTCCAGTTCCAGCTGGCGTCTTCTGCGACTTTGCTGGTCAGGTCCGCGAGGTACCCGTTGCGGGCAAACGCCTTGCCTTCCTGCAGCGGGCGGTACATCATGACGTCGATCTCGTCGCTGCCCGCGTTGAGCTTGACGTTGTACTGGTCCGAGAGCTGGTCTTCGCCGAGCTGGGTGAGCTCCACCTTCAGCCCGGTGGACTTTTCGAACTCCGGAATTGCTGCCTTGATGCCTTCGGTCCACACATGGTTGGCAAGGGTGACCCGGACGGTATCCGAACCCTTGGACTCGCTGCTTCCACCTCCGCAGGCGGTCAGACCCAGCGAGAGGGCCGCGGCGACGGCCGCATACTTCACTACTGAACGTCGCTTCATTACGACTCCCTAAAAATCATGGCCGGATCATCCCCGGCCGCCCGCAAACGCATCGTTGCATCTGCTCCGGAAGCGATCATAGGTAAATAAAGCAGACTTAAACAACCCTTGTGCCCCACCAGTATGATTTATTTATGAAATCTCCAAAGGCGGAGCACCCGGCGAACCTGCACGCATCGCTCTTGCACCGGCTCGGCCTGGCCATAGCCGACGGCACGCTGGCGCCGAACAGCATCCTCAGGCTCGATGAACTGGAAGCCCAGCACAATGTTTCCCGATCCGTGGTGCGGGAAGCCGTGCGGGTGCTCTGCTCGATGGGGATGCTCGAGTCCCGGAGGCGCCTCGGGACGGTGGTCCAGGAAGAGGACTGCTGGAATCTCTACGATCCGCAGGTGATCCGCTGGCGCCTGGCTACGTCCGGGCGGCTTGACCAGCTGCGGGCATTGAACGAACTGCGCGGCGCGATCGAGCCGCAGGCCGCCCGGCTCGCGGCCAACCGGATTTCGCTGGACGCCGGGAGCGACCTGGTTTTCCAGGCGGCGCGGCTGTGGGCGGCGGGCCAGGCAGGAAATCGCGAACAGTTCCTGCTCCTGGACATCGATTTCCACGCGTCCGTGCTCAAGGCCTCCGGCAATCCGATGTTCTCGCAACTGCACAACCTGGTCAGGGAAGTCCTTACCGGCCGCACCGAACACGGCCTGATGCCGCACCTCCCGCACCACGAGGCACTCCAGCTGCACGTGGACGTGGCCAGCGCCATCCAGCGGGGCGAAGCCGAGGCGGCCCACGCCGCGATGAGCCGGATCGTGGAGCAGTCCACGGAGGAAATGGGCGATATCTGGTCCCAGAACTACCAGGGCCCTTCCGCGCAAACGGACACTTAAGCCCCCACCCGCCGCCCAACAGGGCTAGAACCCAAGGGGCGGCGGCAAAGGCCGCAAGTGTCCGTTCGCGCCGGGTCGCGGCTAGCGGCCGCCGGCGATCTTCCTGCTGCGCTGCTCCTGCGCCATCGGCCCGTACGGATAAACGCCGACGCGCGGCTGGCTGGCTTCGGTGAGCCGCCCGGTCTCCTCCGGGGTGAGTTCGAGGTCCGCCGCGGCCAGGTTATCCGCCAGCTGCTCCGTGGTCCGGGCACCAAGGATGACCGACGTGACGGCCGGGCGGCCGGCGAGCCACGCCAGCGCAACCTGGGAGGCTGTCACGCCGTGGTCCGCGGCGATTTTCTCGACGGCGCCGATCACCTGCCAGGTGCGGTCGTCGTCGTTCCTGGCCTGCCAGGCCTCCATGCCCCGCGTCGGGTTTTCGCCCAGGCGGGTGGCTCCGGCCGGCGGCTCGTCCCGCTTGTACTTGCCGGACAGCCAGCCGCCGCCCAGCGGCGACCACGGCAGCAGCCCGACGCCCGCGTCCAGCGAGGCGGGCACGATCTCCGACTCGATCTCGCGCACCAGCAGGCTGTACTGCGGCTGAAGCGTCACCGGCGGGCTCCAGCCGTGCGCCTTCGCCAGGTGGACGGCCTTGGTCAGCTGCCAGCCCAGGAAGTTCGAAAAACCGTAGTACGCGATCTTTCCGCTGCTGACGGCGTCGTTGAGGAAACGGAGGGTCTCCTCGAGCGGGGTGACGGGGTCCCACGCGTGCATCTGGTAGAGGTCCACCTGCTCCACGCCGAGCCTCCGCAATGAATCGTCCAGGGACTTGGTGAGGTGGCGGCGGGAGGTGCCGAGGTCATTGGGGCCCTTCCCCATCGGGAAGCGGCCCTTGGTGGCCAGGACCACCCGATCCTTGGCTTCCGGCCGCTTCGCGAGCCAGCGCCCGATGATTTCCTCGGAGACACCCGCGCTGTAGACGTCGGCTGTGTCGATGAGGTTGCCGCCCGCCGCTACGTAGTCATCCAGGATGGCGTGGGAGGTTTCCTCGGTGGCCTCGGCGCCGAAAGTCATGGTGCCCAGCGCGTAGTTGGACACGACGGCACCGCTGTTTCCCAGTGTGCGGTATTGCATGGTTCTCCTCAGTCGTTGGGGTCAGTCTTCGGCTGTCAGTCGTCGATTTCAGTCTTCGGCTGTCAGTCCTCGATTTCAGTCTTCGGTGGGCGTGGTGCGGTTCGAGTGGTAGGTCCGCCAGCTGTGCTCGGGTGCGAATCCGAGGAGCCGCTTGGCCTTGTCGATAGAGAGCATGGTCTCGTGCTCCCCTAGTTCCTTGGTCACCTTGACGCCGGGGAACACCTCGGCGGCCAGGCTGGCGCTGGAGCGGCTCATCACGGTGTCCTCATTGGCGATGATGAAGGCCTCAAATCCCGGTTTGCCGAGCTCCAGGGCACGCGCCACCGCCTGGGCACCATCGCGTCCGTCGATGTAGCCCCAGAGGTTCCATTTGCGCAGCGTCGCGTCGGCGTCAAAGGACGGAAAGTTCTCGTAGTCGCCGGCATCCATGACGTTCGAGAACCGCAGGCCTGTGATGCTGAGCTCGGGGTCCCACCGTGTCATTTCGATCGCCATCTGTTCCTCCAGGTGCTTCACGAGGGAGTACGTGCTTTCCGGCCTGGCCGGATATTCCTCGTCCACCGGGATGTAGGGAGGGTCGACGTCGAACGGAAGCCCCAGCACCGTCTCACTCGAGGCGTACACGATTTTCTTGATGCCGGCCCTGCGGGCCGCTTGGAACACGTTGTAGGTGGAGAGCATGTTGTTCTCGAACGTGGCGGCGTCCGGCACGAGGCCCGGAGCCGGAATGGCGCCCAGGTGGACGACGGCGTCGAAGCCCTTATGCCTGTCATCCAGGCCCAAAATGACGTCCAGCACCTGCCCGTAGTTGCGCAGGTCCACGACCGCCAGTTGAGCGCTTCTCTCCCCCGTTCGGTCAAGGTTGAGGACGGCGTGGCCGTCCTCAACCAGCCTGCGGACCACGTGGCGTCCAAGCTTTCCGCTCCCGCCGGTTACGGCAATCCTCATGGTGGTCTCCTCTGGTTGGTTTGGCAGCCTGCCTGACTGCAGCGGGCTGTAGGCGCGCACCGCCCGCAACGTCCTTGTCCAGCCTAGGGGCGGCAGGCGGACTGCGCAGCCCTTTTGGCAGGCCCTCCGAGTCCTAGGAAAACCGGAGCCACTCGGGCTGCCCGGGCAGAATGCCAGCCATGTTCATTGTTCGGACTTGCTGTCATAATGCCCCCGAACAGATGTATATAATTTCCCGGTACGGTTTAGCAGAAGGCCGTTGGATAGTTGTTCGATCCGGCTTCTTGCTGCCGCTACCCGTCCCGGTCCCGGGCAATCTGCGCTGCGTCCGCCGGCTCGTCTTGACCTGAGCGAAACGGTACCGGGAATCGTGGCCAGCGAGTCGACCGCAAAATCTGAAACGTCCATCACAGAGCACCTGAATGAAACGGTGCTTGCCAGCGCCGATGTGGAGGAATTCCTCCACGAGCTGGCCCGGGTGTCCGCCCGCAGCCTGTCCGAACCGGGGGACGAAGTCCTATGTGGGATCACGCTGCTGCGGCACCGGAAGGCCGCCACCGTGGCCAGCAGCAGCCCCGCGGCCCAGGCCATGGACGAGATCCAGTACGACTTCGGTGACGGCCCCTGCATGACGGCATCGCGGGAGCAGGCGACCGTCCACATCACGGACCTCGAAGACAACGAACGCTGGCCGCAATACTCGGCGACGGTCCTCGGCCACGGCGTCCGGTCCATCCTGGCCGTTCCCTTCCGGCTCGAAGGCGATACGCGGGCAGCCCTGAACCTCTACTCGCACAGGCCGGGCCGGTTCGAGGGGCGGGTCCTGGAACTGGCCCAGGATTTTGTCAGCCAGACTTCGATGGCGCTGCGGCTGGCTGTCCGTTTCGCCCATTACAGTGACGCCGCGGCGAACCTGAAAGCCACCCTGGAAACACGAACCGTGATCGACGTCGCCGTGGGGGTCATCATGGCGCAGAACAGGTGCAGCCAGAAGGAGGCCTTCGAGCTGCTGAGGACCGCATCCAGTACCCGCAACACCAAGCTGCACAGCGTGGCTGCGTCAATCGTTGCCTCGTTGGGCCAGGGACCGGCGAGGACCCACTACGAAGGGTGAAGAACACCCGCTGAGCGGGCTATTGCTGCCTGATTACTGACCGGGCGCCTGTTGACCGGCTGACCCCGTGAACCCCGATCCGCGGGAGACATGGATCTTCCTTGATCCGGCGGCGGGTTCTTCCGGGAGCGGGACGCGGACTTCGAGGATGCCGTCCGTGTACGAAGCACGGATGTCGTCCTGGTTTACGGGAGCGGGGAGGCTCACGGTCCGGGCAAAGGTGCCATAACGGAACTCGGAGCGGTAACCCTCTTTGTCCTTGTGCTCGGAGCGTTCTTCGCGCCGCACACTGATCTGAAGCTGATTACCCGCCAGGGTGATGTCAACGTCCCTGTCCGGATCAAGGCCCGGGACCTCGGCCTTGACCACCAGGAACCCGGCCTCACGGTATTCCTCCACTCGGAGCCAGGTGTCCAGATCGCCTTCCAGGAAGCGCCGGAAAGGCTCCGGAAAGTCGACGCCCGCGCGGCGAAGAATGTTGGTCATCGCTGTTACCTCCTGATTGCTTCCGGCCCTTTTTGGCCGATTCGCCCGGGGCCGGGGATGGCTTCCAACACCACCAAAGCTACGCCCCCGCCACCATGTTGTTAAGGCCGCGAAGCAACCATGCGAGCGTTTGGGACCTGTGGGTTTTCCTATGAAAACCCCGGAACTTTCTGGTGGAATCCCTGCCCGCGGGGGCTGCGGCGGCCTATCCGTCACACCAGCCCCCCATTACCCACCTTCCTCACCGGAACGAGGGGTTCGCAAAGCGAGGTTTTCACAGGAGACGCACAGGATAGTGGCGGAGTGCAGACATTCGAGCCGTCTTATGAGGAGCCCTGATGAAAAAGTTGTTACTCCTTGGTATTCCGCTGGTTACACTCGCAGGGCTCAATGTTTGGAGTCAGGCGGTGGCGGAGCCGGCCAATTTCCGGGGCCCGGGCGTGGTAGTCGGGGACGGCGGGGGCCCTGACCTCGCAGCGGACGTGCGGGGGGCAGAGATCCCCGAAGCCGCCGCAGCGAAGAGCGTCTCAAGCACAACGTTCAAGCCCGCAGCGAAGACCACGGCGAAGGGCCCGGCGGTGACCCGTGCGGCTGCCCCCTCCGCCGTTCAAGAACCGTCGGCGGTGCCACCGGAGCTCTTGGATGCAGGATCCCTGGACCGGGTCACGGTCTTGGTACCGGCCGCCGAGATCGTCATCAGCAGTCACGAGGCCGGGGACGACGGCGGCTCGCGGGGCCGAGGGCGGAGCAGGCAGAACGGGAAGTCCGAAGACAGCCGCAGCGGACACCACGGCGGCCGCCATGCCAACTGATTTCCAGGGCCCGCAGGACCCTGCAATGCCGGCAGGCGCCCCGGCCGTCCGAGCGCCCGCCCTCGACGGATTCGACGCCACCGCCCCCGACGCCGATGCCTTCAAGAGCCCCTCCGCGTTCTTCGCTTGGCTGGGCGTCACCGAACGGACAGTGATGCGCCACCAGGTGGTCGAAGTCATCCTCGATATCCTTGGCGCCACCGATCAGGAGTCCGAGGTGCGGCTGAGGCTGCTGCGCCACCTTGCCGCCCATCCGGGCTGCCCCGAACAGGCACTCCTCTCCCACTTGAGGGAGAACGCCCGGCTTTCAACCGTGCCCGGTTTCACCCCGGCCGAGAGCTCCGACGCCCGGAGCGCAGATGCGTTCGGGGGCTGGAGCCCCGGCGGCCATCTCCGGGAATGCGCCGGTTCGCGGACGGACCTGTTCGGACTCCCGGAATGAGCGCTCCCCGAATGAAGCTAAGTAGGCTTATGATCTATGGGTTGCCGTTGTACGACGGCGGCACTGGCACCTGACACGGTGCCGGTGCGTCACCCGGTAAAAGCTTGGAGGAACGTTGGTTTTGCTAGGCGGAAGGCCGGGCCGGGGGCGCGGAACCGGCACCATGCTTATTGCTGGATGCCTCGCCGCCGCCCTGGCGGGCTGCGCGCAGTCAGCCCCGGATTTGGATTCCAAGACCGGCAAGGAGCTGCAGGCGCAGGTGCTTGTAGTCAGCGCGGCGGCGGCCGCGCAGGACCCCGCTGCGGGGCTGCGGTCCCTCGATGAGCTGGTCGGCCATGTGACCGGCGCCGCCGCCAATGGCGAGGTGTCCTTCAAGCGCCACCAAAGCATCATGAAAGCAGTAGAGGCGGTGCGCGCCGACCTTTTGGCGGCCCAGGCCGCGAAGGCAGCGGCAGCCAAAGCCGCAGCAGAACGGGCCACAGCGGCGAAGGCGGCGGCGGCCCGGGAGGCGACTGCGAAAGCCGCGGCTGAGAGCGCTGCCGCAGCAGCCGACGTCGTCACTCAGGCACCTGCCACGGCGCCCCTGCCCGCTGTTAACAAGCGGCCCGGCGGCGAAAGCAAGGCCAAGGGCTCCAACAAGGGCAAGGGCGGCGGGTAGGACGACCACCGCGCACAAGCCGGCCGGCCCTAGTTCCGGTGGTGGTCGATCAGCCAGCCGGCCATCTGCTGGGCCCGCTTGGACGCCAGGAAGTCACCTTCCGTCGCGGAGATGATGGAGCCCTTCATCAGGATGTGCCAGGAGCGGGCAAAGTCGTCGGTGCGCTGAAGGCCAGCTTCTTCGGCGAGCGCCTTGATGTGCCCGCGGATCCTTGCGAGGTAGCCGATGCTGGCTTCCCCGAGCGGATGCTCCGGGCCCATTTCCAGGAGGACGTTGATGAAGGTGCAGGCCTCGAAGTCGTCACGCTGGAACCAGTCTCCGAACACGTCAAAAACGGCCAGCAGCTGTTCCGCCGGCGTGTTTCCACGGCGCCTGGCTTCCGACACGATGAGGTCCACCGTCCAGACCTGGTCGCGGAGCGCCAGGAAGGCAAGAACCAGCGCATCCTTGGACGGAAAATGACGGTAGAAAGTCGACTTGGCCACACCTGATCGATCGATTAGCTCGTTGATCCCGACGTCGCGAATACCGCGGCGGGAGAACAGCTCGTAGGCAGTGGAAAGTATCCGGTCCACTGGTTCGCTATGGCCGGTACGCACCTCGCTAGGCAGTAAGGCGTCCCCGGTCGAATCAGGTGCACTCATTAAGGAAATAGTCTACCTTGGGACTGGCAGAGACAGACTTGTCTGTCCTATTCTTTTTATCAACAAGACGCACGCAACTTCGGGGACAGGCAGTCCCCGGCGTCGCTGGCGCTACTGCAATGGAGCAGAGGTTACTGCAATGGAGCAGAGATGGGAGTGCACCGATGGACGATGACGACATCCGCGCTGTGGAGGAAGCCGTGGCGACCCTGGAATCCGCAAGCGAAGAGCACGAGCCTGCGGCGATCAGCCTGCAGACCGCGGTGGCGGCAGCCGTGACCCACGGGAAGCCGATCCGCGACGTGGCCGCAGCGGCCCACATGACTGCGCTGGAGGTCCTGGACGCAGCCGATGCCGTCATGTACCCGCGGCAAGCGCTTCAACCTTGGTCTGTGGCCTAGTAATCCGCACCATGCGGCAAGGGCCCCGCGCGGGAAACTTGATCGGATCCTGAGGAAAAGCCGCGGTAAGCCTGATCTGCCCGCGCCACTCTTAAGTGCATCAGCCCGTGGGGGGAGCGATCCTTCCGGAGAAAGCATGCAAGAGCGGCCAGGAAGCGGGAAGTGCCATGACCACGGCAGCAACTCTCGAAGAAGTCACCGACGTCGGTGGCGTGATCACGGATCACCAGCCCGTGGACTTCCACCGGCTGGGGCTTGCCGGATGCATCGACAGGCTGACGGCGCCGTTGCGCAGGCAGGGAACGTGCGTTCACTGGGAGACGCCGCACCACGGCCTCGAGATCTCCTCCAGCTCTGCATCGCTGCTGTACCGGACCGCGCAAGAGGCCCTGAGTAACACCTTCAGGAACGCGCATGCCACCGACGTGACAGTCCGCCTGTGCGCGGTGTTCCACGGGATCCGCCTGACCGTCGCTGACAACGGCACCGGATTCGGGGGCGGGGGGCTCCGCACCATGTCCGCCGCGGTTCAGGAAGCCGGCGGAACCATGGCCATCGACTCCACTCCCGGCAGTGGCACCGCAGTCACCGTCACCATCCCGCTGGACTGAACTTGCACCAGGACGCTCCCCGCGGAGCAGGCTGATTCGCTGCCGGCGCCGGACACGCACGGTGCACGCCGGGCGGACTCGCCTAGGATGCTTTCATGACAGTTCGCGACGTCCGGCCCCTGGCGGTCCGGGCCTTTGAATCCCCGGACACTCAGCAGGCCCTTGCCGGGCTGCGCAGCAGACTAGCCACCGGGAGCCGGGTACTCCTCGGCGTAGCCGGCGCACCGGGCTCCGGAAAGTCCACGTTCTCTGCCTGCCTGGCGGAAGCCCTGAGCCCCGGATCTGCCCTCGTGGTCCCGATGGACGGGTTCCATCTGGGGAATGCCATCGTTGACGGCACCCCGCTAAAGCAGCGCAAGGGCGCTCCGGACACGTTCGACGTCGGCGGCTACCTTTCGCTGCTGCGGCGGCTCGCGCAGCGGGACGAGGAAGTTGTCTACGCACCGGACTTCCGCCGCTCCATCGACGAGCCTGTGGCCGCGTCGATTGCCGTGCCGGCCGACGTGCCGCTGGTCATCACCGAGGGAAACTACCTGCTGGCCGACGGCCCGCAGTGGCAGCAGGTGAGGTCCCAGCTGGACGAGGTCTGGTTTGTTGACACTCCCCGGGAGCTTCGGCTGACCCGCCTCGTGGAACGGCACATGCTCTTCGGCATGGACCGGCCCGCCGCCGAGGCTTGGGCCACGGGGTCCGACGAAGCCAATGCCCGGCTGATCGAGGCCACCCGCTACCGGGCGGACCGGATCATCCGCTGGGGCTGAGGCGGGCAGCTGCGGCCCTGGGCCCCTACCGGTCCTCCGCGTCCCACAGACCGGAGTCATCCGCGGCTTCTTCCGGTTTGTGGCCGTTGTCCGGCGCGCCGCTCCCCACATAGCCCGCCGGCACGGTCCCGCCGGCCTGCTGACTGCGCAGTTCCGGCTCCGCAGGCCGAGCGAGCTCCCCGTCTATGCACGCCAGTGGTCGAGTGCCCGGATCCGGTCTGGCTAGAACCTGCGCCAGGAGCTTCCGAGCAGCCAGATGGTCCAGACCAGGATGAGCACAATGCCCGCGAGCGTCGGCACGGTGTTGCTGCCCGAAAATCCTTCCGTCCCGATCACCCAGCCCTGCACGAGATACGACACCCCGGACAGGCCCATGAGGTAGCCGACCGCGCGCGGTATCCCCGCGCCGTTCCCACCGCGACGCCGAACAGGATCAGGGCGGCACCCAGCACGAAGCTCTGGTAGCTCCGCATGCCCCACTCCAGCCAGCGCGTGTCCTCCGCCGCGGCGAAGCGCACGGCTTTCTCGGCGTCGTCGGCAGCTGCCCACGCATCGACGGAGTGTTTGAGGGCTACTCCGTCCACAGCCTGCAGGCAGCCGTAGAGTGCAAGGGCGGCAGCCGCGGCCAACTTGCCGAGCCGCGCCGCCCACGCCGACCGGCCGGTCACGCCGGCGAGCGCCGACCCCAGAACATACAAGCCCGCAGTGAGGATGGCCATGCCCGCGAAGTGGCCCAGGTGCACGCCAATCCAGAGTTCACTGCCCGCATACTCGGTGAAGGCGGCCACGTGGTCATTCGCGTTGGCCCGCTCCGGATGCAGGATCCCGGCCACGAGGGAAACCACCACGCCGGAAAAGAGAAGGGTGGCGGCCAGCCGGTACGGCGCCCCGTCCAATGCCTGCGGTCCGGCGGTTCGAGGGTCACCAGTTTGCGGGTCACCCTCCCGGGCAGCGTCCGTCCCCGAATCCATGGCCGGACGCCTGTGTCCACGGTGCGCGCCGTCGTCGTACTGATTCTCTTTCATGGAAATCGCCCCGCTCGCAGGAACCGCACGATGCCAGTAGGTTACGCCCGTTGGACCCAACAAACCATTGGCCGGGCGGCTCCCGGGGCTAGCCGCGACGCGCTTCCGGCATGCCCCGCGCCGGTTCCCACCCGAGGGCCGGCGCGACGTACCGGGCGATGTTCCCCAGGAGTTTGGCGTTGTACTCCACGCCCAGCTGGTTGGGAACGGTGACCAGGACGGTGTCTGCGGCTTGCACTGCGGCATCGGCAGCGAGGTCCGCGGCGACGGCGTCGGGCTCGCCTATGTAGCTTTTGCCGAAGCGGGCCAGGGCGCCGTCGAGGGCTCCCACCTGGTCCCGGCTCTCGCGCAGGGCGCTCAGCCCGAAGTACTGCCGGTCCTCGTCGTCGGCCAGGGGCAGGACGCTGCGGCTGACGGAGACCCGCGGTTCGTGGCTGTGGCCGGCTGCCTTCCAGGCTTCCCGGAACATCGCGATCTGTTCGGCCTGGAGCTGGTCGAACGGCACTCCGGTGTCCTCCGTCAGCAGCGTTGAGCTCATCAGGTTCATGCCCTGCCCGGCCGCCCACACGGCCGTGCCCCGGGTTCCGGCACCCCACCAGATCCGCTGCCCCAGCCCCTCGGAGCGCGGCTGGACGGGCAGCAGGCCGGTGGCTCCGCCGGCGTACCTGGGATCAGCTTCCACGATGCCGGCACCGGCCACCGCGCGGCGGAACTCGTCGGCGTGCCTGCGTGCCATGTCCGCGTCCGTCTCCCCGTCGCGCGGCACGTGCCCGAAGGCGGAGGCGCCGTTCCTGGCGGGTTCGGGTGAACCCCGGCTGATCCCGAGCTGGAGGCGGCCGCCGCTGATGAGGTCCGTCGCGGCGGCTTCCTCGGCCATGTACAGCGGGTTCTCGTAGCGCATGTCCACCACGGCGGTGCCCAACTCAATCCGGCTCGTGCGGGCGGCGATGGCCGCAAGCAGCGGGAACGGCGAGGCCTGCTGCCGGGCGAAATGGTGCACCCGGAAGAACGCGCCGTCTATGCCGATTTCCTCGGCCGCCACGGCCAGGTCGATGCCCTGCAGCAGCGCGTCCCGCGCCGTCCTGGTGTGCGAACCCCGCACCGGGCCCCAGTGGCCGAAGGACAGGAAGCCAATTCGTTTCATGCCGTCCACAACGCTCCCGCGGCTGCTGCCATTCCGGGGGGACGTTTCCGCAGGGACGTTGCCGCAGGGAAGTTGCCGCCGGCCGGTCCGCCCGGCGGACAATCCCGATAGGTTGGTACCACCACCAGAGGACGACCGTTCTCACGAGCCCGGAGGGACTGCTGACATGGCGTACATCACCGTTGGACAGGAAAACAGCACCGACATCGAGCTTTACTACGAAGACCACGGGACCGGCCAGGCGGCCGTCCTCATCCACGGCTATCCCTTGGACGGCTCCTCCTGGGAGAAGCAGACGGCCGCCCTGCTGGAGGCCGGCTACCGCGTCATCACGTACGACCGGCGCGGTTTCGGGAAGTCCAGCAAGCCGACCACCGGGTATGACTACGACACCTTCGCCGCCGACCTCGACACGGTCCTGAACACCCTGGACCTGAACGACGTCGTGCTGGTCGGGTTCTCTATGGGAACCGGAGAAGTTGCCCGGTACATCTCTACCTTCGGTTCGGCCCGCGTGGCCAAGGCCGCCTTCCTGGGGTCCCTGGAGCCGTACCTCCTGCAGACCGGCGACAACCCCACGGGCGTGCCGCAGTCGGTGTTCGACGGCCTCAAGGACGCGGTCACGGCCGACCGCTACGCCTTCTTCACCGAGTTCTTCAAGAACTTCTACAACAGCGATACCTTCCTGGGAACGCCCCGCCTCAGCGAGGAAGCCGTCCGGGCCAGCTGGAACCTTGCCGCAGGCGCCGGGGCCTTCGCCTCGGTCGCCGCCCAGCCCACCTGGATCACCGACTTCCGCGCCGACATCCCCAAAATCGACGTCCCGTCGCTGATCGTCCACGGCACGGCCGACAACATCCTGCCGATCGACGCCACCGGCCGGGAATTCAGCAAGGCCCTTCCGGATGCGGAGTACGTGGAGATCGACGGCGCCCCGCACGGCCTGCTCTGGACGCACGCCGCCGAAGTCAACGAGGTCCTGCTCGGCTTCCTCCGGAAGTAGCCCGGCAGTCCGAAGGGCGGCCGGCGGCGGTACTTGCCGCCGTCGGCCGCCCTTTGCCGTGCCGAGTGGCCAAAACAACCAAAATCGGTGGAAAAAAGGGCACACAACCGGACCCGAGGCGTAAGATAGTGAGGTACCGGATCCAAGGAAATGCCTCGAAAACGAATCCGGCTCCAGGTCTCCCGCTCATCACGGGAGCCTTTTTTAATACGGGCGGAAGTGGCTGACTAAGCCTGCCAAACGCAACGTGATCGGCCAGGGCTGCCCGAAACGCACAATCGCGGGAGGAAAAATGACTATGACTCCGCCAACACGGCCCCGTCGTTCCCTAGCGGCAAGGGTCGCGATGGTTTCCACAGTTTCACTGGGGCTGCTTGCCGGCCCAATCGCCATGGCCGGGCCAGCCACGGCAATGCCCAATCATTCCAGAAAAGCCGATTGTACCGTCACGGCTCTCGACCCCTACGCTTCTAACCACGGCAGGGAAGCCATGAGGGGCGATCCCCGCAACGGTAACCGCAAATCCGTGAGGGTTAGTTTCCCGTTCAGGATTCACTGCGACAAGGACGCCCAGGTTCGTTACAACCAAAGGATGTTCCAGAAGCACGACCGTTGGGACACCGAAGAAATCGGGAATGCCTGGGACACCGTATGGGTTTCCGGTCACGACAGAATCGTCAATGTCGAGAGGGTGACTGCCGACCGGGGCGAAAGGTCGGTAACGGTGTACCACACCGTCAGGATCCGTGTGCAGGACGACCGGGGCGGTCACAGGAACGGGTCGTCCGATTTTGACAGGAGCAACACCGTCACCATCTGGGTTTCGAACAACCACAGGTAACAGTCTGGAATGGCCATGCAACTGAGTGTTTAACGACTGGGACGCCGGCGGCGGCACGAAAGTGCCGCCGTCGGCCTCTGTTTGCCAACAGCCACCTGAGTCAGAGGGACCCGGTGGTGAATGCCCAGCTGGAGGACGCCAGACTGTTCCCTGCGAGGTCCCGGATGGCCGCTGTGCCGCCGGTGACGGTCACGGTGTAACCGGTCCTGGCGGCCAGCGTCGCGGTGGGGTCGAGGATCCACTGGTTGGTGGTGCCGACGCGTGACACGGTGGCGGCTATCTTCGCGCCGGTGGCCGTGGCCTTCAGGACGACGGTGCCTGTACCTGCGCCCTGGACCGCTTCGCTGAATGTCACCGCCACGTTGTTCGCGCGCCTCACCAGGGTGGCCCCCGGCCGCGGCGTCATGGCCGTGATGACCGGGGCCGGCCCGGTGGTGAACGTCCAGCTCGATGTGGCCAGCGGGGTTCCTGCGGCGTCGCGGACGGCAGCCGCTCCGCCGGTCAGGGTGGCGGTGTACTTGGTGTCGTTGGCGAGGTTGGCCGCCGGATTGAGGGTGGCCGTCCGGGTGGTGGCGTTGTAGCTGACCGCCGCGGGGACCGCGGCACCGCCGGGGCCCCGCAGGAGGAACGTGCCGGCGTCCAGGCCCTGGACTGCGCTGTTGAAGGTGGCGGTGACGTTGCTCCCTGCGGCCACGCCGGTGGCGTTCGCGCCGGGCGCCCGGGCGGTCACGGTGGGGGCCGCCGCCGTGGTGAAGCTCCAGCCCGTCGTGACCAGCGGCGTGCCCGTGGTGTCACGGATGGCTGCCGTCCCGCCCGTCAGTGTCGCCGCGTATTTCTGGGATGCGGCCAGGAGGGACGACGGCTTCAGCGTCGCGGTCCGCGTTGCCGCGTCGTAGGTGACGGCGGCCGGGACGGCGGTTCCGGCGGCGTTCTTCAGGACGAAGGTGGAACCGCTGACCCCTTGGACGTTCCTGCTGAACGTGGCGGACACGCTGCCGGCCACTGCGGCGCCTGCGGCATTGGCGGCCGGGCTGTTGCCCGTTACCACCGGCGCGGTGAGGATTCCCGCGGACGGATCCGAAAACAGCAGCCGGTTCGGGGTGCCTGCACCGGAGGCCGTGACCACGCCGGGGGTGGAAGCGGAGAGCAGCTTAGACGCCACGGCAGCGGGCGTGAGCTCTGGCGACCTCGACAGCACCGCGGCAGCGGCGCCGGCCACATGCGGAGTCGCCATGGACGTTCCGCTCATGGAGGCAGTCGCCGTCGTCGAAGCGGAGCTGGCGGAGGTGATGCCCACGCCGGGAGCGTACAGGTCAACGCAGGTTCCGAAGTTGGAAAACGACGCCTGCCTGTCAGAGGAGTCGCTCGCGGCGACGGTCAGTGCGTCCGGCACCCGGGCCGGGGAACTGTTGCACGCGTCGGCGGCAGCGTTTCCGGCGGCGACGACTGTGGTGACGCCGTCGTTGACGAGGCCCTGCACGGCAGCGTCCACCGCCGCGCTGGTGACGCTGCCGAGGCTCAGGTTTGCGACGGCCGGCGTCCCCGCCTGGTGCTGCGAGGCCACCCACTCCAGGCCTGCCACCACGTCCGAGTTGAAGCCCGAGCCGGTGCAGTCCAGGACGCGCACAGGAACAATGGTGGCCGCCTTGGCCACGCCGTAGGTCTTGCCGGCAATGGTTCCGGCGACATGCGTGCCGTGGCCGTTGCAGTCGCCCGTTCCCAGGCCGTCCGACACGGCAGTCCATCCTGCGGCAACGCGGCCGCCGAATTCCGTGTGGGCAGCCAGCACGCCGGAGTCGATCACGTACGCGCTCACCCCCGCCCCCGACGACGCCGAGGTGAAGGAGCCGGACAGCGGCAACGCGCGCTGGTCGATGCGGTCCAGTCCCCACGGCGCGGGCTGCTGGGTTTCCGCGGCTGTCACCCGCGCATCGATCTCGACGGCGGCCACCCGCGCCGAGCGCTTCAGCTCTGCAGCCTGGGCCGGCGTCGCCGTCACCACCGCACCGCGCAGCGCCTTGGAGAACGTGCGGCCGACGGCGATGTTCCGGGAACGCAGGCTACTCACCTCGGACGGAACATCAGTGCCGGCGGCGTACCGCACCAGGTACCGGGCAGTTGCGCCGCCGGGTGCTGCTGCTTCGGAGTTCGTGGCGGCCGGCGATGCGGCGCCGGGCGCCACTCCGGCGGAGGTGGCGGCCAGGGCGGTCAGCAGCAGCGATGCCAGTGCGGGACGGAGAGCGGACAGGGCACGAATTTTGGGGTTCCTTCGGGTGTGAGGACCGGCGAACGGAAGCCGGAATCTGGCTAGTTCCAGTGTATTTTCGGTCGTCCCGGGAAGTCCCCCGGCTGTCCATAACCTTCGGTGAACCTTCGGACGCTGGGGAAAAGCTGGCGTAATCCTGCGCTGGGCGGGCTCATTCATGCCAGTTCCCGCCGGGAATCCCGGGCGGTGGACCGCGGGCGCTGTCATTGCCGCTGCCCCATCAAACCAAGCCTGAGCATTTCCCTGCTGGACGCCATTGTCTTCTCCAGATTTTCGGTCATGTGGATAAAGAGGCAGGCCTGTGGCCGAACGGGCCACAGGCCTGCCTTTCCCCTGAAACGCAGATCCCGAGGGTCACCCGGATGCCTTTGGAACGCATGTCCGGACCCGGTCATCTGCACCACTGCCGCAATGAGGAAGGAACAGCCCCATCATCAGCGGGGCGGCTCCAAAAAACCTTGGAGCACGTGCCGTTTCGGCTCGCTGCCCACCCAAATTGGGCGTTGACGGCCACGCCCCCGGGGCATTCGCGCTCAGGAGTGCCGGCGGCGCGCTCAACGCCGTCCGGCGGGCTAGATCCAGTTATTGTGCTTGAACGTGGCGTACAGGATCAGTCCCATGCCGACCATCAGGCTGATGGCCATGGGGTAGCCGAACACCCAGTCGAGTTCGGGCATGGTGTGGAAGTTCATGCCGTAGATCGTGCCGATGAGCGTCGGTGCGAAGAGGATGGCTGCCCACGAGGAAATCCTCTTGACCTGCTCGTTCTGGGCGAAACTCGATTCGGTGAGGCGGCGCATTTCATCGTTCTGGCGCTGGGCCACGAGGGCAGCATTGACCGCAAGGGCATTCTGCAGCAGGGCGCGGAATGACGCGATCCGGTCATTCAGCCGCAGGACGTGGTCCAGGACGTCCCTGAGATGGTCCTGCAACTCCGCGTCGGGATGGTGGTCAGGCGTTCCTGTCATGAGGGCCTGTAGGATCCCGGCCAGCGGCCCGGTAGCGCGCTGGACCGTAATGACCTGGCGGGAGAGCTCGTAAATCCGGCGCGAGACCTCCGGATCCGCACCGAAGAGCTCGTCTTCGATCTCATCGATGTCGTTCTCGAGGCCGGCGGCCACGGGCTCATATTCGTCCACCACCTGGTCGAGGATGGCGTACAGGACCGCGTCGGGCCCCAGCGCGAGGAACTCGGGCTCGGACTCCATGCGCCGGCGGACCTTGGCCAGGTCCGGGGACTCGGCGTGGCGGACGGTGACCACGAAGTCGGGGCCGATGAAGATGTGGATCTCACCGAACTCCACCTTTTCCACATCGTCGAGGTACCGGGCGGGGCGCAGCACCATGAAGAGGGTGTCGCCGTAGTGCTCGACCTTCGCCCGCTGGTGTCCGGTCAAGGCATCCTCGACTGCCAGCGAGCTCAGGTCAAACTCGTCAGCCACAGAGCGCAGCTCCCGCGCATCCGGCCGGTAGAGCCCGATCCATGCCATCCCCTGCCGCTGCCGCAGGAGGAAGTACGTTTCCTCCAGGCCCTCCGGATCCGCCGTCCGGCGGCCTGCCACATACACGGCATTGTCGACAATGGTCATGGCAGCGACTCCTTCGTTGAATCGGGCCTCCTGGCTGTGACGTTAGCCCTTCCCCGCCGCTGTGCCAACACCTGCCGGTGTATCCGGGAGGGCGCAGCACCCGAGCGGTAGCCGCGCGTTAAGAGAACGCTAATTTCATTCCCCGCGGCATATGGAAAGCGTTAAAACAGTCCCGGAAACGGCCCTGCCGGTGGTGTCATGGAACCGTGGGACCCGCGGCCACGGAGGTCGCGGCCGAATCCTCCGATGGAGCATGCGAAATGAATTCCACGTCCCGGCTCCAGCCGCATCCTCCGGATGGCCCGCCCCCTGCCGGCGGGGACTACGTCACTGTCGACGATACCGGCGACTTTGGCTATCACCGGTCAGCTCACGAGCTGCTCGCGGCATTTGAATATTCCGGCGAGGCCAGGAGCGTCATCGACCGCAGGGGCAATGACTATCTTCTGGTTATGGATCCGGACCGCCGCCTGGTCCTCGGACCGGCACTCGGTCCGGTGGAATTCCATTGGCTCGGCCAGGCGTGGCAGGCTGCCCAGAACCTGCACGTCGAGCGGCACCGGCTTCGTCGCTTCCACCCCGGCACCCGTGACCAGCTGCTGCGGGACCTTTTCGAAATTCTCCTCCTCGAACAGGGCGCCGACCCCGCGGCCGGACAATGGACCCTGGAGTTCGGGGGTGTCACCACGCGCCTGCACGACCTGCGGGAAGTCGACCGCCGGCTCTCCCGTCAGATCCGCCTGGAGCAGGCCCGCGTGCGGGACCCCTACGGCCGCGCCTACCGGCCGGTGCTGCACCGCCGGCACTGGTACCTGCCTGCCGCGGCAACGTTGATCGTCTACGTTGAAACCCCGCCGCCCGGCGAAGTTCCCGCATAGCGCCTGGCCGGACCCGACGCCCACGCCCCGTTGGCGCCACCGCCACGTTAAGGATGCGTCAGGATTGCGGAGGCACCGGGAGCACGGCGGCCGGCCGCTGTTATCGTCGGCAATGGAGCGGTGCTGCGCATCGCGGAGAGGCAGACATGACCACGCTGAGCAGGCCTCCGGCTGATCCGTCCGCCGCACGGCCCGGGGCCAGGGACAGATTCCGGAGCTGGCTGCTGTTCGGCCTTCAGGATGCCAAGGGCACCCACCAGGGTCCCGGCGCTGTGGGCGACGCGCACCTCAAGAAGCATTCGTGGTGGCAGGTGATGTGCCTGACAGGCGTCGACTACTTCTCGACCCTCGGTTACCAGCCGGCGATCGCCGCGCTTGCCGCCGGGGTGATCTCCCCGCTGGCCACGCTGGTGCTGGTGGCCGTCACCCTGTTCGGCGCCCTGCCCGTCTACCGCAGGGTTGCGGGCGAAAGCCACCGCGGCGAAGGATCCATCGCCATGCTTGAGCGGCTGCTGCCCCGCTGGGGCGGCAAGCTCCTCGTCCTGGTCCTTCTGGGCTTCGCGGCGACGGACTTCATGATCACCATGACGTTGTCGGCCGCCGACGCCACAGCACACGCGATCCAGAACCCCTTTGCGCCCGGCTGGCTGCAGGGACAAAACATTGTTGTCACCCTGTTCCTCCTTGCCCTGCTCGGAGCGGTGTTCCTGCGCGGATTCAAGGAGGCTATCGGCGTCGCCGTCGCGTTGGTGGCACTCTATCTGGGACTGAACGTGATCGTCGTCGCCGCCACGGTATTCGAGGCAGCAGCCCACCCGACGGCTGTCGGGGACTGGTGGCAAGCCCTGACAACCTCGCACGGAAGCCCCTTCATGGTGGTCGGCATTGCTCTGCTGGTATTTCCCAAACTCGCCCTTGGCCTGTCCGGCTTCGAGACGGGCGTCGCGGTGATGCCGCAGATCCAGGGCCGGCCCGGCGACACGGACGAGTACCCGGCAGGCAGGATCGAGGGAACCCGGAAACTGCTGACCACGGCCGCCGTCATCATGAGTTCGTTCCTGGTGACCACGAGCCTCACCACCGTGATCCTGATCCCGGCGCAGGAATTCGAGCCCGGCGGGCAGGCGAACGGCCGCGCCCTGGCGTTCTTGGCCCATGAATACCTGGGGAATGGCTTCGGCACCGTCTACGATGTCAGCACCATTGGCATCCTCTGGTTCGCCGGCGCCTCCGCGATGGCGGGACTGCTGAACCTCGTCCCGCGGTACCTGCCCCGGTACGGCATGGCGCCCGAATGGGCCCGGGCTGTCCGCCCGTTGGTGCTGGTGTTCACGGCGATCGGGTTCCTGATCACGTATCTTTTCAACGCCGACGTCGATGCCCAGGGCGGCGCCTACGCCACGGGCGTCCTGGTGCTGATGACTTCCGCAGCGGTTGCCGTGACACTGTCGGCCCGGCGTCAGCAGCAGCACCGGCGGACCGTCGGCTTCGGGATCATCGCAGTGGTTTTCATCTACACGACAGTCGCCAATGTCTTTGAACGGCCCGAAGGCCTCCGGATCGCGTCGTTCTTCATCCTGGGCATCATCGGGATCTCCCTGCTCTCCCGTATCCTCCGTTCCTTCGAGCTGCATGCCACCCACGTCCACCTTGACCGGCAGGCGCTGGAATTCATGTCCTCGAACCTGGAGGGACCCATCTCCATCATTGCCCACGAACCGCTCCGACTCAGCGCGCAGGCCTACCGGGACAAGCTGACGTCGGCCATCGAGGTCAGCCATCTCCCGGTGGACTACCAGGCGCTGTTCCTGGAAGTCATCGTGGACGATTCCTCCGATTTTGAAACAGCCTTGGAGGTCACCGGGGTGACCCGGCACGGCTACCAGATCCTGGAAGTGCACGGACCCGTGGTGCCCAACACCATCGCCTCCGTGCTGCTGCACATCCGGGACGTCACGGGGCTCATGCCGCACATCTATTTCCGCTGGACCGAGGGAAATCCAGTGGTGAACCTGCTGCGCTTCCTGTTCCTGGGCGAAGGCGAGATCGCACCGGTCACCCGCGAAGTGCTGCGCGAAGCCGAGCCTGACGTGTCGAGGCGGCCCTGGGTCCACGTGGGCTGACCGCCCGCCGCACTGGGTCCGCGCGACTGATCCGAGGTCGGCTGATCCGAGTCAGATCTTGGCGTGCTGGCCGCGGCTGACCGGCCGGCCAAACGACGCCGCGCCCAGGAATTCCACGGCCACGAACGGCTCGGAACCCACCACCCATTCATTGTGGCCCGGCGGGATGGCGTACGTGTCGTTGGCGTGGATCGACGAGCGGACACCTTCCGGCGTTTCGACCTCCATCACCCCGGACACGCAGAAGCCGAGGTGGTTGTGCTGGCAGAATGGTGTTTTTTCGGTGGGTTTAGAGCACTCGGACCACCGCCAGCCGGGGGCGAGGATGAGCCGCGCAACGGAATAGTCGTTCACGCTGACAAGGTCCACTTCGGCCTTGTCCGGGTAACGCTTCTTGTCGGGGACATCGAAGGACTTGACGGCAAAGGCGGTGACGATATTAGCGGTCATGGGACGGCACCTGGGGCTAGGGTGAGACCTGGAATCAAGACATGAGGGCGCTGGCGTGAACCAGCTTGAGGAGTTGCGGCTGCCGACCGAGGCCTGTGTGTGCGAACAATCTGCAATTGCGCCGCAGCCCCCTCAGCGCACGTGCGTACAACAGATCCGTGTTGACGTAGTTCAACGTTAGCCGTCCTCCGGCCGAAGTCAATGGGCAAATGGGGCCCCCGCCGCTGCGGGGAGCAGGCAACTGCCGAACCGCGTTAAGCCGCCCGTCGCTCCCGGTTCATGACCGGCCCGTACCGTCACACCGGTCCGAACCAACGAGAGGGCCATCCCCATGAAATCACTCCGCACCCGCAGCCTGGCCAAAGCCGTCATCGCGGCGGCCATTGCAGCGACAGCCATCGGCGGCGCCGCAGTCGCACAGGCGTCCCGGGACACCGGAAACGGTGGTGACCACCGCACGGCGGACACCACCGTCGCAGACGCATTCACCGCCGTCGACCGCAACACGGCCTGGCAGCTCACCAGCAGGCTCAAGCTGGACTTCCCCACCTTCCACACCGAAGGCATCGCCTTCTCGGAGGACCACATCTTCCTGTCCTCTGTGGAAATCCTCGAGCCAACGGTGAAGTTCCCCAGCCCGCAGGGCGGCTACGACCGTACGGCCGGCAAAGGCAAGGGCCACCTGTTCGTCATGGACAAGGCGGGCAAGCTCCAGAAAGACATCGTGCTGGGCGAAGGCGACATGTACCACCCGGGCGGCATCGACTTCGACGGCACCAACGTGTGGGTCGCCGTGGCACAGTACCGGCCCAACAGCAGCTCCATCGTCTACCGGGTGGACGCAAAGTCCCTGGACGTGCGGAAGCAGTTCGAAGTCAAGGACCACTTCGGCGGCATTGTCATGGACAAGCAGTCCGGCCACCTCATCGGCAACACGTGGGGCTCACGGCGTTTCGCCGAGTGGACCCTGAAGGGCAAGGAGCTGAGCAGCTGGCAGAACCCGGACAACTTCATCGACTACCAGGACTGCCAGTACGCGGCGGACTCCAAGATGCTCTGCGCCGGCGTGGCCAGCCTTCCGCAGATGCCCGCCGCGGGCGGTCCAGCCGCGAAGTACGATCTGGGCGGCATCGCCCTGATTGACAGCAGGACGCACGCCACGCTGCACAGCGTCCCGTTCCAGCAGTGGTCCGCCGACGGCCACGTGGCATCGCGCAATCCGTTCAAGATGACCGCCGCCGGCAACCACCTGACCATGCGCGTCGCACCGGACAATGCCGGCATGGCCACCGAGATCCTCACCTATGAGGCGACTGTGACGCCCGCCCGCTAACCGCAGGCAGCGCGAACGAACACTTGGGCCCCCTTTTCCCAGGGGACTGGCCCAAACAGAAGCGGGCGCCCGCGGGCGGCCCCCCCCCGCCGCCCCCCGCTTCCGTTTGCCCGCTTCCGTTTGCCCGCTTCCGTGCGTGCGGCGCCGACAGGTCTGCCGTTGTCCGTGGGGGCGCGTCATGATGACGAAATCTTTGATGTGAGCCGCTTCACACCGTAGCCTCGTGACAAATGTAGCCTAATCAACAACTTGTGATGCCCTCTTGGCAACACAGGATGGATCAGCCAGACGGAGACAAGTGTGAAAAATGTGCAGCAAAAGGCCAAAGCCGGCCGAACCGGCCGCGTCAAGGTGACCGAGGTGGAAGCGTTCGGCATCGAACAAATTCCGGAGAAGGACCGGAACGCAAGCCCCTTTGACCTGTTCAGGGTCTCGTTCGGCGGCGCTAACACGTTTTCCACAGCGTTCCTCGGAGCGTTCCCCATCCTCTTCGGCCTCTCGTTCTGGCAGGGTCTGGCAGCGACAGTCCTCGGCCTGGTGGTGGGCGCGCTCCTGCTGGCGCCGATGGCCGTCTTCGGACCCACGAACGGCACGAACAACGCGGTATCGTCCTCGGCCCATCTGGGCGTCCACGGCCGGGTCGTGGGCTCGTTCCTTTCGCTCCTGACCGCCACGGCCTTCTTCTCCATCTCGGTATGGAGCTCCGGCGACGCGCTGGTGGGAGGCCTTAACCGCCTGGTTGGCCTGCCCCAGGACATGGGCTCCTTTGCCGTGGCCTACGGGCTCTTCGGAGTTCTGGTGCTGGCCGTCTGCATCTACGGGTTCCGGTTCATGCTTCTCGTGAACAAGATCGCGGTAACGGCGGCCACCCTTCTGTTCGTGATCGGATACATCGCGTTCGCAGGGGACCTGGACCTGAATTTTGCCGGCTCCTTCGGGGTGGGCCTGGACGGCCTCGGCGTAGCCGGTTTCATTCCTGCCTTCTTCGGCGCCGCCCTCATCGTGATGTCCAACCCGATTTCCTTTGGCGCCTTCCTCGGCGACTGGGCTCGGTACATTCCCACGAACACGCCCAAGCGCAAGGTCATGGGTGCCGCCCTCCTCGCGCAGCTGGCCACCCTTGTGCCGTTTGTCTTCGGGCTCGCCACCGCCTCGATCATCGCCACCAAGGCACCGGAGTTCATGGATCCGGCGGCCCCCAACTATGTGGGCGGGCTCCTGGCCGTGTCCCCCGCCTGGTACTTCGTCCCGCTCTGCGCCATCGCCCTGATCGGCGGCATGTCCACGGGCGCCTCCTCGCTGTACGGAACCGGACTGGATTTCAGCAGTGTCTTCCCGCGCTTCAACCGCGTGCAGGCCACTGTGTTCATCGGCGTACTCGCCATCGCGTTCATATTCGTGGGCCGCTTCGCCTTCAACCTCGTCCAGAGCATCTCCACCTTCGCCACGCTGATTGTCACGTGCACGGCCCCCTGGATGGTGGTGATGATCATCGGCTTCATCACCCGCCGGGGCTGGTACGACGCCGACGCCCTGCAGGTCTTCAACCGCCGCCAAACAGGCGGCCGCTACTGGTTCAATCATGGCTGGAACCTGCGCGGAATGCTGGCGTGGCTGCTCAGCGCCGCGGCAGGCCTGTGCCTGGTCAATATGCCGGGACAGTTCCAGGGCCCGCTGGGCAACCTCGCCGGCGGCGTGGATATCAGCCTCCCGGCCTCCCTCGTCCTTGCCGCGGTGCTCTACGTGGCGATGCTGTGGATCTTCCCCGAACCCCGCGCCGTGTTTCCGGAGGCCGGTCCGCGCTGGATTCCCAGCCGGAACGTTGCCGTGCCGCCGGTGATGGACAGCGCCGGGCGCGCCGTTGCGCCGGGGCAGCCGGACCCGGGACTGCAGGAGCAGCCGACGCCGGCGGAGGACGACCGGGCGCTTACGAGCTCGGCGGTCCGGTCGTGACATGGATGGATCTGAGCGTCCCGCTCCGGACGGGGATGCCCGTCTTTCCCGGCGACCCGGAAGTGCGGATCTCGCCGGCGCTGACAGCCGACGGCGACGGCGCCAACGTGTTGTCTCTCGCCATCGGCTCCCACTCGGGGACGCATGTTGACGCGCCGTTCCACGTCCGGAATTCGCTGGCGGCACTCGACGTGCTGCCGCCGGCGCAGTTCAGCGGGCCCGTGGAGCTGGTTGACGTGCGTAGCGCCGGTGCCGGCGGCGCCATCACCGCGAAACACCTGTCCGGGCTCGCGCCGGCAACGGCCGGGAACGACCGGCCCGGTCAGCCCGACAGGATCCTGCTGCTCCGGACGGGGTTCGCAGAGTTCTGGGGCTCCCCCGCCTACCTGGACCACCCGTGGCTCGACGCCTCCGCCGCCCAGCTGATCGTGGACCGCGGCTACCGAACCGTCGGAGTGGATGCCCTGAGCGTGGACAGAACCGGGAGCCTCGCCGAAGACCAGGCTTTTCCGGCCCATCACATCCTCGCCGGCAACGGTTGCGTCATCGCCGAGAACCTCACCGGGCTGGACCAGGTCCAGCGGGCGCTGGCCAGCGGCACCGGCGTCGAGGTTTTCCTCTTCCCGCTCAGCATCCCCGACGCCGACGGGGCACCGGTCCGGGCCATGGCGCGGACCGGACCGGCCAGCTTCGGGCACGAAGCGCCGTCCCGGCAGCCCGGTGCGCCGTCCCGGCAGCCGGAGAGCCGGGACCTGAGCCGGGCGGAGGTCCAGGAGGCCGCGGACGGGCTGATCGCAGCCTTCGCCGCGACGGACACGGAACGCTACTTCGCCGCCTTCAGCCCGTCAGCCACGTTCATTTTCCATCCCGAGCCGGAGGCACTGGGTTCCCGGAGCGAGTACCGGCAACTTTGGGACATGTGGGTCGGCTCGGGGTGGAAGGTGCTCGATTGCCGCAGCAGCGAGCAGAACATCCAGTTGCTTGGCTCCGCTGCCGTCTTCACGCACCGGGTGGCCACGGTGGTCCGGACTGGCCCGGACGGCAGCACCCTGTCCACTGACGAACGGGAGACCATTGTGTTCACCCGGACCGGCGGCGGCGAGGTGGTTGCCGTCCACGAGCACCTCTCGGCAGTTCCGGGCCCTTCCGCGGACCCGGCCCTGCCGGGATAGCCGCCGGGAACGCAAGCGGACGACGGCGGGACGCACCGCCGTCGTTCCTTTCCGTCCGGGACTACTTGCCGTAGACCTTCACGAAGTTCCGCAGGATCTTCATCGGCTCTGTTGCCGTGAACGTCCGGGCGGCCTCCATCAGTTCTTCGGCGGATTCCGGCGGGAAGTACCCTGCGTGACGGTAGATGTCGATCCTGGTCACCAGCCCTTCGGCGTCGAGTTCAGGATGGAACTGGGTGGCGTACAGGTTCTTCTTGATCCGGAACATGTGCACCGGGCACGCGGCCGAGCTCGCGAGCAGCACGGCGTTCGGGGGCAGCACCGTGCACGCTTCCTTGTGGCCGGTGAAGGCTGTGAATTCGGCGGGCATGCCCGCCAGCAGCGGATCGTCCAGGCCTTCCGGGGTCAGGGTGATGGTCACGCCGCCCAGCTGCTCGCCGTAGGTCCGGTCGATGACCGCCCCCTGATGCAGCCCCAGCGTGCCCACGCCGTAGCAGGCACCGAAGAAGGGGAAGTCCGTCGCAACGATCCGGTCCAGCAGCTTGGACAATTCCCGCTCCACGCGGTGCTGGGTTTCAGTCTTCTTTTCGGGCGGATCGCTGGACGTGAACGGGCTGCCGCCCACGATCACCCCGGAGTAGTCGTCCAGCTCCAGCTCAGGCAGCGGGGCCTGCTCCATCCGGATCCGCCTCAGCTGGCTCGCGTCCAGCCCGCCAAAGCGCAGGTAGGCCTCGTACTCTTCGTCCGCCGCGGTGTCCTCGGCCCGCGACGCGAGCAACAGAAACGGTTTCACGGGCTTACTTCAGCAGTGCGACGTCGGAGACAAGGGTGATGTGGTCCAGCATGGCCGCCGCGGCGGCGTCGGCATCCCGGGCCCTGATGGCGTCCGCAATCTTGCGGTGCGAGGCCAGCGACTGCTCCGGCCGGCCGGGCTGGCCGAGCGACTCGAGGCGGGTTTCCAGGATCATCCCGGCAATGAAGGACATGAGCTGGGCCAGCACCGAGGAGTGCGCCGCTGCGGTGACAGCCTGGTGGAAAAGTTCGTCACCGTGCGCTCCCTTGGCGCCCGAGGCCACTTCCTCGGCCATCGCGTCGAGCGCCTTGTCGATGGCTTTCATGTCCGCGTCGGTCCGCCTTGCGGCAGCCAGCTCGGCAAGCTTGACCTCCAGCGTGCTGCGGGCTTCAACAATCTCGGGGAGCCTGCTGCTGTGCTCGCGCAGGCCCTTGATCACGGACGGAACATTCGGCCGGTAGACCAGCACCGCTCCGGTCCCGTGCTGGACGTCGATGACGCCAAGGACTTCCAGCGCAACCAACGCCTGGGCCAGCGTGGCCCGCGAGACGCCCAGCCGTTCGGCCAGGTCCCGCTCCGCGGGCAGCGTGTCCCCCGGTCCCAGCTCCGCGGCCTCAATGAAATCCATGAGCTGCTCCACCAGCTGCTCATAGAGGCGCGGCCGCGAGACGCGGGAAATCTGCTGCGTTGCTGTCTTCTTGGGCATGCAAGTCCTTCCGGCGACGTCGTCGGCACTAGCTTAGCGGAGAACTATTGACAAAGTCACCTAGTGTCTAGGAGGCTAGGCCAGTGAGCCAGTAATCCACATCACACCAATCTCTTGATCCGGAGGAACAAAGATGTCCGCTCCCGTCCTGTCCATCATCATCCTGGCGGTGATGTTCCTGCTTGCCACGGTGCTGCCCCTCAACATGGGCGCCCTGGCCTTCGTGGGAGCGTTCCTGCTGGGCGCCGTAGTCCTCGGGATGTCCACCAACGACATTCTGGCCAACTTCCCCGGCGGCCTGTTCTTGACGATCGTCGGTGTCACCTACCTCTTCGCCATCGCGCAGAACAACGGCACCATTGACCTGCTGGTACGGGGCGCTGTCCGCCTGGTGGGCAGCAAAGTGGCACTCATCCCCTGGGTCATGTTCGCCATCACGGCTGTGATCACCGCGGTGGGCGCACTGTCCCCGGCCGCCGTCGCCATCATTGCGCCGATCGCGCTGAGCTTTGCCGCCAAGCACAAGATCAATCCGCTGATGATGGGCATGATGGTGGTCCACGGCGCCCAGGCCGGCGGCTTCTCCCCCATCGCCGTCTACGGCGTCACGGTCAACGGCATCATTGCCAAGACCGACCTCGAGGCCAGCCCGATGGCCATCTTCCTGGCCAGCTTCTTCTTCAACCTGGCCATCGCCGTGGTGCTCTTCGTGGTCCTGGGCGGCAGCAAGCTGCTCAGCACCAAGACCGGCCGTCTGGTAGAGAAAGCTGCCGAGTCGCGGATGGCCGTCAGCGTCGGCGCCCGGGCGGCTGGCGTCACCCTTCAGGGCTCCGGTTCGGACATTTCGCCCTCCGGCGTCTCCGCTAAGGGGACCTCCGGCTCCTCCGCGGCTGCCGCCCCGCAGGAAGCGTCGAACGGCGCCCGCGCCAATGTTCCCCAGCTCATCACCGTCCTGGGCCTGATCGCCCTCGCCGTCATCTCGCTGGGCTTCAAGGTGGACGTCGGATTCGTCTCCATCACCATCGCCATCATCCTGGCCCTCGTCTCCCCGGCCGCACAGAAGGGCGCGGTCAACAAGATCAGCTGGTCCACCGTCCTGCTCATCTGCGGCATGCTGACCTTCGTAGGCGTCCTCGAGGAAGCCGGCACCATCAAATTCGTTTCCGACGGCGTGGCCCACCTCGGCATGCCGCTCGTGGCCGCCCTGCTGATCTGCTACATCGGCGCCGTCGTCTCCGCCTTTGCCTCCTCCACCGCCATCCTCGCAGCCCTCATCCCGCTGGCCGTCCCGTTCCTGGCCACGGGCGAAGTCGGTGCCGTCGGGGTGATCGCGGCCCTGGCCGTCGCCTCCACGATCGTCGACGTTTCGCCGTTCTCCACCAACGGGGCGCTGGTGCTGGCCAACGCCCCGGAGGACGTGGACAAGGACAGGTTCTACAAGCAGATCCTCGCCTACAGCGGCATCGTCGTCGCCGTCGGCCCGGGCATCGCCTGGCTGGTCATGGTGGTCCCGGGCTGGATGTAGCCCGCCCCCAGCACCGCAATACCTGCCCCTCGGCAGACCCCCGCACAGCAAGAAAAGGAACAGCCTTCATGAGCACTGAATCCACGCCCCGGGCCGAAGGCCCCCTCTCGGGCTACGTCGTGGTGGACCTGAGCCGCGCCCTCGCCGGCCCGCACGCGGGAATGATGCTGGCGGACCTCGGTGCCCGGGTCATCAAGGTCGAGAACCCGGGCACCGGCGACGACACGCGCGGCTGGGGCCCGCCGTTCGTGGGCCCCGAGGATGATCCCCAGGCCACCTACTTCCTGTCCTGCAACCGCAACAAGGAATCCATCGCCCTGGACCTGAAGAGCGACGACGGGCGGACGGTCCTGCGCGAACTGCTGGAACGCGCCGACGTCGTGATCGAGAACTTCCGCCCCGGCGTGCTGGACCGGCTCGGGTTCTCGGCGGCCGAGATGCATGCGCTGAACCCCGCGCTCGTGGTCCTGTCCATCACCGGATTCGGCCACGACGGGCCCGAATCCAGGCGCAGCGGCTACGACCAGATCCTCCAGGGCGAGGCCGGGCTGATGTCCCTGACCGGGTCCGGGCCGGACGACCCACAGCGTGTCGGCGTCCCCATCGCTGACCTGCTGTCCGGCATGTACGGGGCGTTCGGCACGCTCGCGGCCCTGCTGCAGCGCGAGCGGACCGGCCAGGGGCAGATCGTCCGTACCTCCCTGCTCGCAGCGCTCATCGGTGTCCACGCCTTCCAAGGCACACGGGCCACCGTCGCCGGGGAGATGCCGAAGGCCCAGGGCAACCACCATCCGTCCATCGCGCCCTACGGGCTGTTCCACTGCCGGCAAGGCCGGGTCCAGATCAGCGTGGGCAGCGAGAAGCTCTGGGCCACCTTTGCCTCGACCTTCGGGATCGATAACACCAGGCCCGAGTTCGCCAGCAACGCGGACCGGGTGCGGAACCGGGAAAAGGTCATCGAAGAGGTGGAGCGCGTGTTCTCCGACTTCGAAGCCGAGCCGCTGCTCGCCAAGCTGAATGAGGCCGGGATCCCGGCCGGCAAGGTGCGGACGCTGGACGAGGTCTACGCATGGGAGCAGGTCCACTCCCAGGGCCTGGTGATCGACGTGGACCACAGGATCCTCGGCAACGTCAGCCTGCCCGGGCCGCCCCTGCGGTTCTTCAGCGCCGCCGACACCGCCGAGACAACCCTCAAGACGCACACGGCTCCGCCGCTGCTGGACCAGGACGGCAGCCAGATCCGGCAGTGGCTGGGGCTGACCCCCGCCGACGCCGCCGGCACCGGCGCGTCCGGCAAAAGCCCGGGCACCGGCGGGGAGGGCAACTGAGCATGCTCACCCAGCAGAACGTCCGGCACCTGGACGCCGCCGAGCTGATCGCCGCCGTGCTTGACCCCGGCTCCTTCCGGAGCTGGGATGCCCCGGTCACGGATCCTGATCCTAGTCCCGAGTACCGGCAAGAACTGGCCGGCGCACGGGCGAAGACCGGCGTTGACGAGTCCGTGCTGACCGGCGAGGGCCTCATCCGCGGCCGCCGGGTGGCTGTCATCGTCAGCGAGTTCCGTTTCCTGGCCGGCTCCATCGGGCTCGCCGCGGCGGAACGGATCGTGAACGCCGTCGAGCGCGCCACCCGGGAAGGCCTGCCGCTCCTGGCGGGCCCGGCGTCGGGCGGCACGCGCATGCAGGAAGGCACCATAGCGTTCCTTTCCATGGTAAAAATCAGCGCCGCCGTGCGGGCGCACCGGCAGGCCGGCCTGCCGTACCTGGTGTACCTGCGGCACCCCACCACCGGCGGCGTCATGGCGTCGTGGGGATCGCTCGGGCACATCACGGTGGCGGAGCCCGGTGCCCTGCTCGGCTTCCTCGGGCCCCGCGTCTACGAGGCCCTCTACGGCACGCCGTTTCCAGAGAACGTCCAGGTCGCCGAGAACCTCTTCGACAAGGGGCTCATCGATGCGGTGGTGCCGCCCTGGCAGCTGTCCGACGTCGTCGACCGCGCCCTGAGTATTCTGGTCACCGGCCCGCACCCCCGCGTCGCTCCGCCGCGCACGCTCGCCGTGAAGCCGTCCGACGCCGGAGCCTGGGAATCAATCGAAATCTCACGGAATCCGCGCCGCCCGGACCTGCGCCAGCTGCTCGCCTACGGCGCCCGCGACGTGCTTCCGCTCAACGGCACCGGCCAAGGGGAAAAGGACCCCGGCCTGCTGCTGGCGCTGGCACGGTTCGGGCAGAAGTCCTGCGTGGTGATCGGCCACACCCGGCCGCGGCCGTCGCAGCAGACGGCGATGGGGCCGGCCTCGCTCCGCGAGGCACGCCGCGGCATGCGGCTGGCCGAGGAGCTCGGGCTGCCGCTGCTGACGGTCATCGACACCGGCGGCGCTGCCCTGTCCAAGGAAGCGGAAGAAGGCGGCCTGGCCGGCGAGATCGCGAGGTCCCTGCACGATCTCATCGGCCTCAACTCACCCACAGTGTCCGTGCTGCTGGGGCAGGGAGCGGGCGGCGGGGCGCTGGCCCTGATGCCGGCCGACCGGACCATCGCGGCACAGCACGCCTGGCTCTCACCGCTGCCGCCCGAAGGCGCCAGCGCGATCGTCCACCGGAGCACGGACTTTGCCCCGGCCATGTCCGCAGCGCAGGGCGTCAACATCGCGTCGCTGTACGCCAACGGAATGGTGGAGCACATCGTGGACGAACGCCCGGACGCCGCGCTGGAGGGAAGGGCCTTCTGCCAGCGCATGGGACAGGCGATCGAGTACGAACTGGCCGCGCTGTCCTCGGCCGGAACCGGCGAACTGCTGCCGCAGCGGATCGAAAAATACCGCCGCCTCGGCGGACTCGTTGCGGAGGCCGCCAGCCCGGCCTAGCCGGACGGCGGGCCGGCCCGCCGGAAGCAGTCCGGCCACAAGTCCGTCGCAGACCCTAGCGGGACAGCTTTTCGGCGTCTGGCTTGGGGTCGCCGATGTGTCCGGGCGCGTTGGCGGCCAGCACCCGTTCCACGAACGCACCGTATTCCTCCATGTAATGGCGCAGGAACTTGGCGGTGCCGTCGTCGCTGACCGTTCCGTCGTCGGCGAAGACGCCGGGATTGAACTTGACGTAGGCTTCCGGGGCGTTGAGCTGGGGCGCGTCAAGGAAGCTCAGCACGGCACGCATGGAGGACTGCATCACGGCCGTGCCGATGCTGCCCGGCGAGGCACCAATGATGCCCGTCGGCTTGCGGGCAAAGGAATTGGTGCCCCAGGGGCGTGATCCCCAGTCGATGGCATTCTTCAGCGCTCCCGGGATGGACCGGTTGTATTCAGGGGACACAAAGAGGATGCCGTCGGAGCCTTCAATGGCGTCCTTCAGGGCCCGTCCTTCCGCCGGGAAGTCGGCATCGTAGTCGTAGCTGTACAGCGGAAGATCCTTGATGGGGATCTCCGTGAACTCCAGATCGTCCGGGGCAAGCCTAATGAGGGCGTTGGCGAGGGTGCGGTTTATGGAGCCGCTGGCCAGGCTCCCGACGAAGTATCCGATCTTGTACGTTGCCATGAGGTTGATCCTTCCTACAGCCGGAGCGAAACCGGCTTTCCGACGGTGCTTGAAGCGGTGCGTGGCGGGCTGCTGCGGGGCCGCAATGGGCGGCGCAGGCGGAACTCAACTCACAGTCCAACACACAACAAGTTGCACGGCCATAGCGGCTGGAATGTTCTTGACAGTCCACGAAAGCAGGAGCTAGATGAACATTAGGTGATGGCCAACAGCACACAACGGCGGCAGAGGAGCGGTCATGAGTGAATACCCAACGGTGCAGCGGATCCACAGCGAGGCCCCGGCCGAAGGGGACGAATTGGCCGACCCCACTGACATCCGCGTCCATTCCCAGGAGCCTGCCGAAGGCGCCGACATTCCCGATGACGCGAGCGGGAAATAGACCCGCACGCGCGGTGCCATAGCCACGCTTGGGTGAGCCGCCGTCGTCGGGCACGGCCCAGCAACAACACCAGACCGCACCGGCACACTGAACTGAACGAGCCGAGCTGAAAGAATAGCGGCATGGACGTCGCTCTGGGACTGGTGGTGCTGGCGGCTGTGGTGTGCGCAGGCAGCGCGCTCGGCCGGAAAATCAATGTTTCCGTTCCGCTGCTCCTGGTCCTCGCCGGCGTCGCGGGCTCATTCCTGCCGTTCGTTCCGCCACTTGAGCTGAACCCCGAATTGGTGCTTGTGGGGCTGCTTCCCCCGCTCCTGTATGCCGCCGCGCTGCGGACCTCGCTGTTCGACTTCCGCTCCAACGTTCGGACCATCGGACTGCTTTCGGTGGGTTACGTCATCTTTGCCACCATCGCGGTGGGAGCGGTGGTTCATTGGCTTTTCCCGGAAATACCACTCGCTGCGGCCATCGCACTGGGTGCCGTGGTGGCCCCGCCGGATGCCGTGGCCGCCACCGCAATCGCCCGGAAGGTGGGGATGCCGCGCAGGATCGTGAGCATCCTGGAGGGCGAATCACTGGTCAATGACGCCACGGCCCTGGTGTGCCTGCGCGGTGCCATCGCCGCGATTGCAGGAGCAGTCTCCGCGGCGGAGATCGGCGGCGAGTTCCTGTTGGCGGCGGGCGGCGGCCTGGCTGTGGGCCTCGCTGCGGCCTATCTCCTCACGCAGCTCCGCTTGAGAATCCACAATGTTGCGATCAACACGTCGACGTCGCTGATGGCACCTTTCGTGGCCTACCTGCCCGCGGAGGGGATTCACGCCTCCGGGGTGCTGGCCGTGGTGGTCACCGGCCTGATCATGGGCACCAAAGCACCGTCCATGCCCAACGGCGCAGCGCGGCTGAGCCAGCGGAGCAACTGGGACACCGTACAGTTCCTGCTGGAGAATTCGGTGTTCCTGCTCATCGGCCTGCAGGTGCGGACCATCATCGACGGCATCCAGGACGATCCACTGGGCCCGGGACGGATCTGGGCGGGCTGCGCGGTGATTTTGCTGGCCGTGCTGGCGCTCCGGCCGCTCTGGGTGTTTCCCGCCACCTACCTGCCCCGGCTCATTCCCGCCGTATCCCGCAAGGATCCCGCGCCGCCGTGGCAGGACACGGCCATCGTTTCGTGGGCCGGGATGCGCGGCGTGGTGACCCTTGCGGCGGTCTTGACGCTCCCCCAGGACCTGGAGCACCGGTCCGTGCTCATCCTGGCGGCCATGGTGGTGGTGGCGGGCACGCTGGCAATCCAGGGCTTCACCCTTCCGCCGCTGGTGCGGCTGCTCCGCGTGCGGGGCCCGGATCCGCGCGAAGACGCGCTCAGCAAGGCCGCGTTGATGCATCTGGCCACGGCGGCAGGCGTTGAACGGCTGCACGAACTGCGGACTGACAACGATCCTCCGGAGGTCGTGGCCATGCTGAAGCGGCGGACGCAGGAACGCGGACTCGCGGCGTGGGAAAGGTTGGGCCGTCCGACGGCGGAGGCCGCCACTCCCAGCCAGCGCTACGCCTGGCTGCGGCTGGCCATGCTGGACGCTGAACGGGCCCGGGTGCTGGAACTTCGCCGCGGAGGCGAGTACGCCCACGAGGTGCTCAGCGACGTGCTGGAGAGGCTCGACATCGAGGAGTCGATGCTCGATGCCGCCCTTGACGAAGCCGACGTCTCCGGGACGGGAAGGACTCCCCGGCCCGGCGGCGGGTGCGAGCACCTTGAATCGGCACCGGATCCGGCCGTCCCGCAGGACGCCTACTGCCTCGCGTGCGTCCGCGACGGCACCACGACCGTCCACCTCCGGATGTGCTTGGAATGCGGCAACGTGGCCTGCTGTGATTCCTCGCCCGGCACCCACGCGTCAAAGCATTTCGAGGCGACAGGCCATCCCGCCATGCGCAGCATTGAACCGGGCGAGGACTGGCGTTGGTGCTACGTCGACGATTTGCTGGGCTGAAACATTTGCTGGCTGACATACGGCGCGTCCGGATCTAACATGGCCGTAACCCGCCGTTAATCCCGCGGGGCGAGACTTAAGTCTCGGGGTCCAAACGACTGGCCTTTTGCTACTGGGGGCAGCCACTCGATGAGGAGTATCAAGGCATGAACAGTCATGAAAACGGCACGTCCGATACCTTCCACCTGCAACCGCACAGCGAACGGCCGGATCTGAGGAGCCTGCACGTCCGCGAAGACGTGGCGCGCACTGGGCGCTGCGGCAACGTTCATCTGGCTACCGGGCGCACGTGCATCCTGCCCGAGCGCCACGCTGGATCCTGCGATTTTGTCGGCCCCGACGACGCCAAGGGCCTGGTGACTTAGCGGGCCCGGTGACTTAGCGGACCCGGTGACGTGACGGGCCCGGTGGCTCAGTTCGCCGGGACGCCGATTTCCTTGTTCACCGCGGGCATGATTTCGGTGGCCAGCAACTCTATGGAGCGAGCCGTTTCGGCGAACGGGAGGCCGCCTAAACCGATCTGGGCCAGGTACCGGCTGGTGCCGAGGTTCTCATGGATGTCCAGGAGCTTCTCGGTGACCTGTTGGGGGCTGCCCACGAGGAGTCCGCCGCCGGGTTCGGTCCAGTCGTCGAAGGTGGGCCGCGGAAAGTGGTCCACCGGACGGGGCATGTTCTGTTCGAAATAGGCCCGGTAATGGGGGTAGAACGTGTCCCGCGCCTGCTGCGAGGTGGGCGCCACGTAAAAGTGCCCGCCCGCCCCTACCGGAAGGGCGGCGGAATCGTGCCCGGCGTCGGCCGCGCTCTGGCGGTAGAGTTCCACGAGCCGGCGGAACCTGGCCGGTCCGGAGAGCAGGGCGATGAAGAGCGGAAGCCCCAGGCGCCCGGCCCGCGCGAAGCTCGCCGGGGTGCCGCCCACGCCCACCCAGACAGGGAGCTTGTCCTGGACGGGCCGCGGTGCGATGTCCATTCCGGGAATGCTCTGGGTAAGGCTTCCCTGCCAGGTCACCACCGCAGCGTCCCGGAGTTCCAGCAGGAGGCGCAGCTTTTCATCAAAGAGGGCGTCATAGTCGCCAAGCTCGTGGCCGAACAGCGGATACGACTCCACGAAGGCTCCGCGGCCGGCGATGATCTCGGCCCGGCCGTCGGAGATCAGGTCCAGGGTGGCGAACTGTTCGAAGAGGCGCACGGGGTCCTGCGTGGAGAGCACGGTGACTGCGGTGGCGAGCCGAAGGTTCGTGGTTTCCCGGGCAATGGCCGCCAGGACGATCTCCGGGGCGGACAGGGCAAAGTCCCGCCGGTGGTGCTCCCCCAGGCCGAGGAAACTGAGGCCGGCCTGATCAGCCAGCTTGGCTAGCTCGATGATTTCCTTGAGGCGCTGCTGCGGGGACAGCGCCGCGCCGGTGTTGATGTTTCGGGATAGCTCGCCAAAGGTGAAGATGCCAAAGTCCATGTTTTGTTGAACGTTCAAGTAGTGGGTTCCATTCCCCGCCGCCGGGCACGACGGCGGGGCGGCCAGCGATCGGCACTCCCCCGCGTGCGGGTCCGGTCCTAAGATTGTGCTATCTGAGCACGCGCGAAAGGGTGTGAGACCGATGGCAGAGCATTACGCTTCCGGGGTCTGGCAGGTCAAACTTGGCAACGACGACGAGTTTGTGGAGCGGTGGAAGGAGTTCCTGCAGTGGTCACGGGAAAACTACCCGGCCCTGGTGGTGGCGAAACTTCTCCGCGATAGCGGGACGGCCGGGCGCTACATTTCGTTTTCCGAATGGACCGACGAGGCTTCCCGGAACGCGTGGAAGCAGGAACCCGAGTTCAAGGCCCGCATCGGCGCCTGCGTGGCACTGTGCGAGGACATGCGCGGGGCGGATTACGAGCTGGCCGCGACCGTCTAACACTGACCTCCAGCGCCGGGCGCGAGCCCTCGATGCCGTTTCTGACGGCGTGCCCGCCGGCGCCCCATTCAGGGTGCGATCTCGCCGGCCAGCTCCGACGCGGGCCTGAGGATCCAGCGTTCGCCATCCTGTTCGTAGCTGATCACCACGGATGAATTGGTGCTGCTGGCGGCATCCATCGCGAGGAGCAGCGCGTCTTCCATGCGCCGCGCGTGCTCCAGCCGTTCGCCCGTGGTGCCCGCGAGGTCGCTGTTGTCGATCAGGATGGAGGCTTTTCCGTCCGCAATGACCTTGAGTGAGTATCCCTGATCGTCATGGACGGATCCGCGGGAGGTTGCAATTTCCGTGACCCTGTCCGCACGGACCAGGCTCTGGCTGATCGTGCGGATCCACACGTCACCCATTGGAACTCCTTTGCTCGCCATGCGCGGCAGGAACTGCCCACAAGCAAAACGGTAGCCCGTGACGGCCCGAATGTAAGCCCCCAGAAAGCCACTTCCGCACCGTTGGGCGCAGCTCCCCGCTTCTGGTGCCCCGCACCGTGATTCCGGCTGTCTCCGGAGCGGTTCCGCACGGCCTGAAGGTCCGAAACCCCTGCTTTGGTGCACATCCCGCCTCCCCCGCTGCCCCTATCAGCAAGGTTTCTCCAACCTCTGGCAGACCTTTCCCAAAGCTCGGCCAGAGATAGTGAGCGGCACTAGGGATTTGGGGGAAAAGATGTTTCTAACCTTTTGGCGGTTCCGCAGCGCGATCGCAGCCCACGCCGGGGCGATGGGCGGAGGTGCGTTGCTGGTCATTTTCGTTGCCGCAATGGAAGTTGCATTGCCCTGGCCCATGAAAATCATCGTCGACGACGTCCTGCAGCCGTTGGGCCAACCCGCTCAACACGGCACGCCGGACTTCCCGGGGCTGGCCGCGCTCCGGCCCCTTCAGCTGCTCCTCCTTGCCGCAGGGGCGCTGCTCGCCATGACAGTAATGAACGCCGCCGCCGACTATCTGGGGACCCGGTTGCTGAACAGCGTCGGCGAGAAGACCATGGCCACCATCCGTGCCGACGTCTTCGCCCATCTGCAACGGCTGTCCCTGTCATTCCACGACAAACAGCGGCTGGGCGATCTGGTCACACGAACCACCACGGATGTCGACTATGTGCGCGCGCTGATGGTGTCGATGCTTTCGGTACTGCTTCCCAACGTGTTCATCCTGGGTTTCGTCACCACCATTTGCGTGATCGTCGATCCCACATTTGCCCTGATCGGCCTTGCGGTGGCGCCGCTGCTGTTCGTCACGGTGCTGCTCTACCGGCGCCGGATAAAGTCGGCCTCCCGGGAGGCCCGCAGCAAGGACAGCGACATAGCAGCAGCCATGTCCGAGACATTCGCGTCTGTCCGGGTGATGCAGACATATACGAGCGAAGCGCGCCATGAGGACGACTTCCGCACACGCAACAACGGACGGCGGGATGCCGGGCTGAGGGTCATCCGGCTGCAGTCCATGTTCTCGCCCCTGGTTGACGTCATCGCGACCATGGGCACGGTCCTGGTGCTCTGGATCGGCGCCCAACGGGTGCTGGACGGAACCATGACCCTGGGAATGTTGCTTGTATTCCTCGCCTACCTCAAGGCGCTCTATTCACCGATGAAATCGCTGGCGAAACTGACAACCGTGATTAGCCGCGGGCAGGCCAGCGCCGAGCGCATCCAGGAAATCCTGGATACGGCTCCGGCCATCTCCGACAAACCGGGGGCCGCGCCTGCCCCAAGGCTGGCCGGTGCAGTCGAATTGCGCGGAGTCAGCTTCGGTTACCAGGGGGATCGCAATGTCCTCCACGGAATCGACCTCACAGCCGAACCGGGCAGCGTCGTGGCTATCACCGGGCCCACGGGAGCCGGCAAATCGTCCGTCGTCAGTCTGATTCCGCGCCTTTACGACGCAACGCAGGGTGCCGTCCTGCTCGACGGCATGGACGTGAAGGACATGCAGGTCGCCACCGTGCGCAGGCAGATCTCGATGGTGCTGCAGGAGTCCATCCTCTTCCGCGGAACGATCTACGACAACATCGCGTACGGCTCCGAGGGGGCGAGCAGGGAGCAGGTGCTTGCGGCCGCAGAGGCGGCCTACGTGGACGAATTCGTCGGGAAGCTGCCGCTGGGATATGACACGCCGGTAGCGGAGAGGGGCGTAACCCTCTCCGGCGGACAGCGCCAGCGCATCGCCATCGCCCGGGCGCTGGTCCGGGACACACCCATCGTCATCCTCGATGAACCCACATCGGGCCTGGATGCGATCTCGGAGCAGTACGTCATGCGTGGCCTCGAACGGCTGATGGCCGGACGCACGGTCATCGTCATTGCCCACCGGCTTTCGACGCTCAAACGCGCTGACCGGATTTACGTCATGGACCACGGACGGGTGATCGAGAGCGGCCGGCACGGCGAGCTTGTCGCAGCCGGCGGCCTCTACAGCCGCCTGGACCAGCTCCAGCACGCCAAGGACACGCCCGTGCCGGCCTTGGCCCTGGTGCCGACGGAGTCAAGCACATGAGTAAGATCAAGCCCGCCACCTATGGTGCACTGCCGTGGCGCATCGGAAGCAAGGGCGCCCTCGAAGTACTCCTCATTCACCGGCCGGCGCATGGCGACTGGTCCATCCCCAAGGGCAAGGCCGAGCCCGGAGAGTCGGGCCGGGAATGTGCGGCACGGGAAGTACGGGAGGAGACCGGCTTCGACTGCCGTCTCGGCGCGGAACTCCCCAGGATCAGGTACGAGGACAGCAGGAACAGGATCAAGACGATCCGCTACTGGGCTGCAGCCGCAGAGTCGGGCCATTTCCGCGCCAATGCCGAGGTGGACGCGGCGAGGTGGCTCTCCCTCCCCGCAGCCCTGCGCACCGTGACAGAGCCGCGGGACCGGCCCGCCATCGTCGCCCTGGGCACGCAGCTCCACCTGCAGCTCGGAGTGCGTCCCGCGCCCGAGCGGGAAAAGATGCTGTTGCTGGTCCGCGGCGCCCAGGTCACCAAGCGAAGCGAGCGGGAACTTTCGGATGACGTCTGGTCGCCGGGTGAGGAAGTTGAACACGCCGCGCGATCACTCGCCGCGCTGGGCGCGGTTTTCAAAATAGAACGCGTCCTGTCCGCCCCTACGGTCCGCTGTGTCGAGACCGTAGCCGCGCTGGCGCGGCGGGAGTCCCTTGAGGTGGAACGTTCAGACCACCTGACGGGAGGCAGCATCGAAGCTGCCCTCCGCCTCGTTGCGCAGGCCCGCGGGACCGGAACGGTCCTGTGCACGCACGAGGGCGTCATGGAAGGCGTCCTGGACCACCTGATCCGCCATGACCGCACGGTCCTGAACAAGCGGTTCCGCGTCCGGAAAGGATCCGCCTGGGTCCTCACCGGCGATGACAGCCGCTACCACTCCGCCTACTACCTCCCGCTGCCTGCGGCGGACCTCGTCGCCACGCCATAGCCGGGGGCCGGGCGCTATTGCCGGATGATTTCCCGGGCGTAGGCTCACTTTGTGGACATTGTGGAATTTCTGTCCGATCGCATCGCGGAAGATGAGGCGGTTGCGCGCAAGCTCCTCGGTGACCGGACCACCTCCGAAGCGGGCAAGTGGTACGAACGCCGCCTGCTGCTCGAATGCGAGGCCAAAAGAAGGCTCATCGGCATCATCGAAGCCGCCCGGCAGACCGCCCTGGCAACGCTTGTCAGCGACCCGTTCGGCGAGGACACCCATTGGATCCCGGGCGCCCTGGAATGGACCGGGCTGTCCCTGAATGCCCTGGCGCTGCCCTACTCCGACCATCCGGACTTCGAACGGGACTGGCTGTGGTCACCGTGACGGGACAGCCACACCGTGACTAGCCAGTCCCGTGACTAGTCAGCCTCCCCGTGACCCGGCCGGTCACCTGCTGTCGAGGATCCTCTGGGCGGCGGCCTGCGCCTCCAGTTCCTGCGGGGACAAGACCGAGCCTGCAATGTGTCCGGCTCCTGACATCATCGCCCTGAGCTCCGCGGGGGTGTAGGGCACGGGCCGGCGGTGAGCCATGTAGTGGCAGTTCGGGCACAGCGGGACCAGGTCGCCGATGGGGTCCAGCTCGTAGCCGGGCCCCAGCTGGGAGACGGGCGTCAGGTGATGGACGTGGATGAACCCTTCCCCTTCGGGACCGTAGACGGCTTCGAAGGAGAATCCGCAGGCAGCGCAGGACGTGCCGTGGTGTGCCAGGCAGATCCGCCGGGCCTGGGGGCTGCGCTCATACCGGTTCATGCCGACCCGGGTCAGGGCATCCTGCGGTGCAGTCCCGGGCACGGGAAGGATCGGATCGATCCCGTCGGCCGGCAGGCGCTCCGCCCAGATGGCGCGGACCGCCCGTTCCTCCTCCTCCGGGATCCGCCGGCCAGCTGCTTTAACGGTGTTCCACCCGGCCCGCGGTGCCCTTTCAAGGAGGAAGTCCACGGGAATCTGGTCGCCCACCGGAAGCAGGGCGTCAAAGTCGACATCAATGACCGTGCCGGATGCGCCGGTTTGCTCCTCGCGGGCGGGCCGGTAGGGATGCGAAGCGGTAACACCGTGGCCGATCAGTCCGCGGCCTGCCTTACCGACCAGGAGCAGCCAGGCATCCGCACCGGGCAAGACGCTTGCGCTGTTGAGGATCCGCCACGGGCGGCGATGGACCCCGGCCGCGGCGAGCTCGTCGACAACCCTCGAATACTCCGGCCACGTAGTACCGGCGCCCGGGTTCCATCCGAGCAATACAGCCACCATGTCTTTATGGTGCCACCTGCGGGGCCGTTCAGGTGGACCCGCTCCAGAGGTGCCGCCACCACCGGCGGGTGGGTTCCGGCTCAGGCTCCGGCGGGGCAGCAGCGGCCCTGGCTGCCCGCCGCTCCTTCCAGCGCTGCACTTCGGCGTCGGCGTCGCGGGTTTTGGTGATCACGGGCGGACCGCCTTGGAGCTGGCGCCGCGCATCAATCACCCGTGCATTGAAGTCCGCCACCAGGTCCCGCACCTGCTTCTCGGAGTGCTGGGCATCGAGCCTGGAGTCGAGCTCGGCGTCCTCGGTGCGCAGGAGAATTGCCTTCGGCCCCAGCCCGGTGAGGTGTTCACGCTGAATCAGGCCCTTGACCCACCAATCAGGATCGTAGCCCTCCCCCAGCCCAGGAATCGGCTTGCCGGCGTACTTCAGGTTGTCGAACTTCCCCTGCGCCATGGCGTCCCGGATCAGGTACTCAACGCGGGCGGCGTCATCGATTTTCTTGCGTTTCTGCCGGTCTTCCTCCTCGGCCGCGGCAAGCTCCGCATCTTCCTGGGCCGTTCCGCCGGAGGCCAGGACGGCGCGGAGTTCCGCGCCCCGTTCCATCCGCCGTTTGAACTCGCCCGCCGCCCCGCTGCCCATCATCCACCACGCCTTTGCCCGTCTGGAATCCATAAACCCGATTTCCAGTATTCCGCCGGGGGCGTTGCTCTTCAACCGCCCCGGCCCAGCGCGCACCGGGGAAACCGACTGCCGCCGAACGGGACGGCAGGGTACGACGGCGGGAGCCTCCCGCCGTCGTAACCCTGCGTTTGCTTACATCGGGTCAGGCCAGTTTCCGATGGCCGCGCGGACCGGGGCGGCAGGGCCGGGGGCATCCCCGGCGGCAGGTGCGCCGGGACGGGACGGGCCTTCAGCTTCGGGCGTTGCCGGGCCGACGGACACGGGTGAGGCTGGGCCGCCGGGGCCAGGCGCGACCCCGCTGGGCGGCGTGTGCACGGGTTCAGAGGCGGCTGCAAGCTCAGACCTCGGAAGATTCATAGGTACCCTCGCATATCGTCGGCCACTGAAAGCCGGAACCATGGGACTCGTGAACGATGTCCGTGCCGTCATGCGGGCGGGCTGGTGCAGCGCTGCAACCGGCCGGCCCAATTGGCGGCGTCGATCATCGTGGTGCCGGAGAAGCAGACCTGGATTTGCCACTCCGACAGCGACCGTGGCGGCCGTCCCAGCCCAGCGGTGCAGGCCCATCGTGCATGTCCCTGCCCTCACAACCACCCAATGCAATAACACTATGGCCGCCGAGCGGCAGAAGCATCCGTATCAATTACCCGAGTTTTTTCTACGCTGGCTACTTGTCCACTCGGGACCGGCACATCAGTCCAGAATGCGCTGGAAGAGTATGTGGTCCTGCCAGCGGCCGGCAATCCTGAGGTACGACGCGGCGTGGCCGATCTTCTCAAAGCCCGCGCGGGCCAGCACTTTCTGGGAGGCCGCGTTATGGACGAGAGTCCCGGCCTGGACCCGGTGCAGCCCGTAGCCGTCCCGTGCGGAGGCGAGCGCGAACGCCACGGCGGCGGAGGCGATTCCGCGGCCGTTGACCTCCCGGTCCACCCAGTAGCCCAGGTGCGCGCTGAGCAGCGGCCCGCGGACAATGCGGCTCAGGGTGATGTTTCCAACGATTCGGCCACTGCCGTCGACGAGAGCCCACGGGACCGACAGGCCGGAGTCGTACTGGGCGAGCCTGGTCTCGATTTCCTGGTGCTGGCCCGCCACCGTGAAAAAGTCCTCCGGCCTGACCGGCTCCCATGGGGCGAGGTGCTCACGGTTGCGCCGGTACGCCGCCGCCTGGGCGTCCGCATCAGAGGAATGCAGCAGTCTCACGCCGACGTCGCCAACCAGGGAATGCAGCATTGAAGTCACCGGGCGACTCTACTGACCGCACGGGGAGGCTTCAACCGGCGGGGCGGGCGGCAGGGCGGGCGGCGGCGGGATCCGCCGCCGTCCTCCGGCGCAACGCACGAAATATCTGCACCGGCGGCGCTGTTGGCCCGGACATGACAACAATTGGAATCATCGGTGCAGGACACATTGGCAGCCAGGTTGCGCGCAAGGCGGTGCAGCTCGGCTATGACGTGGTCATCAGCAACTCCAGGGGACCGGAAACCCTGGCGGAGCTGGTGGCGGAACTGGGGCCGCGGGCGCGCGCCGCGACGCCGGCCGAAGCGGCAGCGACGGGTGATTTCGCCGTCGTCACCGTCCCGCTCAGGAACTACCGGGACATCCCCGTGGAGCCACTGGCCGGCAAGGTCGTGATCGACACAAACAACTACTACTGGGAGCGCGACGGCCGCTTCCCGGCCCTGGACAGCGGCGAAGCCACCACGTCGGGGCTACTGCAGGAACACCTGCCCGCGTCGAAGGTGGCCAAGGGCTTCAACCACATCATGGCCAGGCAGATCACCACCGACGGCACCCCTGCGGGCACGCCCAACCGCAGGGCGCTGGCCACCGCCAGTGATTACGCGGAAGCGAGCGCCCTGGTGACGAAGCTCTATGACGAGTTCGGCTTCGATACCGTCAACATCGGCCCGCTGTCCGAAAGCTGGCGCGCGGAACGGGACCGCCCCGCCTACGTCGTGCGGCAAAACGCGGCCCAGCTGGCCGAGAACCTCGCCAAAGCGCCGCGCACCACCTGACGGCTGCCCATGCCGGGACACAAGAGGACGACGGCGGGAGGTTCCCGCCGTCGTCCTCTGGAGTTTCTCCGGATGTTGTCAGCTGCCGGTGACGTAGCTTCCCTCGGTGTCGTCCGGGTACCCGCCAGCGAGCGTGACATAGCGTCCCTGGACGCGGTTGCCGTTACCGTGGCCGCCACCGGGAGTGGTGATGTAGGACCCTTCGGTGCGCCCGGCACCGCGGTTGCCGCCGGGCGCCGCGTGGCTGGTCGGCGTCACGTAGCTGCCGCCGCGGGGTGTCCGAAGGATGGTTGCGGCGGCGGTTGCGGCGCTGCGGGGCGTGAATCGTTCAGTCTGCAAAGTCATGGTTTGTTCTCCTCGTTGGTGCCTGCGGTGTGGCAGGTAGGCGGTGGTTTTTGGGCAGGTGTCTCCGGGCCAGCGGGTCCGGGCAAGCGGCGTAGACGGCACGGCGGCATGAACCAGCGGACCCCTGAGGATCGGATGGTAAGGCGGGGGCCGCTGCGACGACGCAGTCGATGTCTCTGGTTTTCCGCGCGGCTCACACATGGAGTGTGGCGGTGGTTGTTACCCACCCGGCGCTTTGAGGAGGGCCGCCTTGGCGAGTCTGAAGCACTCGACCAGGCCGGCGGAGGCGGAAGGGATTCCGCGGATTGCCCGGGCTGAGCCCGGCAGCTCGCTATTGAGCTGGCATGACCAACTATACCCGTTATTTTGACTGACTCAAAATAACGGCCTACCTGCGGTTACGGAGGACGCGGCGGTGTCACATCCTGACGCTGAACTGCCGGAGGCGGCGACAGCGGGAGGTTCCGCCGTCGCCGCCTCCGGAAGGGCTAGCCCGTCACATGTTTTCCGTGCGGGGTTCTTCATCGGGTGCACTGTTCGGTTCTTCGCCGCGCTCCAGGACCTGCCACACGATCACCGATCCGGTGACGGCGGCCGCCAAAATACCGAGGACCAGCCACGCTGTCCTGGAGGCCCGCCCGCCCGACCGGAGTCGCTTCTCCGCGCGGCTAAATGCCTCCCGAGCGTGCACCTTGTTCGCGGCCCTGTTCATTCCTATCTCCACCTTCCGGGATCCTGCCTTTGGGCCAGCTCTGCGGGCCCTTGAAATTACCCAAATAATAACCGGAGAAGGGCAGCTTAGTCCGGAGCCGGCTCCAGATGTCGACAGTCACAGCCAAGGCGGGGGACGACGGCGGGAAGACACCGCCGTCGTCCCCTATGCTGGGGTGGTCCATCACTCAAGATGGCGTGGCAACCAGAGGGACACTGTTGGGGGACACTGTTGCGTTCGACATCTAATTGGCGGGACGATCCGCCTGCAGAGCGTTTGCCGATGACGGACGAGGACCTGCCGCCGGGTGTCCGACGCTCTGCCAGCGGGCGCATTCCGCAGTGGGCAATTGATGAGGCCATGGGGACAGCGGAGGGCGCCGCTCCATGGCGTTCCGAGGCAGCATTTCCTCCGCAGCCGCCAGGGCACGCTTCCCCTCAGATCTGGTATCCGCAGCCTGGTGGCAAAAGGCGTGGCGGAATAGGCGGTGGCAGGAAGTGGGCCATCGCTGCGGGCATTGCACTGCTCGCCAGCCTCTACTCCGTTCCCGCTGTGTTCGAACGTTTCGTGCTCCCGGCGGTCCTGCCCTACCTTCCGGGAGCTCCCGTGCCGCCGCCCGGGTTCGAGGCATCGGACACCCCGCTGGGGCACCCGCCGGGCGGCACCGGCTCCAAGGCCTACGCGCTGCAGGAATCTCCCGACCCCGGCCAGCCGTTCGCCGCCTATGATCCCTGCCGTCCGGTGCATTACGTGGTCCGTCCCTACAATGCGCCGCCGGGCGCCGACCAGCTCATGGAACAGGCCGTCGCCAAGGTTTCGGCTGCCACCGGTCTGCGGTTCGTCTTCGACGGCTACACGTCGGAGGCTCCCCGCGACGAACGGGAGAGCTACCAGCCGGACCGTTACGGCAAGAGGTGGGCGCCGGTCCTCATCGCGTGGTCCACGCCCCAGGAGAGTCCGGACCTGGCCGGGGACGTGGACGGCCTGGGCGGCAGCTCGTACGCGTACACCACCGGGCGCCCTTACGTCCTCGTGGCCGGGCAGGTGGCACTGGACGCTCCCGATCTGACCGAGATGATGCACTGGCCGGACGGACCGGACTATGTGCGCGCAGTGATCATGCATGAACTCGGCCATGTGGTGGGACTGGACCATGTGGACGATCCGACCCAGCTGATGCACCCTGAGGGCACCGACGTCACGGAGTTCGCCGCCGGCGACCTCGCCGGCCTGGCGCTGCTCGGCACGGGTCAGTGCGTCCCGGAGCTGTGACGGAACCGGCCCACGTTGTTTCCGGCAGTGCGGCTATGAAAATATGCCTCATGCGCGCCATGCAGAATTCCAGCCGATTGCAAGATGTCCGGTACGACCTCCGGGGCCCGGTGCAGCATGCCGCGAAGAAGCTGGAAGGGGAGGGCCACAGCATCCTGCGCATGAACCTCGGCGATCCGGCGCCGTTCGGGCTGCACGCCCCCGAGTCCATCGTGGTGGACATGATCCACCATCTGCGCGAGGCGCAGGGGTACAGCGACTCCAAGGGCATCTTCTCCGCCCGGACCGCCATCTCGCAGTACTACCAGACCAAGGGCCTGATGCAGATCGGCGTCGAGGATATCTTCATCGGCAACGGGGTCAGCGAGCTGATCTCCATGACCCTCCAGGCCTTCCTGGAAAACGGCGACGAGGTGCTGATCCCCTCGCCCGATTACCCGCTCTGGACGGCAGCGACGGTCCTCAGCGGCGGCGAAGCCGTGCACTACGCCTGCGACGAGCAGAACAACTGGTGGCCGGACATGGCCGACGTCGAGGCGAAGATCACCGACCGCACCCGTGCCATCGTCATCATCAACCCCAACAACCCGACCGGGGCCGTCTATCCGCGCCACATCCTGGCCGGGTTCGTCGAGATCGCCCGGCGGCACGATCTGGTGCTGTTCTCCGATGAGATCTACGAAAAAATCACGTTTGAGGACGCCCTCCACATCCACACCGCCTCCGTGGCCGGCGACCTGCCCGTGCTGACCTTCTCGGGCCTGTCCAAGGCCTACCGGATGCCTGGCTACCGGGCCGGCTGGGTTGCCGTCACCGGACAGCGCTCGGCCACCGCGGCGTACCGGGAATCCCTCGAACTGCTGGCCTCGCTCCGGCTCTGCCCGAACGTTCCGGCACAGCACGCCATCCAGACGTCACTGGGCGGCTACCAGAGCATCGAAGACCTGATCAAACCCGGCGGCCGGCTGCGCGAACAGCGCGACCTCGCATTGCGGCTGCTCAATGAGATTCCGGGAATCACCTGCGTGCCCGCGGCCGGGGCGATGTACCTGTTCCCGAAGATGGACCCGGAGATGTACCCCTTCGCGGACGATGAGCAGTTCGTGCTTGACCTGCTGCAGGAGCAGAAGATCCTGGTCTCCCACGGCTCGGCGTTCCACTGGCCCTCCCCCGATCACTTCAGGTTCGTCATCCTGCCGCCCGTGGACGAAATCCGGGAGGCCGTACGCCGCATCGCCACCTTCCTGGCCGCCTACCGCGCCCGGGCGGGCCGCACCCGCGCCGCGCAGCCCGCGCCGGTCCTGCCGGACCTGTCACCCCAATAGATTCAGGGCCCCGGAGCGGAACGCCGATTCCCGGACGCTCGGGTTCGTATGTTGAGATGGACATCTCAACATACGGATCCTCGCTTTAGACTCCGGATTATGAGTAATAGCGAGTCGGACTTGCAGCCGTTTGTTGACTGGACCTGGTGCGCGGGCAACTTGGGGCGGTTCGTTCTGGTGGATACCCGCTGGTATCTGGATGGGACCTCGGGAAGGGACGCCTACAACGCTGGTCATATCCCGGATGCCGTCTTCGTCGACATGGATCGGTGGCTCTCGGGGGCGGCTTCGAAGAAAGCCGGGAGGAACCCGCTGCCCGATCCTGAAGTGTTTGCCCAGGGGATGCAGGAAGCCGGAATCAGTGACTCTGACGTCGTGATCGCCTATGACGACGCAGGTGGAGTCATCGCGGCCCGAATGGTGTGGATGCTCCGATCGACGGGCCGCAGCGCCGCGATCCTGAACGGCGGCATCGCCAGTTACCCGGGAGAGCTCGCTACCGAGTCCCGGCAAAGGCTGGAAGGAGACTTCTCAGCCCAGGTCTGGCCTGAAAGCCTGCTTGCCGGTATCGCCGAGGCGTCTTCCGATCAATTCAGGGTCGTGGACGCGAGGAATCGTGACCGCTTCGAGGGGCGCCGAGACCCTGTTGACCCCCGCCCAGGGCACATACCCGGCGCCGTAGATGTCCCCTGCCGCGAGAACCTCGACTCCTCGGGAAGACTGATCCCAGAGGAACAGCTACGCGAGAATTTCGAGCGGGCCGGCATCGTCTCCGCCCAGAACACCATTGCATATTGCGGATCCGGAGTGACCGCCTGCCACAACCTGCTGGTTCTGGAGCAACTCGGAAAAGGCAAAGGCAGACTGTTCGTCGGCGGCTGGTCCCAGTATGGACACGCCACGGACAGGCCTGTCGAAACCGTCTAACCTGGCATCTTCCCGCGGCTGGCTGGCGTGCTGACCGCCGGTCCGGGCACCTCCCCAACGCAGAACGGACGACGGCGGGAACCTCCCGCCGTCGTCCGCTTCCGTTCGCCGCTCAGGGGCCGAATCAGCCGATCGGCTCGGGCATCTGCTCCACCACATACTGGGCATCCACCGAGGCGCCCGTGACGGGATCTGTCATCTCGACCTTCCAGCTGCGGGCGAACTGGTTCACGCCGTGGGTCATGGCCACCGTGCCGGAAATAAGGACGGTTCCGGGCGCGTTCAGCCCGCGTTCCGTGAGGACGTCCAGCCAGTAGTCCGGGGTCAGCAGGGCGGCCAGCGAGCTGTCCTGGATCAGGGTGTCGGCGGTGTCGCCCTCCCCCACCCAGCCCTTCAGCGTGATCTGGTCCAGATGGTCCCGCACGTCGTCCAGGCGCCAGGCCTTCCGCCCCAGCACATCCGGGCTGGCATTCTTGCTCCAGGCCACGCCGTGGACCTCCAGTTCGCGGTCCGTATGGTCGCAGGCGACGGTGAGCAGCACGCCGTCGTCGGTGATCACCATCGCCCACTCGGCCTCGCCGGAAGTTCGTCCATGCTGCACGCTCACTTCCGATACCTGCTGGGCCAGATAGGGGGACACTGGATATAGGGCCGGCGTGGTGGTGGGACCGGGAACGCCAAGTTCAGCCAGTTCGGCAATGTGGGCTTGCACTTCATCCTGCTCCCGCCCTGCGTAGCCCGCGTTCAGGAGGCGCTTTACCTGTACGTCCTTGGTGCTGCCGTCGGGAAGTTCGAAGCTCAGAGTCGTCATGGTGGATCCATCCTTTTGCTGAAAAATTACAAACCGGAAACCTGAAACAGTCGCCAATGTACATCCAGTATGCGTAATGTATACATTTAACGCCAGCGTGACAGGCGTCACCATAAAAGACTCGTGGAGGACAACACCATGGCAAACGTCCCAGTTCCGGCTTCCGGCACTACGCCGCATCCGGACAAGCCGATTCATCCCAAGGGCCTGTTCAAGGCCTTCGCCGCCAGCCTCACGGGCACCGCGCTCGAGTGGTACGACTTCGCCGTCTACTCGGCGGCGGCCGCCGTCGTATTTCCCGTCGTCTTCTTCCCGTCATCCGATCCCCTGACCGGCACCATCCTGGCCTTCTCCACCTACGCGGTGGGCTACGTTTCCCGCCCGGTCGGCGGCATCATCTTCGGCCGGCTCGGGGACCGCATCGGCCGCAAGAAGGTCCTGGTGGCCACCCTGATGATCATCGGTGTGGCCACCGTGCTCATCGGCGTGCTGCCCGGCTACGCGAGCATCGGCATCGCCGCCCCCATCATCCTGGTCCTGCTGCGGTTCGGCCAGGGCGTGGGCGTGGGCGGCGAATGGGGCGGCGCCGTCCTGCTCTCCAGCGAATACGGCGATCCCCACCGGCGCGGCTTCTGGGCCTCTGCGGCCCAGGTGGGTCCGCCGGCAGGCAACCTGCTGGCAAACGGCGCCCTGGCGGTCCTCACGCTGGCACTGACCGAGGAGCAGTTCCTCTCCTTCGGCTGGCGCATCGCGTTCCTGGTATCGGCCCTGCTGGTCGGATTCGGCCTCTGGATCAGGCTCCGGCTCGAAGACACTCCCATCTTCAAGGCCATCCAGGCCCACGGCGAGCAGCCCCACGCCCCGGTCCAGGAGGTCTTCCGCAAAGAGCTCCGTCCGCTGATCGCGGCCATCCTGTGCCGCGTGGGACCGGATGTGCTCTACGCGCTGTTCACCGTCTTCACCCTCACCTACGGCATCCAGACCCTCGGCTACGAACGCAACCAGGTGCTCACCGCCGTCCTGGTCGGCTCCGCGTTCCAGCTGTTCATGATCCCGCTGGCAGGCGCCGTCTCCGACCGCTTCAACCGCCGCCGCGTCTACGGCATCGGCGCCGTGGCGGGCGCCGTCTGGACGTTCATCTTCTTCGGCGTCCTGGGCGGCAACAACGAACCGATGCTGATCGTGGGCATCGTGCTCGGCCTCATGGCCCACTCATTCATGTACGGCCCCCAGGCCGCCTTCATCGTGGAGCAGTTCTCGCCGCGGCTCCGCTCCACCGGCAGCTCACTGGCCTACACGTTCGCCGGCGTAATCGGCGGTGCCATCGCCCCACTGATGTTCACGCTCCTGCTGTCCCAGTTCGGCACCTGGATTCCGGTGGCCATCTACGTCGCCGTGGCCGCCGCCGTCACCCTGGTGGGGCTGGCCCTTGGCCGGGACAACGACACCGTAGAGGACGCGGACTACCGCCTGCTGCTGGAAGGAACCGCCGCAGCACCCCAGCCGTCCGGCGCCGCAGATTCCAAGTGAGCGGGACCTAGGTGCGGAGCAGGATGTCGCGGGTAACGGCCAGATGATGGTCGATGGCCTTCTGCGCCTCCGCCGCGTCTCCGGACACCAGGGCATCGAGGATGTCCTGGTGTTCGGCGCACACCTCCCCGCGCCGGCCGCCGGTGCGGAACAGCGCGGATACGCCCACCAGGATCTGCCGCACATGGAGCTTGCTGTAGGTGCGGGAGATGAGTTCGTTTCCCGCAGCATCAATGAGCTGCTGGTGGAAGAGGGTATCCAGGCGGATGAACTCCCGCGCTGCGTCCGGGCTCAGGGTTTCCGGAAGCTTGGACTGCTGGTCCAGGGTCTCCTGCATCGTCTCGGCCGGGACCCTGCGCTGCTCGATGACCAGGCGGGCGGCGTGGCTTTCGAGGACTCCGCGCAGTTCCATGAGCTCGGACATTTCCCGGCCGGTTATGGGGGGAACATAGGCTCCGCGCTGCGGAATCAGTTCCACCAGGCCGTCCGAGACGAGCAGCAGGAGCGCCTCCCGGACCGGAGTGCGCGAGACGCCGATCTCGGCAGCCAGTTCCTGCTCGTTCAGGAACTTCCCCTGCACCTCCGGGTCAATCAGGATGTTTTCGCGCAGGTACGCGTACGCCTTCTCGCGGCCGGACGCCGCCGTCCCCGAACTTTTTCGCATACATTATGTATACAACAGACTGGAGTAATTCCATGCGTTTAGCAGTGGCCCAAATCATCACCGGAGCCGATCCGGCCGCCAACCTGGAGCTGATTCGAGAATACGCCACGCGCGCCAAAGCCGCCGGAGCCGAGCTGGCCGTATTCCCGGAAGCGGCGATGCGCGCCTTCGGCAACAGTCTGGCGGACATCGCCGAGCCGCTGGACGGACCGTGGGCAACTGCCGTCCGCAGCATCGCCGGCGAGCTGGACATCGCCATCGTGGCGGGGATGTTCACCCCGGGCGACGGCGGCCGTGTGCGGAACACCCTGCTGGTCACCGGCCCGGGCATCGAAACGTCCTACGACAAGATCCACCTCTTTGATGCCTTCGGTTTCGCCGAGTCCGATTCGGTAGATGCCGGCACGTCACCGGTGACCTTTGAACTCAACGGCACGGTGATTGGCCTCGCCACCTGTTACGACGTGCGCTTCCCCGCCCTTTTCACGGCCAACGCCCAAGCCGGGGCCCAGGTCAACATCGTCTGCGCCTCGTGGGGCGCCGGCGAAGGAAAGGCTGAGCAGTGGGACCTGCTGGTCCGGGCCCGTGCCGTGGACAGCACCACGTTTGTGGTGGCCTGCGGCCAGGGCGATCCCGCCAGCATCGGCCTGCCGTCCGCAGGTGCCGCCCCCACCGGGATCGGCCACAGCGCCGTGATCTCCCCGCTCGGCTCCCCGCTGGTTACTTTGGGCGGCGAGCCCGAGCTGGCCGTGATCGACATCGACCCGGCCGTCATTGCGGAAGTTCGCGGAAAACTCCCGGTGCTCGCGAACGCCAGGAGCTTCTAGGCCGGAGGCACACGCAGCAAGCGGACGACGGCGGGAGGTCCCGCCGTCGTCCGCTTGCCTTCCGCGTTCCTACCGCAGGTTCGCCGTGCCGGTCAGGCGCGGGAATGTTCGGCGATCAGGGCGTCGATCTGGCCGGCGGCTTCCTTCATGCCGTCCTCCATGCCCATCTCGATCATCTTGCCCATCTGTTCCTCGGATTCGAACGTGGACAGGACGGTCATCCGGGTGCGGCCGCCGAGGTCCTCAAGCGTGACGGTCGCATGCGTGGTGCCCATGGCCTCGACCGGAGCGCCGTCGTCGTCGGCGAAACCGTCGTCAAATTCGAGGCGGCGCGGAGCCTCGATGGCGGTGATGCGCCACCAGCCGCCGGCCTTCTCGCCCTCGGGGCCGGTCATGTAGTAGCTGGCCTCTCCGCCCGGGGTGAATTCGTGTTTCACGAACGTGGCCGGCCAGGTGGGCGGGCCCCACCAGCGCTCAAGCTGCCGCGGGTCTTCCCAGACCTGCCAGACCCGCTCGACGTCGGCGTCGAACTCGGCCACAAGGGTGAAGCTGAGCGTCTCTGCGCTCTTCGTGGAACTGATAACCGTCATTGCCGGACCCTTCCTATTCTTCAGCGAGGATGTCAGCGATCCGCTCGGCGCGCTGCCGCCAGATCGCCTCGTACTCGTCAAGCAGCCGCCGGGCTTTCTGCAGTCCTTCACGGCTGCCCCGCACGATCTGCTCCCTTCCGCGCTTTTCCTTGGTGACCAGGGAAGCGCGCTCCAACACCGCCACGTGCTTCTGGACGGCGGCAAAACTCATGGCGTAGAGGGACGCCAGGCCGGACACCGAATACTCCTCCACCGCCACCCGGCGCATGATGTCCCGCCGGGTGGTGTCCGCGAACGCCTGGAAGAGGCGGTCGAGTTCGGCATCGCTAAGCTGATCTACAACCATTTGGTTGTAGATTATGGCCGCGCGGGAAGGGTGTCAATCCCCGCCCGCCCGTACTGGTGCGCATTGGTTCCGGGACCGAAAACGGAGGGCTGGTTTTAGGCTGGGATCCATACATTCCGGGATTTACTGTCGATAGCATTGGGTGACCGGACAGAGCCGTCCGGACGGGTATCAACGCAAGGAAGCCCATGGCCGCAGCTACAGTGGACGACATCCTGTCGGATCTCCCTCTGGGTTTCGCCAGCCTCATTCTTCGACCGGACCGCGCCGAAACGCCTATCGAACGCTTTCTGATCGTTGACGCCGACGACGAGACGTCCGACGGCGGGGCCGCGTTTGTCCTGCTCATCGGGGTCCGCGGACGCTCCGCTTTGCCGGCGCTGCGGCGCCTTCTGAAAAACCCTCCGCTGGTGCTGGCCGTCAAGGGCGGCCCCGGCGAACTGGGGGAAGCCGAAGAGCTGCTCCGGGCTGCCGGAACCGGTCTCCTGCTGGTGGATCCGGCCGCGGACTGGGACCGGCTGCTGTCCATCGCCAAGGACCGGATCACGCCGCGCAGCTACCAGAGCGAAGTCCTGACGCTGCTGGAGGAGGACCTGTTCGCCATCGCGCAGACCACGGCCCGCCTGACCTCGAGCCATGTGGTGATCGAGGATGCCGCCAACAAGGTCCTGGCCTACTCCACGGTGACGAATGACATCGACGAGCTCCGCAAGGCATCGATCCTTGCGCGCCGCGGTCCGCGGAAATACGAGCTGCTCCTCAAGGATCTTGGCGCCTACCGCGAACTGCACCGGACCCGCCTGCCGGTCAGGGTTCCGGCCCGGCCGCAGGACGGGCTGAGGGAGCGCGTCGCCATCACCCTGTTCGCCGGCGACCGCATCATGGGGTACATCTGGCTGCAGGAAACCGGGGACGGCTTCGGCGCGGACGTCGACTACGTCCTGACCGGATCGGCCGCTCGGGTGTCAGCCGAGCTGATCCGCCACCGCAACCAGCAGTCGGTGCACATGCGCCAGGACCGCATTGCGCGGATCCTTTCGGGCCCGGCGGAGGCCGCCGCAAGTGCGCATAGCGAGAAGATCCCCGCGGACCGTCCTTCGGCACTGATCCTGCTGGGAATGTCTGCCGCTGAGGCCCAGCACGACGATGCGGCCCTCAAACATGGTGAGCTCGCCAACCTGGCGTCAATCCATGCGGCAGCCTACAAACCGTCAGCCATAGTGGGGCAGTTCAACGGCGACACCGCCGTCATCATCCCGGCGCTCCAGTCCGCCAACGCCGAGGCCGGAATTCGTAGCCTCGCCGAAGCGATCGTCCGGGACGCCGGGAGGCATCTGGGTGTCAGTCCTTTCGCCGCAGTGGGACCAATCGCCCCGGATCTGCTCTCGATTCATTCCGTGACCGCCAAAACGGAGGCACTGCTCGGCAGCATGCGGCGGTCAGGCACCGCTGCCGTGGCCACCGTGGACGACTTCGAGGTGGACATCCTCCTTCACGAAGCACTTCAGAGCTTCACCGCCTCGGCTTTTCGCCACCGCAGCCTCTGGGCCCTCCTCCGCGACGACGGCGAACTGGCCGAAACCCTGCTGGCGTATTTCGAGGCGTCGCTGGATGTGGCCGAATGCTCAAAGCGGATGAAACTGCACAAGAACACCGTCTACTACCGGATCAGCAAGGCCAGCCGCGTTACCGGCCTGAACTTCAGCGATCCCCACCACTCATTGGTCGCCCTCCTTCATATCCAGGAGTGGGCCGGCAAGCATAAGGAGCACCTGGGCAAGAAATGATGACAGCACTCGATTCGCCGCCTCTTAACCTGGTCCTGGACGAGATCGTCCGCAACCACCGGCCCCGAAGTGAAGCAGGATCAGTTCCCGCCAGCATCCCGCACCTGTCAGCGCCGCCGTTCGACCGTTTCGGGATTGCGGTGGCCACCACGTCCGGGGACGTGTTCAGTTCCGGCGACGCCGACCTGCCCTTCTCGATCCAGAGCATCTCGAAGGTCTTCACCCTGGCCATGGCGCTCCGCGCCGACGATCCCGGTGCGCTCTGGACCCGCGTACTTCGTGAGCCGTCAGGGACATCGTTCAACTCCCTGGTGCAGCTTGAAGTGGAGCACGGGATCCCCCGGAACCCGTTCATCAACTCGGGTGCCCTGGTGGTGACCGACCACGTGATGGGGAAGTTCGCTGACTCTGCAGGGCATGTCCTGCGGTTCCTCCGCGGGCAGGCGGGGGAGCTCAGTGGCCGGGGACCGTTCATCGATGAGGTGGCGGCGGAGAACGAGCTGGCCAACAGCAGCCGCAATCTGGCCCTGGCCCACTTCCTGAAGAACTTCGGCAACCTGCACCGGCCCGCCGAGGCCGTGGTGGAGAACTACGTCCGGCAGTGCTCCATCATGATGAGCTGCGTCGAGGTGGCGAAGGCCGGCCTGTTCCTTGCCAGCGGCGGGCACGGAGCAACCGGCCCTGTCGTCTCCCGGAGCGAGGCAAAGCGCATCGGGTCCATCATGCTCACCTGCGGTATGTACGACGCCGCCGGTGAGTTCGCCTACCGCGTCGGTCTTCCCGGCAAAAGCGGGGTGGGCGGCGGAATCCTGGTAATCGTCCCCGGCGAGTGCTCCATCTGCGTCTGGAGCCCGCGGCTGGACGCCAAGGGCAATTCCCTGGCGGGCTCGGCGGCCCTCGCTGATCTGTCCGACCGCACCGGATGGTCTGTTTTCTAGATCCGGTCCCTGCACTTTCCTGTTCCACCCCAGTTAGATCTTCAACCGGTCGAAAGGATCACCCATGTCCAACAACCCCAATGACGAGGTTGCCCAGCACGAGGCCGACGGCGGCCACGCCCACGCTTCGGATTCTCTCCTTCACGCCGAAGACAAGGGCTACCACAAGAGCCTGAAACCGCGGCAGATCCAGATGATCGCGATCGGCGGCGCCATCGGCACCGGCCTGTTCCTCGGCGCCGGCGGCCGGCTCAACGCAGCCGGCCCCTCCCTCGTCATCGCCTACGCCGTCTGCGGCTTCTTCGCCTTCCTGATCCTCCGCGCCCTCGGCGAACTCATCCTGCACCGCCCGTCATCCGGCTCGTTCGTCTCCTACGCCCGGGAATTCTTCGGCGAGAAGGCCGCCTTCGTCGCCGGCTGGTTCTACTGGATCAACTGGGCCACCACCACCATCGTGGACATCACCGCCGCCGCCCTCTACATGAACTTCTTCGGCAAATACGTCCCCTGGATGGCCGACGTCCCGCAATGGGCCTGGGCCCTGACCGCCCTGATCGTCGTCCTGGGCCTGAACCTCGTCTCCGTGAAGGTCTTCGGCGAAATGGAATTCTGGTTCGCCATCATCAAAGTCGCCGCCCTCGTCGCGTTCCTCCTCATCGGCACCTACTTCGTCATCTTCGGCACCCCCGTGGACGGCCAGGAAGTCGGCCTCAGCCTCATCACCGACAACGGCGGGATCTTCCCCAACGGCATCCTGCCCATGATCATCCTGATGCAGGGCGTGCTCTTCGCCTACGCCTCCATCGAACTGGTCGGCACCGCCGCCGGCGAAACCGAAAACCCCGAAAAGATCATGCCCAAGGCCATCAACTCCGTGGTCTTCCGCATCGCCGTGTTCTACGTCGGCTCCGTCATCCTCCTGGCCCTGCTGCTGCCCTACACCACCTACCAGAAGGGCGTC